>NZ_FTPU01000041.1 GCF_900108115.1 Epilithonimonas bovis DSM 19482
AAAAGTTTTCTTTTCCTTTTATTGTAGACACTCCTTTCAATTCTTCCCTCCAAATCAGTCCCTGAAATGCATCTAAATAACTGTAGTTCAGAGTTAATAGACATATATTCTGCAGTGAGATTGAGTGCCACAAGTTCCAAATCAGACATTTTTGGAAGCCTAATTTGCTTACTTGTAGTAATATATTTACAGGTGTTTGTCAATTCTTTTAAAATAATTTTGTAGTTTTGAATAAGATTGTTCATGTATTTAATGACTTGGTAATCAATTAAATATACGATTTTTTAATCAAATGGACAATCTTTTTTCTTTTTTAATTCCTAAATGCACAACAGGTATTGATATATTCTTCAACAGTCAGAAAATCAGTTTTCATTTGTTAGGGATTTATTTTTCGTAAACCAAATATCCAAAAGCGTCCAGATGTACGTCAGAGCCTTTGATAAGTTCTGACTTTTTACCGGTGAATACATTGATATAGCTGCCAATTGCTTTATCATCATCCAGTTTAAAATTCGCAGCATCCTTTGTGGTGTTAATGATAACCAGAACTTCACGGTCACCATTTTTCCTCAGGTAAGCCAATATCCTGTCATTTTCAGAAGTATTGATCCAGTACGTTGTTACCGCAGGATCGCCACCTCGCAGTGCCGGATTCTCTGATTTAAGCGTGAGCAGCGTCTTATAAAAACTGTCTAGATCGTATTGCCCGGTCCATGGGATTGGGTCTTTTTCGAAAAACTCCAGGCGCTTGGTTTTCATGGGCAATTCCTGACCGGAGTAGAGCAGTGGTACACCATTCCATGTGGCAGAGAAAACGGCTAAGGCCGGCGCAAAATCGCCATATTTTTCGTATTCGGTGCCATTCCATGAGTTTTCATCATGATTGGTGGTAAACCAAGCCCGCATAGAGTTATCGCCAATCTTGGAATATTGCTCCAACAGATTTTTGAGGTCAGAAAGCGGAAGGTGTTTCTGATAAAAATCCTGAGAAAGGTGCATCCACTTCCAACTGTAGCTGGCATCAAATACCTTCCCATATTCTGGGTTTTCCAGCTCATCAAACTCACCTAAAAAGAAAAGTGGTTTCAGTTTTTCGACTTCTGGCCGTGCCTGTTGCCAGAAATCAACTTCTACCCAGCTTGCCAAATCGCATCGGAATCCGTCGATATTGGTTTCTTTAACCCAATATTTCATCGCATCTATCATCGCAAGCCTCATTGCTTTGTTAGAATAATCGAGTTCGATAATATCATCCATTCCGCTGGCTTTGTGAAAGCTGCCGTCTGGATCTTTAAGGTAAAAGTCGGGATGAGTTTTGGTCCAGACATGGTCCCAGCCGGTATGGTTGGCTACCCAGTCAATAATTACTTTGAAACCCATCCTGTGCGCTTCATCTACCAGATGCTTAAAAGTCTCCAGCGTACCAAATTCCGGATTGATGCTGGTATAGTCATAAGCCGCATAAGGGCTTCCCAAACTGCCTTTTTTGTTGAGCTGCGCGATGGGTGTAATGGGCATAAACCACAATGTTTTCACACCCATTTTTTTAAGTCGTGGCAATTCTTTTTCGAAAGCCGTAAAAGTGCCTTCCGGAGTATATTGTCTTACATTAACTTCATAAATATTGGTGGTATGTTTCCATTCTTGTGGTTGTTCCATAGCAATGTTCTTGGATTTACATGATAATAATAGAGCCGCAATGGCGGGTAAAAGGATCAGTTTTTTCATTCTAATTTATCTTAAGAATTATTTTGATAGTACTGTCTGTTCTGTAAATGTACAGAAAATAAAAAAGTGCGAAAAATACGGACTTGTTAATCTTTTGATAAAATAAAATGTTTTGCAGAAAACGAATGGTCAGTCAGGATAACAGCTGATAAGCTTTCTTGGCGCCGGCAACGCAATCAGGATAATGTTCTTCTGTAACGGCCTGATCAAGAATTTGCTTAAATTCCTGCCACAAAGTCCCTGTGTTTTCGCCATAAATGCCAAAATAATTAAATTCTGTATCCACAAATTCGGGATTTTTTTTGAGTTGCTTGGCAATTACATTCCCGCCAAGGGTAGAGCCTTCCATCACGTACAAGGCTCCGAATGCTTCGGCCTCGTTTTCCAGATTATGAGTGGGCAATTCGTTGTTAGTAATGATGTTGAGTGCGGCCAGGTCTTTTTGTAAAGCTTTTATTTTACTTCTTACATCCAGTTGGAGAGCAGTATGATTTTTCAGTTTTTCCCGGATTTGCGGTTCATATCTGCTGATGAGCTGGTAATTATGGATCAGAAGTTTCTTATAATCTTCCAGTGTATAGGATTTGTCAAATATTTTTTGAGACTGTAGTTGGGCTTCGGTGTCGTCGTGATGTTGTTTGGTTTGCTCTTTAAGAAATACTGAAATCATAATTAGGTTTCTGAAATTTTAATATAAACGTGGTGCCTTTTCCACTCTCGTTCTCGTAGCTGATTTTACCGCCCATTTTCTCCATCAGGTGATGTACAATGCTCAGCCCAACGCCGTTCCCTTTGAATTCTTTGGCATTATTCATCCGGCTAAAAATCTTGAACATTTTTTTGGATTCTTTTTGATCGATTCCGATGCCATTATCTGTAATGCTGTACGTTACCGCATCATCATACACTTTGCCCACAATTTTCACCAATGGTTTTTTTGATTTGGAAGAATATTTTACAGCGTTGCCTATCACATTGATAAAAACCTGATAAACCATCGTTTTGTCGCCCAGCACTTCGGGTGTGTTTTCTATTATAATCTCTGTTTTAGGGCAATTAAAGCTTATTTTGGAGTCCTCTGCCAATTTTTCTATAAGAGAATCCACTTCAATTTTTTTCAGTTCTATTTCTGATTTTTTGATACGGCTAAGCTCCAGAACATTGCGGATCATGTCACTCATTGTATCTACCTGGGCGATGATATTATCTAATGTTGTCTGCACTTTCTCCGGATCTGGCAGCCTTTTGGCCAGCTGCGCATTCAGTTTGATAACCGTCAGCGGCGTATTAAGGTCATGAGATATACTGTGAGAGAAAGAATCGAGCTCCTGGTTGAGTTCTTTTAGCTGGTTATTAAGATCCAAAATCTGAGAAGACTTGGTGTGCGATGCTTTCAGGATAACAGAGGTGATCCATTTTGCGGATTCTATTTCTTTGATTTTCCACGGCAAAGAAGTCCCTTTTACATACTCCTTCCACACCTCAAATGATTTTCTTGGAGAGAACTTTATAATTTCCACACCGTTCCTGATTTCAGAAATGGCAGATTTCTCTGGTTTTCCGGCCCATTTGATTTTGTGCCCCTGTTCTTTTCTCAGCCATATCAGCATGTCGGACGTGTTATTGCCCAGTATGCTGATGATAATGCCACAACTCTTGTCCGGGGTATCCAGATCCAGGTCTTTGGTTTGACAAAACGAGTTGGAAGCAAAGGTGTTTTCTTCAAAATCTGAATTATGTTGCTTGCTCCAGTCAATGATTTTTTCGATATCATTATCATTGGGAAATTTCCCACAAGTCAGGATTTCATTATTGATTCTGATAATCATGCCATCTGCCGCACAACTATCCATTATGTCTCTGATGTTTTTTTTGAGTGATTTGCCGAAATCTTCCTCACTCAGCAGATTTTGTCGCAGAGAAATATTATTAAGATTAATTTTCTGATATTCTTTTAAAGTCTTCAAAGATTTTTGAGATGCATAAGCATTGGCTGATGCTCTGGTCAGCGTTTCGGCCAAAAGCCGGGACTGCAGATCAAGATGCTTAGGTGCCGCGTTTTGGCAGGCAACCAATCCCCAGAGTTCACCATTCACAATAATAGAGGTGCTGAAGCTGGATTCTACATGAGCATTTTTAAGATACTGTCTGTGTACTGGTGAAGATGCTCTGGTTACGCTGTACGTCAGATCTATATTTTCTTTTGGAATAATTCCTACAATCGGTGAAGTAGTTCCCGAGACATGAGAAGTTATCCTTACCGGATTTTTCAGATACATAGCTCTGGCTTGCGCCGGGATGTCCGATTCGGGATAATGCAAATCAAGATAACTTTCCAGGTTGGGCTTTACCAGTTCCTCTATTACCTGCCCGCTGCCATCATACAAAAACTGGTAAATCATCACACGGTCAAAGTCTATAATAGCCTGGATCTCCTTGAGTAAAAGCTTCCAGATATCTTTGCTATCCATATTTCTCAGAATACTCTGGACAGCAAAATACTCTTTGTTGATTTTATGACCAGGGAATACTATCTCGATTTCAAAAAAAGTGAAGCCGTTTTGGGTATGGATGCTCACTGTATACTCCTGATTGTTATAAGAGATATGCTGTATGGCAAGTTCTTGGTTATCAGAATAATTTTCCCAATTGATATCAATGCCTAGTTGGTCAAAAAACGCATGAATGTCTTCACCTAAAATATTATTGACTGGAAAAAGATCCAGAATATTCTGGCTGTAGAAGGTAATTTTAGAATCCTGGACGCCTATCAGGAAACCATATTCCTGGACTTCTCCACAAATATGGATGGCCTCCTGGTCACAATTGATATATTCTTTTGGATACATAAGTTGAATATTAGTTTTAATATATCCTTTGTGTTATTATTAATAAGTAAAGATAAGAAATATTATTAACGTTAATTAATTATTTTCTGTAGGCATAAAAAAATAAGCGACCATAATAAGCCGCTTAAACCTGTTTTTACTTCATATCATACATGACCAGAGCCGTAATTAATTTGGGCTCTATTAAGGTACATTTGGGAGGCATTTTTATCTCTTTGTCAGAAATTTTTAAAAGATCTGTAAAACTTATCGGATATATTCCGAAGCCTACTTTATAATCGCCGGTATCAACTTTTTCTTTGAGCTCTATGATGCCGTTGATGTCTGATGTCCCCTTTAAGTAAGTAATCTTGTCGGTATGTTTTGCATTCTCTATCCCCAGGATACTTTCAAAAATGTATTTGTCTACGAGGTGATGATCCAGGTCATTCTCGTTTTTGTGCTGTTCCCGGATGCTGTGTTTTACATGCAAACTGTAGAACTTCCCATTGAGATACATGCTGATGTGGAATTTTTGGGAAGGGAAATAAGGAGCCTCACCTTTCTCGTGGATCTGGAAATCTTCCTTCAGTTTTTCTAGGAAATCCTCTTCCGAATGACCATTAAGATCTTTAAGCAAGCGGTTGTAATCATTGATTTTAATGGACTGATTGGAGACGATAAAGCTGTAAACAAAGTTATAATGCTCGGTTCCGTGCGAACGCTTATATTTGTCCCGCTGTTTTTTAGCATATTCTGCAACAGATCCTATCCTGTGGTGCCCGTCTGCAATGTAAAATGAATCGATGGGATCCAACACTTCCTTAAACTGTTGGAGTTTCAGCCTGTTATCTATCCGCCAGATTTTGTGTCTTACACCTTTCTCATCAGTATAGTTGATGATGGGCACATTTTTTTGCTCATGCGTCATCAACAGTTCCACCTTGGAGTTGGAATGGTAGGTCAAAAGCACCGGTTCTGCCTGCACATTCACTTTTTCCAGGTAATGCGCCATTTTCATTCTTCTTTCTGTGATGGTAGACTCATGTTTTTTGATCTTGCCTTCCCAAAAGTCATCTACACTTACCAGTCCAAGCAGTCCACGGAATGAGGTTTTATCGGGCATTGTCTGCTCATACAGGTAATAAGAAGAATCATCCTGTGTCAGTTTTTTTTCATCCAGCAGTTCTTCAAAATTAGACCTTATTTTTCTCAGATTTCTGTCAATATCTTTGGACTTGCTTACCACGGCAGGTTTTATCATCTGGATATAAGAGTGGTCCTGCTGCGCTTTTTTATTGATCTCTTCCTGTGTAAAATTATCCAGAGAATAAGTCGGGAAAACATCTATAAAATCAGGATTGGGTCTGATTCCTTTGAATGGTTTAAATACTGGCATATTATAGTTGAGCTTTTAAATTAATAATTTGCTGCGCCAATTCTTCTCCGATGCGGTTTTGTGCGTCGATGGTATTGCCACCAACGTGCGGAGAGAGTGATAGGGCAGGATTCATAAGGATTTCCAGTTCGGGTTTTGGCTCTTTTTCAAAAACATCCAACGCAGCACCAGCCACATTTCCGTGTTCTATCGCATCTATGAGTGCAACCTCGTTGATGACGCCGCCTCTGGCTGTATTAGCGATAAAAACACCATCTTTCATGAGTTCGAGTTCTTTGTAATCTATCAGGTACCCTTCAGTCTTGCCTGTGTTGATTGATATAAAATCAGCATTTTTTAAAACGTCATCTAAATTTACAGATTTTATTTCAAAATTCAAAGACTGGCCGTCGAAAAAACTGATTTCCAAAGTTTCGGTTTTGGGTGTCCTGTTGTAAGCTAAGATTTTCATTCCCAAAGAAATACCTAATTTTATAACCTCTTTGCCGATGTTTCCCATGCCAATAACACCTAGTGTTTTACCGGAAAGTTCGGTGGCGTTTTGGAATGTTTTTTTGAGCGAATCAAATTGGGTGTCGCCTTCCAGAGGCATGAGCCTGTTGCTCTCGTGTAAAAATCTTGCTAAAGAAAAGAAATGTGCAAAAACCAGCTCTGCAACAGATTTGCATGAGGCTGTAGGTGTATTGATGATGTAAAGGCCTTTGTCTATGGCGTAGTCTACATCAATATTATCCATACCTATTCCGCCGCGCCCTACAATTTTTAGGTTGGGGCATGCGTCTATCAGTTGTTTTGTAACCTGCGTGGCACTTCTTACCAGAAGAACATCTACCTGGTTATCATTGATGAATTTGCTGAGATGCTCTGCCGACACCCGTGCCTCAAGAACCGTAATATCTGCATCCCTCAGGGTCCGGATCGCGTTTGCAGTGATCCCGTCGTTGGCTAATACAATCATGTTTAATTCAAAAAACCTTTATTTACTTAGTTCCCCCGAGGTGTTTGAGCGGTTTTTTCGAGGTTCGCTAAGATACAAATTTTTCTACTAATTAACATTAGTTTAACAAAAAACGCCTTCATGGTGATTGAAGGCGTTTCTAAATTATATTAAAAAAGATTTTTTAAATGCTTTTCATCACATCTACAAGTACCTGCACGCTTTCTATCGGCATAGCGTTATAGATGCTGGCTCTGTAACCGCCGACACTTCTGTGGCCATTCAGTCCACTGATGCCGGCTGCTTTCCAGGCATTGTCAAAGGCTTCTTTTTTGGATTCGTCTGTCAAGGTAAAAGTAACATTCATAAAAGAACGGTCTTCTACTGCAGCCACACCCTGGAAATTTGGGTTTCTGTCAATCTCATCATAAAGGAGTTTTGCCTTCGCATTATTCTTCTGTTCTGCAGCAGCAATTCCGCCGTTGTCTTCAAGATGTTTAAGTGTAAGATAAGAGGCGTAAACTGCAAAAACTGGTGGCGTATTAGCCATTGATTCTTTGGCAATATGTACGGCATAATCCAGGTATGTCGGGATGTTTCTTCCGGTTTTGCCCAGGATGTCTTTTTTCACAACTACCAGGGTAGTACCTGCTGGGCCCATGTTTTTCTGCGCTCCGGCATAGATAAGGTCAAATTTAGAAAAGTCCAGCTGCCTGCTAAAAATGTCTGATGACATATCACAAGCCATCAGTGTATCCACGTGTGGGAATTCTTTGATTTGAGTCCCAAAAATAGTATTGTTCGATGTGCAGTGGAAATAATCATATTCTGAACCTACGGTATAATCTTTTGGGATAAATGAATAATTGGCATCTTTTGAAGAGGCTACCACATCTACATTCCCGATTTTTTTAGCTTCTTTGATAGCGCCGGCGGCCCAAGTGCCGGTGTCAAGATAGGCTGCTTTACCATTTTCTGTAAGCAGGTTCATAGGAACCATCAGGAATTGCAGGCTTGCACCACCTTGCAGATAGAGCACTTCGTAATCATCACCAAGGTTCATCAGTCTTTTTACAATAGCGCGGGCCTCATCCATCACGGCAACAAACTCTTTGCTTCTGTGCGAAATTTCCAAAAGCGATAAGCCCATCCCGTTAAAGTCCAAAATGGCTTCTGCTGCTTTCTGAAAAACTTCCTGAGGAAGAATGCTTGGTCCTGCACTAAAATTATGTTTTTTCATGGGTCAATTAATATTTTGATTTTGAATTTTTAAGGTGTGTATAAACGATATTTGAATTGATTAACTCAATTACTCGTTATGCAGAAACGCTTTTTTAGCAAGAAGCTGCTCTTCTGATTCTACATGATCTTCGTCGGGAACACAGCAGTCAACAGGGCATACTGCCGCACATTGTGGCTCCTCATGAAAACCTTTGCATTCTGTACATTTATCCGGCACGATAAAGTAATAATCATCTTCTATCGGCTCCTGTGGCGCATCAGCATCTACAGAGAGACCCGATGATAATACCACATGTCCTTTCAATGTAGTGCCTTCGGAAGCCTTCCAGTCCACAGCGCCTTCATAGATAGCATTGTTCGGGCATTCTGGTTCGCAAGCACCGCAATTGATACATTCGTCTGTTATCTTGATAGCCATTGCTATTATTATTTATATTTTTGTGCAAAATTACAAAAAAAAAGCCAGCTATGCTGAACGAAGACAAAATTTTGGGGCTCGTAAAATTGGGCGAATTCATTACAGGATTCCTGCAAAAAGACGAAAAAGATTATAATAAGCTGGACGAAAACCTGGCAGCACTTATCAAACGTTCGGAACTCGAAAACCCCTGGTTTACAAAGGAAAATCAGTACTATAACCTGGAACAGTGGGCAAGCCTCTTTACCCGTCAAAATATAACAGACTGGCTGGCAAAATATCAGCTTCCAAACGATCCCAAAAGAGTTGGGCTGATCCTGGCCGGCAATATCCCTCTGGTGGGATTTCATGATGTGATTTCTGTCCTATTAAGCAATCATATCCCGGTAATTAAGCTATCGTCAAAAGACCGTTTGGTGTTACCATTTTTATTGCAATTATGGCAGGAATTTTCTGATAACAAAATAGAGTACGAGCTTGTAGAAAGGCTGGAAAACTATGATGCTGTGATAGCCACAGGAAGTAATAACACAGCCCGGTACCTGGAATATTATTTTAAAAACAGCCTGAGTATTATCCGCAAAAACAGGACATCTGTTGCTGTCTTGCGGGGCGATGAGACGGATGAAGAATTACAGCTGTTAGCGGATGATATTTTCCGTTATTTTGGTTTGGGCTGTAGGAATGTAACCCGGATTTTGATTCCGAAAGATTTTAAATTAGACCGGTTATTTGAAAATTTTATTAATTATAAAGAGATCATCAATCATAACAAATATGCCAATAACTATGATTATAACAGAGCCGTTTATCTGCTGAATCAGGATCTGTTCTGGGATAATAATTTTGTGATGATGAAAGAAGAACAGCAGTTATTCAGTCCGTTATCAGTCATTAATTTTTCCAGGTATGAGAATGCTGAAGAAATAAACCAGTTTCTGGAAGATAATAAAAATGATATCCAGGCCATCGTTGCAAAACCGGAATTAGGACTCAGTTCTGTTGGGTTTGGGCAAACGCAGAACCCTTCTCTGGATACTTATGCAGATAATGTAGATACAATGGCGTTTTTGAGTGTGGTGTAATGTAACAAATACTGATTTGCAAAGACAGATAAGGCAACTTAAAGACTTAGTAAAAAAATAAAAGAATAATATGAAGAAAATTCTCATTTCGATTTCACTTCTATTTATGATGAATGCAATGGCACAGAAATTTGAAACACAAAGTAGCACAGACCCGCAGGGATACACTTATCAAACCGTAAAAAATGACCAGTCCGGCGTAAGAGTTTATACACTCAAAAACGGGCTAAAAGTTTATCTCGCCAAGAATGATGACGCACCCAGAATCCAAACTTATATCCCGGTAAGAACAGGGTCTAATAACGATCCAAGCGACAATACCGGATTGGCGCACTATCTGGAGCATATGGTTTTCAAAGGGACCTCTCATCTTGGGACTCAGGATTGGGAAAAAGAGAAAGCCTTGCTAAAAGAGATCTCTGATCTTTACGAACAGCACAAAGCAGAAAAAGATCCTGCCAAGAAAAAAGCGCTTTACAAAAAAATTGACGAAGTCTCTCAGGAAGCATCCAAATATGCGATTGCCAATGAGTATGACAAGGCAATCTCATCACTTGGCGCAACAGGAACCAATGCCCACACCTGGCTGGATGAGACGGTTTATAAAAATAATATCCCATCCAACGAGTTGGAGAAATGGCTGAAGGTGGAACATGAGCGTTTTTCAGAATTGGTATTAAGATTATTCCATACCGAGTTGGAGGCGGTTTATGAGGAGTACAACCGTGCGCAGGACAATGACGGGCGTCTTGTAAATTATGCAATGATGGAAGCGCTTTTCCCAAAACATCCAAACGGGCAGCAGACCACCATCGGGACATCAGAACATTTGAAAAGCCCGTCTATGGAGGCTATTCACAAATATTTTGATACGTATTATGTGCCTAATAATATGGCTGTTGTTTTGGTAGGTGACTTGGATTATGACAAAACCATCAAACTGGTAGATCAGTATTTTGGTTCGTTTAAATATAAAGAATTACCTGCTAAAAAAGCTGTCACCGAAGAGCCAATGACAAGCATCGTTACCAGAACGGTAAAAAGCCCGTCTACACCAAGGATGACCATGGCTTGGAGAACCGATTCCAACGGTACTCAGGAAGCCAGACTGGCAGATGTGGTGGCAGAAATATTGAGTAACAGTGGCGATGCAGGCCTTATCGACCTTAATATCAATCAAAAGCAAAAAACCCTGGGTGCAGGGGCTTACGAGTCGCCTTATAAAGCTTATGGTGCTTTTGTACTAAGTGTTGTTCCGAAAGAAGGACAAAGCTTTGACGAAGCTAAAAAACTGTTGCTGGATCAGATCGAACTGGTTAAAAAGGGGGAGTTCCCGGACTGGATGCTAAACGCTATCGTCAATGATCTGAAAGTTCAGAGGATGAAACGCTGGGAAACTGCTGACGGTCTGGCCACAACGCTTTATTCTACTTATATTGGCGACAGAACCTGGGAGCAGGAACTGGACGAGATCAATCAGTACGAAGCGATTACAAAAGCCGACGTGGTGAAATTTGCCAACGACTTCTTCAAGGATAACTATGTTGTGGTTTACAAAGAAAAAGGCGTCAACGATAA
Source organism: Epilithonimonas bovis DSM 19482 (assembly GCF_900108115.1). Taxonomy (GTDB): domain Bacteria; phylum Bacteroidota; class Bacteroidia; order Flavobacteriales; family Weeksellaceae; genus Epilithonimonas; species Epilithonimonas bovis. Next base: position 11,219 of record NZ_FTPU01000041.1, read on the forward strand.
ATTGGTTCGGGTAGAGAATCCCGGGATTACGCCAATCAAGTTGAATAGGGAAGCGCAATCACCGTTTTTAAAAGATATTATCAATACCAAAGCGGCCGATATCAAACCTCAGTTCATTGATTTTAAAACAGCGATTAACACGTCCAAAATCAAAGATAAAACGGTAAGCTTCGTTAAAAACAAATATAATGAGGTGGCTCAGGTTAATTATATTTTCCCGTTTGGGACAGATAATGACAAAGAGCTGGCACTGGGTGTAACGGTTTTACAGTATCTTGGGACGGATAAATATACGCCGGAACAGCTGAAAGAAGAGTTCTTTAAACTGGGGATTTCTAACAGTTTCCGGACTTCTAACGACCAAATGATTATCAGCCTTAGCGGGCTGGAGAGCAATATGCCAAAAGGCGTGGCGCTGATGAACCATTGGATCAACAATGTAAAAGCAGATAAAGCCATCTACGATCAGACGGTGAAAACCATTTTGGAATCCAGAGAGGTTGCTAAAAAGGATAAAAACCGAATTATGGCTGCACTTTCCAATTATGCCAAATTTGGGAAAGACTCCAGAATGACAGATGTGATTTCCAAAGAGCGTCTTCAAAACATTGATGTAAATCAGTTGATGTCTAAGATCAAAACCCTGAATCAATATCCTTACGAGGTTTTCTTGTACGGTGAAAATCAAAAAGGCCTTGAGAAATCGGTAAAACCATTTGTTGTCAACACAAAACTTCAGCCTGCCAAAGCAAAAGAGTATGCCGAGCCGGCAACCGAAGGTAAAGTTTATTTTACCAACTATGATATGGTGCAGATGGAGATGTCTAAGGTGGCGAAAGCAAGCGATGTTAATATTGCCAACTTCGGTAAAGCGAGCGTTTTTAATGAATATTTTGGCCGTGGTCTATCTTCCATTGTCTTCCAGGAGATCAGAGAGAGTAAGTCCCTGGCTTATTCGGCTTATGTTTCTTACGCCAACGCAACAGAGAAAAACCATCCGAATTATGTGACCAATTATATCGGGACACAGGCTAATAAACTGCCATTGGCAGTCGCTGCGATGAGTGATCTGATGGCAGATTTTCCTCAGATCCCGGCTCAGTTTGAGAATGCGAAAGGTTCTGCGCTTAAGCAGATTGCGTCTAACAGGATCAACAGGACCAACATTTTTTATAACCAGATGGCACTTAAAAAATTAGGGATTGATTATGATGTGAGGAAAGATGTCTATGCTGAGATCCAGACACTGACATTGCCCGAACTGACAGCATTTTACAATTCCGAGGTAAAACCTTTGAAATACAACACGGCCATTATTGGGAAAAAAGAAAACCTGAATATGGATTCTGTGAACAAGATGGGTACTTTTACAGAACTTAGTCTGGAAGATATCTTCGGATACTAAAGACTGTATAGATCAGATACAAAAAAAGGTGAAGCTAAGAGTTTCACCTTTTTTTGTATGGTTATGTACCTTATTTCAGGAAATCTTTATCTTCAAAGGCGGGATGCGGGTACTTATAAAATCCCTCACCGGTTGCCACGCCAAGTTTGTTTTGGTCAATAAAATTCTCTTTCAGGTATTCCACCGTTTTTATTTTTAACGGATCTTTGGTAGCTTCGGCTGCCATTTTATAAATGTTATAAGCGGTGGTAATACCCACGACATCCAATATGCCAAAAGGTCCCAATGGTGCTCCTGTGGCTACCATCCATGTTTTATCAATCGTTTGTACATCTGCCACTTCGTTCACCAATAAGTTGGTAGCAGCACTTAGCAACGGCACCAGCAATGAATTGACAATGTAACCGGGTTGTTCTTTTTTCAGCGGAAGAGCTACCATGCCTATCGCTTTTGCAAATGCGACGGTCGCATCAAAAACTTCCGGGTCTGTTCCCGGATGACCCATGATTTCGGCCGTATTGTGGATCCAGATTTCATTGGCAAAATGCAGGGCTACAAATTTCGCCGGGCGTCCCGTGACGTCAGCAAACTGGCTGGGCAGCATAGTGGAAGAGTTGGTTGCAAATATGGTTTTCTCCGGAGCTACTTTTGCCAGCTCTTTGTAAAAATTAATTTTAATTTCAGGATTTTCCGGTACAGCTTCTATCACAAGATCGGCATCTTTTACAGCCTCTGCGAGATTGGCGCTATAATGCAGGTTATTTTTGGTGGCTGCCAACTGATCATCCGTTGCTTTCAGATCCTGCTTATATGATTCAGCGAGATTTTCAAATTTAGTTTTCGCTTTTGATAAAACCTCATCGCTGATGTCGTAAACTGTTACATTAAAACCATGAAATGCTGTCTGGAAAGCAATCTGGTAGCCTAAAACGCCGCTTCCTGCAACGGTAATATTTTTAAAATTCATTGTATAGATTTGTTTATTGTTTATAATTTAACTTCTGTAAGCGGTGTGTACGGCTTTGGCCAATACATCGGGGCGTTTCCAGTATTCGGTAACCGGAGCTACTTCCTTATCCAGGCCAAGCAGGGTGTAAACAGCCAGTCTGGCGGCACGTACAGAGTATTCTTCGGTAAACACCATATCTTCCGGTATCTCTACAAACTGGCTGATCAATGCAAGATTAGTGCTTCCTTCGGGAACTACCGCCGGGCGGTCGGCCTTGGCTCGTGGCTGGAACAGTGCATCGATATACGGCATCATACAAGGGATTACATTAATGACGCTGCTTTTGATTTCTTGCTCATGCTGTTCAAAATGAAGGTGATGAATCAGTTCGGTTAAAATTTCTTCTCCGGTGCAGTCAATCATTGGTTTTTTTACAAAATCTCCTATATTATCCGGGTATAAGCCGTAGCCCCAAAGGATTGTGGTGTCGTCGCCCTGGGCTTTGAAGTGTGGTTGTGCTGCCACTACAATAGACATCCGCCACGAAGAATCTTTAAACGTCATCAGAGCGCCACTTCCCGGTTTGTTGCCGCTGTATTCTTCTATCAGTTTCAGCATTTGATTTCCTCTGAAGGTTGGTGTGAACGAGTACCATTTGGTTTCTTCCGGCTTGCTGAAAAACGGATCCGGGTTGCCTAGTTTCCCTGGTTTTTTATCGGCAATTTTACGCCAGAGTGCAAAGCTGGGCGGGTTCCCGGGTAGATATTTTGCCGGCGTTTTGTAGTCACCGTTATTGGAATTATCGGTGATACATCCGTTTGTGAAAAATACCAGATCACCTTCCTGCACGGTAATACTTTCGGTGTTGCCTTCTTCGTTAGTGCATTCAATTTGAGTGACGGTAATGTTATCGCCGTCTTTAAAATGAAGGTCGGTAACGGTTTTGCGCAATGAAAAATCGACATTATATTGATCCAGAAATTTTTTTATAGGTAAGATCACAGATTCGTATTGATTATATGGCGTCCTGGTAACGCCCTCCAGGGTTTCTATCCGGGAAAACTCCAGCAGCATACGTTTCATATAACGCTGAAATTCAAAAATACTGCTCCATTCCTGCCATGCAAAAGTCGTTTGCCACATGTACCAGAAATTGGTAGTGAAAAAATGGTCGTCAAACCAATCCCGAAGGGTAATGTTATCGAGGTCATTTTCGTCTGCAAAAAACAGTTTCAGCATTTTCATACGGTCTTTGGTGTCAAATCCCATATCAGTTACCGGAAGCCGCGTGCCATCTTTATCAATCAGCCTTGCATTGGCGTGGGTAGGATTGGCGTGGTCAAAAGCCAGGATCTCGTCCTTTACCGAAATGTTGGGGACATCCAGAGAAGGGATTCTTGAGGTGAGATCCCAAAAGTTTTCGTAAGTCTCTTCGTTCAGCATTCTTCCGCCGCGGCAGATAAACCCCTTTTCTTTGGTTCCGGCTCCGTCGTTGCTGCCTCCCAAAATTGGCAATGCCTCGATGATATGGATGTTTTCTCCTTGGAAACCACCATCTTCTACCAGGTAAACGGCGCCTGCTAAACTGGCCAGTCCGCCCCCTACAAAATAGGCGTGTCTGTTCTGATTTTCTGAACTCATAATAATATTTTTAATAGGTGTGAATTAATATTTGGAGATCAGTTAGATAATTTCATACAGAAGGCTGGTTTATCGGTATGCCATTAGTTTTGATCTCTTTTAAGTTTTTTAATTAAGCAAATCCTGTTCCGTAATGCGGCGGCAATATTCGCTGCCGAGAAATCTCGGATTGCCATGATCTTCTGACCAGAAACCGTCTAACAAATCTTTGCCCAGGCATCGGTACACTGCAACACCTTTGTAAGCCAGGTCATCATCACCAACGTAGCTGAAGTTGATTACCAGGATCTCATCTTTAAAAAATCCGCTGCCTTTTTGGATATGGTTGCCAATCTCCCAGCGTGCAATGATGCGGTTATTGATATCTGTTGCCAGGCTCAAGGTACCGTGGTAAACGATGCCGGTATCATCCTGGTTGGTTCCCTGTACCATATAATTCCCTATCAAATCCTTTACCGTCATTATTGATCTTTTTTACAAATTTAGTAGATATGCATTTAATTTTCGTGTTTTGAGGGATGATATTGATGATAAATGCAATGCATATCATACAAGGGTAAATGGATGGTCTCCAAATCTTTCTAAGGGTTGCGGATAGCTTTAACAAATTTTTAGCATTTGTTGACTGTTGTCGGCATTATATTTTCTTAGTTATTGCATATTAACACCAAAAATAAATTATTATGTCAAAGAAAATTGCAATACTTGCAACCAATGGATTTGAAGAAAGCGAATTAAAATCTCCTAAAGAATATCTTGAGCAACAAGGCTGGACAGCGGATATTGTAAGTCCAGAAAGTGGTTCTATCAAGGCGTGGGCCGAGAAAGACTGGGGAAAAGAATATCCTGTAGACCAAACGCTGGACAGTGTCTCTGCTTCCGATTATGATGCGTTGGTTTTGCCTGGCGGTGTTATCAACCCAGACCAGTTGAGAACCAATGATAAAGCGATCTCTTTTGTACAGGATTTCTTCAGACAGCACAAGCCGGTGGCTGCAATTTGCCACGGTCCACAGATCCTTATCAATGCCGGTGCGGTGGAAGGCCGAAAAATGACCTCTGTGAATTCTATCAGTATTGACCTTAAAAATGCCGGCGCCATTTGGGAAGATAGCGAAGTGGTAACGGATAATGGCCTTGTCACCAGCAGGACACCAAAAGATTTGCCTGCTTTTAACGCTAAAATGGTAGAGGAAATCAAAGAAGGTAAGCATGAAGACCAAAATCTTTAGGTTTACCGTTCAATCGATATGTTAAAGCTCGTAATATTACGGGCTTTTTTTATGCAAATTAATCAGGTTGGTAAAGACCAGGTTTTAGTAACGGCCGGTCATTTTATTCCTTGGTAATCCGATCTGATGTTCCTGAGGGTAGGGTTTTCTAAAGGTAAGGCTTACATCTTCCCGCAGGCTTTTGGCCACTTCCTGGGATTTATCCTCATCCATGGTATATCTGGGATCTGCTATCAGTGGCATTTTGGCCATTTTTGTAATAGTGACTGTAGGGAAATGGTAGTCTACCTCCACAATGCCGAGAAGAAGATAGATGCCACCTTCTCTAAAGGGAAACCTTGTCAGGCTATCCGGGAAATGAGCCGTGTCAAAGTATTGCCCTTCCGCATCAATCCACGTTCCGAAGTACATGCTGCCGCTTTCTATGGGTACATGCTTTCTGGATATAAGGTAAGCCAGCATTTTCACCTCTTTTTTATGATAATCCAAAAGATCTTTTACCATTACATGGCCTCTGTATTTGGTTTTTAGTAAATCAAATATAGAATGGCTGACCGGGAAACCTAAGATCTCTATCTCATCAAAAGCATCTTCGAAAGCGTTTTTGTGGATGACCGGCAGTTGATAATCTTTTTGTGGCTCATCAAACAGGGATTTTGTTTTGTTTCGATGATGGTTTTTGCCCAGCAAAAATCTGGCTTCTATAAGCAACTCATGTTTTTGCCTGCCTGTAAACCTGAAAGCTCCTACAAATATTAATGTTTGCAAGGCTTCTATGCCAATGGGTATTCTTTTAAAAAAATCTTCCAGAGATGTATATTCACCATTATTTTTTCTTTCTTCGGGGATCAGATGTTTAAGGAAAATTTCCATTTTTTCTATGTGCATAAGGCCCAGATATACATTTTTATCATACAGCGTAGTATACGATTCGCTGAGGTTAACGCAGGGCAGATGTATGGTTGCGCCAGACATTTTAGCCTCGTGAATATAAACTTCTGTCCGGTAAAATCCGCCTCCATTGTTAATGGCTGACACCATAAACTCGATAGGGTAGTAGGCTTTGAGATATAGGCTCTGGTAGCTTTCTACAGCGTAGGATGCAGAATGGGCTTTGCAAAAAGAATAGCCTGCAAAAGACTCAATCTGACGGTAAACTTCTTTAGTAAGCTGCTCTGGGTGCCCTTTTTTTTGGCAGGAATCAAAAAAGTCATTTTTCAGCTTTTGCAACAAATCCAGAGACCTGCCTTTGCCACTCATGGCCCTTCTTAAAAAGTCACCGTTTTCTGCGGAAATGCCTCCGAAATGCAGCGCAATCTTAATTACATCTTCCTGATAAACCATTATACCATAGGTCTCGCCCAGTTCTTTTTTGAAAACTTCATGGAAATAATCAAATTGATCCGGATGATTGTGACGGAAGATATATTCGCGCATCATGCCACTTTGTGCCACGCCGGGCCGGATGATAGAAGATGCAGCGACCAAAACTTTATAGTTGTCACATTTTAGCCTTCTCAGCAGGCCACGCATGGCAGGGCTCTCTATATAGAAACAACCGATGGTTTTACCGATGCTGAGATATTGGTTGCATCTGGCTTCGTTTTTTGAGATGGTCGTGTCCTGAATGTCTATCGTGATGCCTCTTTTTTCTTCAATCAGTTTTACGGTATCTTTGATAGTGCCCAGGCCTCTTTGGGAAAGGATATCAAATTTTTCTAATCCAATGTTTTCTGCTACATTCATATCAAACTGTACAATAGGGAATCCTTTTGGCGGCATCTCCAGCGCAGAGTAATTGGTGATGGGCTCTTCGGAAATCAGGATGCCACAGGAATGCATACTTCTCTGGTTTGGAAAATTTTCCAACATCGTTTCAAAACTGTGGATTTTTTTTACGACAGTATTCTTATCATGCTCCTCTCTTGGTTTTGTAGTGAGGTTATCCAGTTCTTCTTTGGGAAGTCCAAAGGCTTTTCCCAGTTCCCGAAATCTGGACCTGCCCCTGAACTCCACATTGGTGCCGCAAAACGCCACATGATCTTTACCATATTTATCAAATATATACTGCAAAATTATATCCCGGTTTTTCCAGCTCCAGTCAAGATCAAAATCCGGAGGCGTTTTGCGGTTGAGATTAAGAAATCTCTCAAAATAGAGATCCAGTTCCAGAGGACAGATATCGGTAATGCCAATACAGTAGCTGACAATAGAGTTGGCACCGCTGCCACGGCCCACATGCATAAAGCCGATGCTATTGCTATACTGCACAATATCCCAGGTAATCAGGAAATAGGCGCAAAAATTCAGGTGGTTTACCACCGCCAGTTCTTTGTCTATCCTGGCCCTGGCCCGGCCGTCATCATCAGGGTAGCGCCTGTTGAGACCCTCGTAAGCCAGTTTTTTTAAAAGTAAAAAGTCTTCCTCTTTACTTTTTGTATAATGTTTTTTGTTTTTTGTTGTGCGCGTATCAAAATCAAAACTGCACCGTTCCACTACCCAGGCAGTATTAGCAATAATCTCGGGATAATCCCGATACTTGTCCAAAAGCTTTTTTTTGTTGATGAAATATTCATTGTCCCGGCAATAATCTTTTTTATCTAATCTGGTGATCAGGCTGTTGTAATCTATGGCTCTCAGCAGCTGATGGAGCTCGTAGTTCTCGTTTTTGTCATCCTGTTTGAAGGTTACCGGATGCAAAATGACCATTTTTGGAATCAGAGATTTCAGTTTGGGCTGTATCAGCAGGTTTAATTCGTTTTCCCGGATCCCTATAAACTCGTGATCGCTTAATTTTTCCGGGATGTTATGCATAGGGTAGATAATCCAGGTATTGATTAATGAAGGGTTTTCTTTCGGGATCTCAATTCCTTCGCAGTTATAAGCCGTCAACATCTTATTGACTTCTGCAATGCCTTTTGCGTTTTTTGCAAGACAAATGTAATAGAGCTCATTTTTAACCCTTATCTCCACACCTACAATTGGTTTGATGTTATTTTCAAGACATAATTTGTAAAATGTATAGATTCCCGTAACGGTATTAATATCGGTAAGCGCAAGCGTTTTTAAACGATGTTCGGATGCTTGCTGCACAAGCTCTTCTACAGAGATTGTCCCATAACGTAAACTGTGATAAGTATGGCAATTAAGAAACATAAATACTGTTTTGTATTAAATTTTAGCCGGGCTAAATCCCGATGCTCGTCCTACGCTTGCAGATCCAAACCTGTTTTTGATATTGTCCATTGTTTGGTAGAGGGAGATGAGTTCTTCTGTATCTTCAAAAAGGTCCATCTGATGACAGCCGTGGACAAGACCTGTGAACCTTACGCCAATCAGCCGGATTCTCATTCGTCTTGTGTAGGCTTTTTTGAAAAGCTCCAGGACGTGTCTCAACAAAACGTGGTCTGCTGAGGTGTAGGAGACTTTGGATTGTTTGGTTTCGGTATCAAAGTTGGCGTACCTGATTTTTACTGCTACAGTTGAGGTCAGCCATTTTTCCTGTCTCAGTTGATAACAAAGCTGTTCTACCATTCCCGCAAGGATATTTCTGATAGCATGGACGTCAATACTGTCCTCGGCAAATGTATTTTCTGTAGAAATAGATTTTCGTTCAGAATAAGGGATGACCGGTGTCTCATCTATGCCGTTGGCTTTTTTCCATAATGTGATACCGTTTTTGCCGGTTAGCTGTTGCAATACATCTACAGGCATCTCTGCCAAAGTTTGTATGGTTCTGATGCCCAACCGGGAAAACAGTTCATAAGTTTCCGGCCCCACCATTGGGATTTTTTTTACAGATAAAGGATTGAGAAACGTCTGTATATCGCTTGCCCTTATTTCCAGCTTGCCTGTAGGTTTGCCTTCGCCGGTTCCGATTTTGGATACTGTTTTGTTGGTAGAAAGGGCAAAGCTGATCGGCAGCCCGGTATGCTTTTTAACAGCATCGGCGATATCATTAGTCCATTTGAAACATCCAAAAAACTGATCCATCCCGGAGAGATCAAGGTAAAACTCATCGATGCTGGCTTTTTCCAGCACCGGGACTTTTTCCTGTATGATCTCTGTCACCAGATGCGACATATCAGAATAATACGCCATATCGCCTTTTACAAATCTGGCATCCGGGCAAAGCCTTCGTGCCATCTTAAGAGGCATGGCGCTGCGTACACCAAATTTTCTGGCTTCGTATGAGCAGGATGCCACCACACCACGATCGCCGCCGCCGATGATAACGGGGATTTTGTCTAGTTCTGTATTTTTTAATCTCTCGCATGAGACAAAAAAAGTATCCAGATCCATATGTGCAATTGCTCTATCCATGTTACAAAACTAGATACAATTTGTATCATTTTTATTATATTTGCTGATACAATTTGTATCAATGTCGTTTTTTTCAAGTAATATCAGATTTTTAAGAAACCGTAGAGGCCTCTCCCAAAAGGAACTTGCTGATGAAATTTTGTTAAGCAGAGTGCGTTATTCAAAATATGAGGACGGAAGGTCTGAGGCTCCTTATGAGGTTTTAATCAGAATTTCAAAATATTATAATATCAGTATCGATCTCCTGCTTACTGTGGATATCATGAAGTATCCTGTGGATGATCTTCTTAATCTTCCTGGAAACAAGGTGCTGCTGCCGGTTGTTGTAGATGCTGAGGGTCATGATTATATAGAGATTGTACCTCAAAAGGCTTCTATGGGTTATTTGCAGGGATTCAGTGATCCGGAGTATATAGAGAGTCTGCAAAAAATGTATCTGCCTTTTCTTAAAAACGGAAAATACAGAGCCTTTTTGGCAGATGGCGATTCTATGCCGCCTTTTGCGGATCAGTCTGTGATTATTGGCGAGTACGTAGAAAAGCTGGAAGAACTCAAACCGGATAAAGCTTATATTTTTGTTACCAAAGAGGGGATTACCTATAAAACATTTGTTAAGAAAAATGAAAAATCTGTGACAGTGTCCGCTGATAATCTGTTTTATGAGCCTTACAATATTGCTCTAGAAGATATTTCTGAGATATGGCAGTTTGTTCAGGGGATTTTACCTAAAGATTACAGGCCGCATTATTTGCCGGACCAGGCTAATATCAGAAGTATCTTGGACGATGCCAAACGCAGTATCGGCCATCTGGAGAACATGATGCTTAATGGAAACCAGTGATAAAATTTATTTGATAATTACACAAACTCTAATATTTTTAAAGAAGATATAATGCCGCAGCTCAATTTATTTGATACAGAAGCTTTTTATGAGTTTCCTGAGAATCTTTTGGAATACCGGGAACATTTTTTGAGCCAGGAAGAGGCCGATATTCTCAAGGATCAACTTTTGACGACTGTTGCGTGGGAACAGCGCTCTCAGAAAATGTATGATAAAATGGTTATCACGCCACGTCTCACAGCCTGGTATGGCGATGCCAGGTCTTATGAATCAGCAGACAGCGAAAAGCCCGTGAAGGCATGGACGCCGGAGCTTCTGCTTCTAAAACAACGGATAGAGGCAGCGTTTGGTTACCAATTCAACGGTGTATTGCTGAACCTCTACCGGGATAATAATGATTCGGTGGCATGGCACCGGGATAAACAGAGCATATATGGGGAGAGGCCGGTTATTGCATCGGTAAGCCTGGGACAGACCAGGAATTTTGATTTCAGGAAAAAAGACCATCACCAGAGCAAGTACAGCCTGGCGCTTCCGCATGGCTCGTTGCTCATCATGAAGGGTGACCTGCAGGAGCATTGGGAACACAGGATTGCTAAATCTACAGTCCCAATGTCAGAACGTATTAATCTTACTTTTCGGCTGATTTTCCCAGTTAGATGAAGTTTATGCCTATTTTTCCATACCGGAGAATGTTTATTTTGAGCTGCTGGCCAATGGTAAATTAGGAAAACATCAGAAAATTGAACTCACGCTCCCCAACGGTATGGCTTATCAGTTTAATGGTGCGCTAAAATCAGCAGAAAGCGAAATCGACAGAACTACCGGATCTATCCGGTATAAAGTGTTGTTTCCCAACCCGGACCGACTTATCAAGCACGGGACGTCGGGCAAGCTAACCATCTCCGAGGTAGAGAATAATGTGCTGATGATTCCTCAGAAAGCAACATTTTCTATCCAGGATAAAACCTATGTTTTTCTGGTAGATAAAAATAATCGGGTCAAGATGACCAATATCCTGGTAGGAACGCCTCTTAAAAATTCTTACCTCGTAGAACGCGGGCTCAAAAAAGGGGATATGATTGTTTACGAAGGCACTCAGTCACTCAAAGACGGGGATATTGTTAAAATCAAAACAAGCTTTAATCCTTAAATAATCAATCATGGTAGAAATGTTTATTAGACGAAAAGTCCTTTCGTTGGTAATTTCCATTGTCTTTGTCCTCGTAGGGATTATGGCGCTTATGAAAATGCCGATTACCCAGTTTCCGGATATTGTACCACCATCGGTAACAGTTACCGCAAAATATACAGGCGCCAATGCTGAGGTCTCTGCAGATGCTGTAGCGCTGCCATTGGAAAGGGCAATCAACGGTGTCCCCGGGATGACGTATATGTCAACGGTGACGTCCAACGATGGATTAACATTAATTCAGGTCTTTTTTGAAGTGGGTACAGATCCCGATCTTGCCGCCGTTAATGTGCAGAACAGAGTTACAACAATCCTCGACGAATTGCCGGAAGAGGTTATCAGAGCCGGCGTTACCACAGAGAAAGAAGTCAACAGTATGCTGATGTACCTTAATATTACCAGTACAGATCCCAGCCAGGATGAGCAGTTTATCTACAACTTTACAGATATCAATGTTCTCCAGGAACTCAAACGTCTGGATGGTGTGGGGCGTGCCGAGATTATGGGGCAGAAAGAATACTCTATGCGGGTTTGGCTGGATCCTCAGAAAATGTCGGTCTACAATATCTCATCAGATGAGGTAGTCAATGCGCTGCAGAAGCAGAACATATCGGCTGCACCGGGTAAAGTAGGAGAATCTTCCGGTAAAAAAGCCGGAGAGTTGCAGTATGTTGTAAAGTACAGAGGTAAGTTTTTTGAACCAAAACAGTACGAAGAAATCCCTATCCGATCGGATGAAGAAGGTACCATTCTCAAACTGAAAGACATTGCCAAAGTAGAATTTGGCGCAATGAACTACGGAATGGTTTCCAAAACCGATGGAAGGCCGTCTGCATCGATAATGATGAAACAAAGGCCTGGTTCCAATGCCTCCGAAGTTATCAAGAATGTTAAGGATAAAATGGCAGAACTGAAGGCCAACTCCTTCCCGCCCGGCATGGAGTATAATATGGCTTATGACGTGTCCCGGTTTTTGGATGCATCGATTAGTGCAGTTCTCAAGACGCTGATAGAAGCCTTTATTCTGGTGGCCATTGTGGTATTTCTCTTCCTGCAGGATTGGCGCTCTACACTGATCCCGTTTTAGCCGTTCCGGTGGCTCTGGTAGGGACTTTCGCTTTTATGGATATGCTGGGTTTCTCAGTCAATCTGCTTACGCTTTTTGCTCTGGTACTGGCTATTGGTATTGTAGTGGATAACGCCATTGTGGTTGTAGAAGCGGTACACGTAAAAATGGAAGAAGGCTACGAACCAATGCAGGCCACCATTGTTGCTACCAAAGAAATTGCGGGCGCCGTGATTGCCATTACGCTGGTTATGTCAGCCGTGTTTATTCCGGTAGCATTCCTTGATGGGCCAGTCGGTGTATTTTACAGGCAGTTTTCATTAACGCTTGCTATAAGCATTGTGATTTCCGGTATCAATGCATTGACGTTGACACCCGCACTTTGCGCCTTAATTTTAAAACCTCACAATCCTCATAAAAAATTAGGTTTTATAGATAAGTTTTTTGATAGATTCAATGTTATACTGGAAAAAGTGACCAATGGCTACGTGAATATACTTCGGAAATATGCTACACGAACTGTAGTTACATTTGGGCTGTTGACCTTGTTTATTGTATTAACCTGGGGAACAAGCAAATTTCTGGCATCAGGATTTATACCAATGGAAGACCAGGGGATGGCCTACGTAAGCGTAACAACACCGCAAGGTGCCACTGTGGAAAGAACCGAGAAAGTCCTGGATGAGATTACCACGATTGCTAAAAAAATAGATGGTGTGGAAAATGTCACAACACTGGCCGGATATAGCGTGGTAACAGAGATTGCGGGTGCATCCTATGGTATGGCGATGATTAATCTCAAAGATTGGAGCGAGCGGGATAAGTCTATTAATGATTTTATTAATGAATTAACCGAAAAAACCAAAGGTGTCTCTGATGCTCAGATCGAAGTTTTTGCACCGCCAACCGTCCCGGGATTTGGTAACACCAGTGGTTTTGAACTAAGGTTGCTGGACAAAACCGGCGGCAGCATCGAGAATATGGATGCCATTACCAAAAGCTTTGTTAAAAAACTGAATGAGACGCCTGACCTCAAAAACAGTTTTACAAGTTTCGACGCCACTTTTCCTCAGTATATGATTAACATCGATTATGATATGGCATCCAAAAAAGGAATCTCTGTAGATAATGCGATGTCTACATTGCAAACCATGCTGGGGTCCTATTATGCAACCAATTTTATCAGGTTTCGGCAGATGTATAAAGTGATGGTCCAGGCCAACCCCGAATACCGCGAAACGCCTGAGAGTATCCTGAATCTGTATCTTAAAAATGATAAAGGCGAGATGGTGCCTTTCTCCACATTTATGACTATAGAGCGGGTTTATGGCCCCGAGGTCCTTACGCGGTACAACATGTACATGTCTGCTATGATTAATGGTGAACCTGCTGGAGGTTATGGCTCGGGTGATGCCATTGCTGCCGTTGAAAAAATCGCAAAAGAATCGCTTCCAAAAGGTTTCGATATCGAGTGGTCCGGGATGACAAGGGAAGAGATATTATCCGGCAATCAAACCATTTATATTTTTATTGTATGTCTGGTTTTTGTTTATCTTCTGTTAGCGGCGCAGTACGAGAGTTTTCTGCTTCCAATGCCTGTTTTGCTGAGTTTGCCAACCGGTATTTTTGAGTCTTACATCGCTTTGCTTGTCTGTGGATTAGATAATAATATCTACGCCCAGGTAGCCTTGGTTATGTTAATAGGATTACTGGCCAAAAACGCCATTTTGATTGTAGAATTTGCTGTGGCAAGCCATAAAGAAGGTAACGATATTATTCCGGCAGCTATAGAAGGTGCCAGACAGCGTTTACGCCCGATTTTGATGACCTCATTTGCCTTTATTGCAGGGTTGATACCACTATGTGTGGCATCGGGAGCCGGCGCTGTCGGAAACAGGTCCATCGGGACTGCGGCAGCCGGCGGGATGCTGATTGGGACAGTTTTCGGATTGGTTATCATCCCAGGACTGTACATTTTTTTCGCAACATTAGAAAACAGAAAGAAAAATGAAAAGAAATTATGAATATCCGTAATTACACATAATTTCGTATATTTACTTATAATTTAATTAGTTAGATGAATATATTTAGTTTTACAACGCATTTTGGGAGAGAGGAAGATTGCAGAATTCATTTTAAGGAGCAGAGAGATAAAATCGGAGTGGTTTGCAAGTGCGGTCACAAGGAGCATTTCTGGATTAAAAGCATCTGGAGCTACGAATGCAAAAAGTGTCGTAAAAGAATTTCCTTGAAAAGTGGAACGATTATGCAAAATTCTAATCTTTCATTCTTAATTTGGTACAAAACCATGTTTC
>NZ_FTPU01000072.1 GCF_900108115.1 Epilithonimonas bovis DSM 19482
ATTACCCGTAGATTTATAGCCTATTGGTTACAATATACAAGTGCTTTTTGCGCAACAAAGGTTCTCTCTTTGTGAACGTTTTTATCGATTAAAAAGTTGACAGTTGATTGTTGACAGTTGTTGGAAAACTCCGACAACCATCAACCGACAACTAACAACCATATACCTTTTTAGGGTGGTTTTAGCAGAGGGGCTCACCTGTTCCCATTCCGAACACAGAAGTTAAGCCCTCTAGCGCCGATGGTACTGCGAAAGCGGGAGAGTAGGTCGCCGCCAGTTTTTTTTTAAAGCTCATCAATTTATTTTGATGAGCTTTTTTTTGTTTATAACCCTAAATGTTATAATAACGATTGTAAGCCAATTTCTTTTTAACTTTGATAAAAAGAACAATGCTTATCTCATAAACATGCTTTAATAAATGTATTTTTTATGGAAAAGATATATAAAAAAGAAAAGAGAAGTGCTGTAAGCCGGATTCTGTTTTAGCCTGTTATTTATCTGCAATTTGCATTACTGCAAATCTTTAGCTGCTTACCCCTCATCAACGAGCGGGCCGCTCTTGACTGATGATATACTTAGCATTGCACCGCATAGAGTTTACCTGTTTTCACTACAGCCGAACTGTACTTGCTTTCTGTTGCACTTGTCCTATTTTCGCAAATGACGGATGTTATCCGCTATGCTGCCCTATGGTGTCCGGACTTTCCTATTCAGACAGATCTGAATCAACAAGCCACACTTCTCTTCTGCAAATCTAGTTATATTGACCGGATTTTCTATGCTATTTGTCAAGTTCTTTTTTGCGCAGCGCATCCCGGATGGAACGGCATGTTTGAGCTCATCCTAAAAAATAGCTTTGGACTAGTTTTGGTTTTTTTTGGATAGCGAGTAGTGACAGCCGGAAATGATGCCCTAATTGCTAAGCTTGACAGATTATTTCTTATCTTCGTTTGCGGAATGGACAGCAAAGAGACAGATTTTTCTAAATTGATAAAGGACAATCAAGGACTTATTATAAAAGTCTCGCGTCTTTATACCCATTCTTTGGAAGATCAGGAGGATCTTTTTCAGGAGATTGTGTTACAACTTTGGAAATCTTACGACTCATTCCAGGGAAATTCTAAGATATCTACCTGGATGTATCGGGTTGCCCTTAATACAGCTATTACGCTCTTCCGGAAAAAGACAAAACAGCCACAGACAGATGAGTTACAGGATTTCCATGGTAAGAATTTTGTAGAAGATAATGGTGAAAAAGAGCAACAGATCTCTCTGCTGTATAAAGTGATCAAGATGCTGCCTGATGTAGAACGAGCTATTGTAATGATGTATCTGGATGATGAGCCCTACAGAGAAATTGCGGAAACACTTGGTATTACTGAGGTGAACGCACGTGTTAAAATGAACCGATTGAAGAAAACGCTTAAAGAACTAATGATAAAGCATGCCTAACCAAGACTTTGATATAGATTCTTTCAAAAAATCCTGGCAAAATCAGACGATTGCTGATGGCTATAACCAGGAGGATATAGAAAAGATGCTGAACAAAAAATCAAGAAATTATGTCAAATATATTCTTTGGATAAGTATTGCGGAGTTTTTTGTTTTTGGGATGATTAATTTTATCACCTTGTTTTCTTCCAATTTTCATACAGATTTTACCAGCATTCTCAACAGGCTCCAGATCAGGAATCAGTCTCAGGTAGAGTTTTCGCTGGATAGGATCTATAATTGGATGAAGGTTGCCAGCCTTGTTATTACAGGTATTTTTGTAATCATTTTTTATATTAATTATAAAAGGATCAATGTAGAGGCTAATCTTAAGAAGTTTATCACCCATATCATCGCATTCAAGAAGACTGTCAACCTTTTTATTATTTCTAATATTGTTTTGCTGTTACTTGTTATTGGCTGTTTTACTACATTTATTATTTATACGATGCGTTTGCAGAAGATCCATATAGACAACCCTACTTTTTGGGGGCTTATTAGCGGAGTTACAGTTAGTCTGTTGATTTGCATTATTCTTATTTTATTATATTATAAGATCGCTTACGGCATCATACTGAAGAGACTTTCTAAAAACCTAAACCAGCTGAAGGCGATTGATTCTCAGAAAATCTGAAACACAATACAATCCTCTTCATCAGATTGGACAATTTTACGTATCTTTGCACCCATAAAAGTTCTTTGAAATGCTGGGAAGAAGACAAATCCGCGAAAAGATTGTAGAAACACTGTATTCTTATTATCAAAATCCAATTAAGTATGATGTTCTAGAGAAAAAAATGTTTCTTGACATCAGCAAAATCTACCATTTGTATATCTATGAACTCAATTTTCTGGTTGGGTTGAAGCGCTTAGCAGAAGATCAGATAGAAATTGGAAAAAACAAATTTTTGAAAACCAATGCAGATGATAATCCTAACCAAAAGTTTGTCCGAAATCAGATTCTGATTCAGTTGGAAGACAACGAGGAAAGAAAAAGTTTTTCATCAAAGCATAAAGACCTTATCTGGGATCCCAATGATGAACTTCTTGTAAAGACCTTCCAAAGGATAAAAGCGGGGAAACGATACCAGGATTACATGGCAGATGAAACGGTTTCTTTTGAAGATGATCAAAAGTTTATCGGTAAGCTATTTTTGCGTTATGTCGCAGAAAATACAGATTTGCATGACCGTTTCGAAGAAAAAGAAATGTCCTGGGCAGATGATTTTCACATTGCCAACAGCATGATTCAGAAAACCATTGGTTTTATGAAAGAAGACGAAACTTCTCATACACTAATCCGAATGCTGAAGGATGATGAAGATGAAGCATTTGCCAAAAAATTACTCCGTTCATCTTTCAATAACTGGGAAGAAACCGAGAAAAAACTGGGAGAGAGACTTCTAAACTGGGATATAGAAAGAATTGCACTGATGGACCGTATTATTCTTATTGCCGCCATTACAGAGATGGATCAGTTTCCTGCAACAGCATCCAGAATTATTATCAATGAATATATTGATATTTCTAAAATCTACGGAACAGAAAAATCTCATATCTTTATCAATGGTGTTTTGGATAAATATACCAAAGATTTTAATAGGATCTAAACACCGACTTTCCAATTCTTACCATCAAATTTTAACAAATCATATAAATTAAAGTAAGTATGAAATCCATAAAATTATTAAGTCTTGCCATATTTTGCAACATCGCTTTTTCCTGTACCAAAAAAGTGGAAGGATCACCGATTGCAGATAACATAGACTCTACACAAGCTACTGCAGTTACCAACGCGCTGGCGCAGGAAGAGCAGCCAGAGGACGAGTTGCTGAAAGAAGCTAAAGAAAAACCGCTTACCACAGTAGCTTTTAGTGAGACAGACCACAATTTTGGCGAAATCAAAAAAGGTGAAAAAGTAGAACACGTTTTTGAAGTTACCAACACCGGTAAAAACCCATTGATTATATCTAATGTTAAACCTGGTTGCGGCTGTACCGTTCCGGATTATACCAAAGAACCTATCTTGCCTGGTAAAAAAGGTAAAATTACATTACATTTTGATTCTACCAACTTTGACGGTGCAGTTAACAAGATTGCAGATGTGTACGTTAATGTAGAAAAAGCACCAGTCCGTTTAACATTTTCAGCTAACATATTACCATAATTATTATCATGCTAACAATATTTTTGCAGGCTGCCCCGGCGCAGTCTATGACACCAACAATCCTGATGATCGGGCTTATGTTCGTTGGATTTTATTTTCTAATGATCCGTCCGCAGATGAGGAAACAGAAACAGGAAAAATCTTTTCAGGAGGCCTTGAAACCGGGTGCTAAAGTAGTAACAACGTCTGGGATGCACGGAACCATATTTTCGATTAACGAAGATGGAGTAGTCCTTGAAACTTTGAGTGGAAAACTTAAATTCGAGAAAGCTGCCATCTCCAGAGATTTTACAATGGCAAGATTCCCGGAGACCTTTGGTGTAGAGAAAAAGAAATAATTTTTAATAATTTTCTTTAATAAAAAAACGCCCGATATCTATAAATATCGGGCGTTTTTATTTATCAATTGCGTAAAGCGTCACTTTTACTTAGTCATTCCTTAAAAAGCTAATTTTTCATTTTGAAAATTATACTTGCCTAAGAAGATTTTGAGAACAACTTCGAGCCAAAAAAGAATTTGTTGTTTGATTTGGTTCAATCTCATCTTCAAATTGTATCCAATCCCTGCTAATAGGGCGTTATGAATATCTCCAGCCACTCCTTTAAGGAAGTTTAATCCTAAGGAGTGGTTTCTTTTTAAATGTGAAATACAGGGTTCTATTGCTGCTCTTGCACGGAATCTTAATCTTGCAACTTGCTGCCCATATCTTGTTTTTTC
>NZ_FTPU01000028.1 GCF_900108115.1 Epilithonimonas bovis DSM 19482
TAGAAAAATGAATAGACTTAAAATTGAATTAATTTAATAATGCACTACGAGTAAATATAATATATTTTTACTACTAAATTCACATAATTGCGTAATGTAGTCGTGTATATTTCCTTTTTTTGATTGATTAAAATAAAATATAAATGTTGGCATTTTTTTACGGTTTTCCGTAAGTAAAATTTCAAAAAAATAATTATGCAGTGTCACATTTATAGATACTGATTTCGTCAAAATAATCGCAATTCAATATGTTTTAAATAATCAATATTTTCTGGCGATATCTGAATTTACTTTTTTTCCTATTTACATCATTTTTAAGTCCAAAATTTTGAGACTTTAGTGATTATTTGTAATTTAGTTGGATCTAAGAATGATGAATTTCTTCGCAACAATTCTTGTTGCCACTTTAAAAATAATTTTAACAAAATCATAAGTGCTGTTGTAAGATAGCTTTAGAAGTAAGAATCTCTGCAGATGAATTTGCGGAAGATAATTGCTCTCGGAAACTGCAACCTTTGAGTAAATGCTTAAAAAATGCTTGGTAAAACTGTGATTTTCAGATTTACGATTAATTTGCATCACCAAGCCAACTGTTGCAGCTAAATGCCTTAATAAATTGTAATTGGTCATGCCGAATATTTTTATTTAAAAGATATCGGTTATGGAAAGGAAACTTGAAATTAAAAATATTAGCATTGATGAGGTTATCAAAATATTTAAAGAAGAGGAAGGAGTTGAATTAACAATTCAAGAAGCGGAACAAATTGTAGAATTTCTAAAAATGCTCTTAACAATTACTGTAAAGCGTTTTTTAGATGAATAATATTATAAGATTTTAGAGATGAAAAAAGCCGATTTATATATTCGTGTGTCAACCGATGAACAGGCAGATAAAGGGTATTCCCAAAGAGACCAGGAAGAAAGATTGAGACGATACTGTGAAAATAATAGTATCGTAGTTGGACAGATCATTTATGAAGATTATTCAGCCAAAACCTTTAACAGGCCTGAATGGATCAAGCTTCTGGATACGTTAAAGAAAAAGAGCTCCAAAACCAATTTATTGCTATTCACAAAATGGGACCGTTTTAGCAGAAATGCCGGTGATGCCTATCAAATGATCAATATCCTTAAAAAGTTTAATGTGGAACCGCAAGCCATTGAGCAGCCATTGGATCTTTCAATTCCCGAGAATAAGATGATGCTGGCAATCTATCTTGCTGCACCAGAAGTTGAAAACGACAGACGTGCCTTAAATACCTACTATGGAATGCGTCGTGCCAGAAAAGAAGGAAGATTGATGGGAAGGGCGCCCTATGGATATGTCAATAAGATCACGGAGAACGGGAAAAAGTATGTCACTCAGAAAGAACCGGAAGCTTCCAATATGAAATGGGCATTCAATGAAATGGCGAAAGGCGTTTATTCTGCCAGCCAGATTATGGATATGATGAATAGGAGGGAAGGGAAAAAAGTAAAAGTCAGTGCTTTTCTTGCCAGCTTAAGGAATACTGCATATTGCGGAAAAATATATGTAGAACAATACAATGACGAAGATGCTCATTTTGTTCCAAGTATTCATGAACCTTTGATCAGTGAGGAGTTATTCGAAAAAGTCCAAAATATAATGGATGGCAATGCAAATCTTGCAAGACCTAATGTAAAAGTATTGTCTGATGATAATCTTCCCCTGAGAGGATTTTTAGTCTGTCCAGAATGTGGTCATCTAATAACCGGTAGTGCATCTACAGGACACTCTAAGAAATATTATTACTACCATTGTCAGTCGCCATGCGGATATCGTTATAAAGCAGAAATTATTAACAATAAATTCTTGGAGTTACTACAAGCATTAGAGATGAAGGAGTCAATTAAAAAATATTTGCGAAAGGTCTTGAAACAAAATTTTGAGAAGTTTATTGATAATCCTCAACATCAAAGGAAAAAGATCTTACTTGAAATTGATGGGCTGAATAAAAGGTTAAAGTTCGCAAGAAACAAACTGTTGGAAGATATCATTGATGATGAGGAATACTTGGAAATTAAGACTGATTGCAAGGACAAAATTGAAAAGTTGGAAAGCAATCTGACCAAAGTAAAGGATAAAAACAAAATAGATTTTCCGAAACTACTTGACCATGCATTATCGAACGTTGTAGATCTTGCTAAAGCCTTTAGTAGTGGGGATATTACATTAAAACGTCAAATAATTAGTTCGATATTTCCAGAAAAATTGGAATTTTTTGAAAATCATTATCGAACTATTCGAGCCAACGTTTTACTGTCTTATATCTATCAGATTAATAATGAGTTAGGAGCTAAAAAAAACCGGAAAGAAAGTGAATTATCACCTCTTTCCGGTCTTGTACCCAGGACCGGGATCGAACCGGTACTCCTAAGAACTGGTGTTTGAGACCAGCGCGTCTACCAATTCCGCCACCTGGGCATGCTTTAATTGGGTGTGCAAATATAGTCCAAAAATTAATTATTCAAAAGTTTTTTTTAGTTTTTTTTCTAAATTTAAAATTCTATTTCCAGTCCATCATAGGCAAGGTGTACATTTTCAGGAAGTTCCTGCTCAACTTCATTATGGAAGCCTAGATGATGGCTGATGTGTATAAGGAAAGTTTTTTTAGGCTTTAATTCTTTTACGAGTTCTAGGACCTGCGGAAGAATAAAATGCGAATGGTGGGGTTCAGTTTTCCTGAGGCAATTGATAATAAAAAAATCAAGGTTTTTCAGTTTTTGTTTCTCGGTATCATCAATATGGCTGGCATCAGTAATATATGCAAGGTTTTTCATTTTGAATCCAAGAATATGAATTTCAGAGTGGATGATATCTATAGGCTGGATCTCCAGGTCGTCAAAAAGCGTAAACCTGCCATTAACTTCTACAAGATCAAAACTTGGCGCGCCGGGATATTTGTGCTCTGCAAAAGCATATGGGAAGCGGTTTCTGACTTCTTTGGCTACCCGCGCATTGCAATAGACTGGCATCGATGCATTATTTTTAAAAATAAGAGGCCGCAGGTCATCCATACCAATAATATGGTCGTTATGCTCGTGGGTAATCAGCACGGCGTCTATCTGCTCCTCATGATTATTCAGCATTTGCTGGCGAAAATCAGGGCCGCAGTCAATCAGGATTTTTTTCCCTTTGTCGGATGTTATCAGTGCAGATGTGCGTAAACGTTTATCTTTTTGATCTTTGGAAAGACATACCGGGTGGTGGCTACCAATGACGGGGATGCCCTGAGATGTCCCGGTTCCTAAAAATTTTAAAAGCATTTTTCTATTTGGGCTGTTTTTGGTAAATTTACAAAATAAATCTAATTCTTCGTGATCAAGCCAAAACTTACCCCTAAGCAGAAAGCATTAACCATTAATTTAGATTCATCCATCTACGGAACTTTTGCCGAGATAGGAGCGGGTCAAGAAACTGTAAGGCATTTTTTTCGGGCTGGTGGTGCTTCTCAAACCATTGCAAAAGCCATGTCTGCTTATGATAAAGATTTTTCTGATGCCATCTACGGCAAAGAGGTCAAAAATAGGTATGTAACACAAAACCGCCTCCGAAAAATGTTGCGCTATGAGGTAGCACTGATAGAGGAGCGTATCCCCAGAGAGAAAAATCCGGGTAAAAAATTCTTTTCTTATGCCAATACGGTAACCACCATCAATTTTGATAAAACGTCAAAAGGCCACGGCTGGGTAGGGATCAGGTATCAGAATCATGAAGATGAAGAGTTTAACGAAATTGTCATTCATGTCAAATTCAAAGAGACCAATGCTACCTTGCAACAGGAAACCCTCGGTAGTTTGGGCGTTAATCTGATCTATGGTGCATTTTTTTATATTGATAATCCAAGGGTGCTGATAGAGTCTTTGTATGACGATATTTCGGTTGACCGCCTTGAGATTGATATGATTGACTTCAGCGGGCCGGCTTTCCAATATGTGGATAACCGCCTGATGAGTTTGCAGCTGGTAAAATTAGGAATGACCGATGCTGTGATTTTCAATTCTCAGGGAAACAATATGCTGCCTGCAGATATTCTTTATAAGAAAAATATTTTTGCGGTGCGGGGCAGTTTCCGTCCGGTTACCCGCGTTAATATCGATATGTTCGAGCAAGGACTCGAGATGTTTAATAAGGATAATGCCTGCGATCATGAGAATACACAGATTTTGTTTGAAATTACCATTTCTAACCTGAGAGCTGCCGGAGATATAGACGAAAGAGATTTTCTTGACAGAGTCGATATTTTGGGGACTTTGGGTTATACAGTAATGATCTCCAATTTCTCAGAATATTACAGGATGGTAGATTATTTCTCTACATTTACCAATCAGCATATTGGTGTTGCAATGGGCGTTAATAATCTTTTGGATGTTTTTGATGAAGAATATTATAAAAACCTTCCTGGTGGCATTTTGGAAGCATTTGGTAAGTTTTTCAAAAAAGATATGCGCGTATATCTATATCCTTATAAAGATCCTAAAACTGGCGATTTACTGACTTCGGAAAATCTAAAAGTTCACGATAATCTGAAAGAATTATACAAGTATTTCAAACTCAATAAGAGAATTGTAGACATTCATAATTACAATCCGAAATTCTTGGAAATCTATTCCAGAGAGATTCTTAAAAAAATCGTTACGCACGAATTGGGTTGGGAAGAAGAATTGCCGAAAAGTGTGGCAGAAATGATAAAAGAACGCGGAATGTTCGGTTACAAAGAATTAACTTTTGAAGGATTAAATTAATACCAATGGTAGAACTTAAAAAAAGACTTTCAATCATCTTGGAAAGTCCACAAGATACAAACGTAAAACTTCTGAAAATCTGTCAGCTTTTGGATAAAGAAATTGATTATTACAACTGGACAGGTTTCTATTTCAAAAACGGCGACAAAGACGAGTTAGCTCTTGGACCTTATGTGGGCGCAGTTACAGACCACGTGATTATTCCTTTTGGAAAAGGCATTTGCGGGCAGGTGGCCGTTTCTGGAGAGACTTTCGTGGTTCCAGATGTTCATTCTCAGGATAATTATTTGTCTTGCTCCATTGATACAAAAGCAGAAATTGTAGTTCCAATCTTCAAAAACGGAGAAAATATTGGACAAATCGATATCGATTCTCATACCATTGACCCATTCACAAAAGAAGATGAAGAAATGCTGAAATGGCTTTGTGACGAGGTTGCAAAGATTTTGTAATATTAATTTTGATTATCAACAATTTTGAGAAAAGTATCAAAATTTGAGAATGTTGAATATTGCGAATCTAACAAAGCACTATATCTTGTCTTATCTTGCATTTTGATTTTTGGGATACTTTTTTTGATTTTAATTAAAGTCCTCAATCCTATTTTTGTTTTCTCAATTTCATTTTTATCTGCATTTATTTTTTATAAATCGTTGAAGCATAGATTTGTTTCTATTTCAGATTTTCGAATTGATGATGAAAAGATTGATTTCGGAAATAGGATTGTAAAGTTTGAAGATATTTTACATTACAGAACTGAATTTATAAATGGTGCAGTTCTAAATATTAAACTTAAATCAGGAAAAAGAATCAACTTATCTTCAAATAATTATATCTGTAAAACTTCAATATTTGAAAATTTTTGTAAGTCGTTAGAAAGAAGAATTGATTCTTTAGAGGGTTTAAATATTGAAAGAAAAAAATCTGCTTATGAATCTAAAGTGTATTTCTATTTTACTGTTGTTTTTACAATAATTGCAATCAGTGCTATTTTATTTTCAATATTCTCTGCGAAAAAAATGAAATTTCAAACATTAGGGTTGATTTTACTAGGCTTATCAACAATGTGGACAGGGATTTTGAATAGGAAAAGCATTAATTCAAAAAAGAATACTCATCATAAATCTTCTGATAATACCCGATAATATTCCCCACACTTCGCCAAATGTGTCCCGTACCAGGAAAAAGCTTCGCCGTCAACAATCTTAATTTTTTGATTCTTACAAACTTCTTGGATTTCCTCAATATGTTTTTCTTTGAAAGGAAATGGCTCTGACGAAAGGAAAATCAAATCTGCTTCTTTCAAATCTTCCAACTGGATTTCCGGATATCGTTTCTCATTTTTAAATAGATTTTCAAATCCCAGTTCTTCCAAAATTCTTGATATAAAAGTATCGCCACCAACTGTCATATAAGGGTTTTTCCAGATTAGATAGGCTACTTTCAATCTCTTTTCAGCTTTCGGGAAATCAAATGCTTCATAGGTTTTAAGATTAAAAAGTTGGGCTCTGTCTTCTTTCCCCAATAGGTTTCCGAGTTGTTTGATGAGGTAATAGTTATCTTCCAGCGTTTCTATATTGGTTAGCAGAACTTTATAATCTATCATCAGTTCTTCTACCTGTTCTTTTATGTTTTCCTCTTTGTTGGCGATGATGAGGTCGGGTTTCAGAGATTTTATTTTTTCGATATTGAGGTTTTTTGTTCCGCCGATAATTTCAACATTATCAACCAACTCTTTTGGATGGATGCAGAATTTTGTTCGGCCGACAATTTCATCAGTCGTCAAACCAAGGTCGAACAAGGTTTCTGTAATGGATGGTACTAATGAAATAACTCTCATAAATAAAAAAACTCTCTCAAAAATAAACATTTCTGAGAGAGTTTCTGTTATGTAAAGTTAATAATGAGGAATGAATTGTTGACTGTTCAAATCATCAGACATTCATTAGCATCTAATTAATCTTCTTTTTTTGCTGTTTTCTTAGCCGCAGTTTTTTTAGCCGGTTTTTCTTCCTTAGCATCGTCAGCCTTTTTAGTTGCGGTTTTTTTTGCAGCTGGTTTTTTTTCTGCTTTGTCAGTTTTTTCTTCAACCACTTTAGCTTCTTCCACGGTTGCTTCAGCCGGTGCTTCTGGTTTTACAAAACTATCAGGTGTAATATAACCTGCTTTTTGCAACAGGTTGTACCATTGCGCCAGTTTTTTGATGTCAGATTCATAAACTCTTTCTACATCATAATTAGGAAGAGATTCTGCCATAAAAGCTCTCAACTCTTCACTGCTGGATTTGTGGCTGATGGTAGGTTTATAATCATGTTTTTTTGCAATATTCTCAAAAACTTCGAACAAAGGTACTTCTTTGTCAAAAGTGAACATTGCGATATTATCAAGAAGGCTTACCTGACTGGAGTTGGAGATACTTGCCTTTTTCTTAGTGGTGATGTCTTCTACAATAAATCCGTTTTTAAGCTGAGAAACCAATTTGAAAAGTCCTGGTTTTCCGGATATTGAAATGATTTTTTCTAACTGCATTTTATAATATTTTCTTTAATAGATTTTCTAATTATTGGAGGTCAAAAATATAATTTTTGCTTCAGATTTTTACAGTTTACAACAGATTATTTTGGAAATCTCATTTTGTAGTTAACGTGCACATCGCCGTTAGCAATTTTCTGAAGTTTACCTTTTACGATTTTTTTCTTAAGATTACTCAGGTGATCGGTGAAAAGAATGCCCTCGATATGGTCGTATTCGTGTTGGATGACTCTTGCTCTGATATCAGAGAAATCATCAACGTGTTTTACAAAATTCTCGTCGTAATATTCTATTTTGATGTTAGCTTTTCGTTTTACATCTTCGCGAACATCGGGGATGCTGAGGCAGCCTTCATTGAATTTCCATTCCTCGCCGGATTCTTCAAGGATTTTTGCATTGATGAACACTTTTTTAAAAACCTTCAGGTCATCAGCAATATCTTCATAATCTTCATCCTCGGCAAGCGGCGTCACATCAATCACAAAAAGGCGGATATCCAGGCCAATTTGTGGTGCAGCAAGGCCAATACCGTTGGCGCCGTGCATGGTCTCAAACATGTTATCTATTAACGTCTGTAGCTCAGGGTAATCTTTATCGATCTCGTGGGTGTGTTTTCTCAACACAGAATCTCCGAATGCTCTAATTGGTAAAATCATCTCTTCTGTTCTAAAAAATTTTGCAGCAAAATAGTTGCGCTTACTTTATCGATCAATCCTTTTTCCTGCCGTTGCTTTTTGTTTTTTCCACTTTGGCTGATGAAAAACGAAGCCATCTTAGAAGTGAAACGCTCATCCAGGCGGTTAATCTTTTTGTCAGGGAAATCCTTCTCGAAAACTGAAATAAATTTCTGGATTTCTTCCTCAATTCCGGACATATTGCCCTTCAGGTCGGTCGGAAGCCCAATGACGATCTCATCCACTTTATTTTGAAAAAAATACTGTGTGAGAAAATCAACAAGTTTAGGCGTCTCAATGGTAGTCAGGCCGCTTGCAATAATTTGCATATCGTCTGTTACAGCTATTCCTGTTCTTGCTTTTCCGTAGTCGATGGCCAGGATTTGTCCCATAAATGTGCAAATTTACAAAAATTTTCAGGTTATCGAAATTAAAAAGCCCTGCAAACATATCAAGGTTAGCAAGGCTTTTCGTTGTTAAAACAGATTTTAATCTTTTCTCATTTCTTCCACGAGCTTCCTGATCCTCTTGATATACTTCCCATAAAAATACTGGAACCACCAGTTACCTATGAAATAAAGAAAAAATAATCCAAAAAGCACCGATCCCAAAAATAGCAAAGTCAGATATCCATTAGTGTATTGATGTGTGTGTGGGATAGACTCAATAAGGATAATCATCTCACAAACCAGAAAAGGAACAAAGCTCAAATAGAAAGAAAGATAATACTGTTTGTTGAGCTCAAACTGATGGAAGAGATCTTTCAGAGAATCGTAAGTTCCCAAAGTCGGATTGCCGATTTCTTTATAAAGTTTAAAGAATTTGCTGAAAAAGAAAACCGTTATCAAAGTCATAGATGCCACCAGAACCTCGATGTAAAGCTTAAACCGGAAGGGTATCTCAAAAAACCAGATAAAAATCAAAACAAGCGGCAGCAGAATGAGGGTTGACCAAAATTCGTGGCGCATATTCTTTCTGATTTTTTCCAGAGGCAGATGTATTTCTTTTTGTCTTTCGGTAGAGATTTCCGGTGTTTCGGAAACATCTTCCTTATTCCAAAGTGTTTTAAGGTTATCTAAGTCCATATCTTTGATAGTTGATAGTTGATTTGTCAGGCTGTGGCTCTCGAAGCCAAACCTGACTCTTTTTACTTGTATTTTTTGTCTTTAATTAAATCCTTTAATTTTTCTTTTGCGCGGTTCAGTTTTACACGGGCATTACCTTCTGACATTCCCATTTGTTTCGCCATTTCTCGCCCCGAAAAATCTTCCAGATAATAGAAAATCAAAGCTTTGTCAATCGGATTGAGTTTTTGGATACATTCGTACATCAGTTTCAGGTTTTGCTCGTCATCGTGGTTGTATTCGTCCTCCTTTATTTTGTAGAGCGAGACATCATCATTCTGGATAAAATTTCGTCTTTTTTCAGATTTTAGAAAGATAATGGCCGTGTTCAGCGCAATTCTGTAGAGCCAGGTTGAGAATTCCGACTTTCCTTCAAAACTTGCAAATGACTTCCAAACCTGGTAAACAATCTCCTGGAAAAGGTCATTTTGGTCATCACGATTGTCCATATACATCTTAGAAATCTTGAAAATGATTACTTTATGTTTATCGATTTTATCCAAAAATTCTTTCTCGGGCGAATCCATTCTTTTATATAATGCTGTCTGGTTAGTAATGATAGCAAAAAATTGTTACAAAATAATTAAAGATAAAAGAAAAAGGCAAAAGAATCAGGCTTGTTTTTAATAATAGATCCCTACAACTATTTCAATCATTCAGTTTTCCTTAGCTGAGTTCGACGTTTATACTAAGCTTGCCGAAGTACCTTTGTGAGCCTTAAAATATTTTCAATCAATTCAAAAAAATCTTTGCGCTCTTTGCGTTAAAAGAAACACAGTAATTTTTCATATTTTTGTAAAGATCAATTATCATTCATCACTCATCATTTATAAACACAGTAGATGTCTTTAAAAATCACAGGACTTACCAAAAAATTCGGAGAGCAGGTGGCGCTCAACGATATTAATATAAACATTGCTAAAAACGAAATCATCGGACTTCTCGGGCCAAATGGTGCCGGAAAATCTACGCTGATGAAATCTATCACAGGCGTCCTTAAGATTGACGAAGGCGAAATTCTCTTTAATGAGAAAAATATCTCGGAAAACGAAATCGAATCCAAAAAGAAAATAGGTTTTCTGCCGGAGAACAATCCGCTTTACAATGAGATGTACGTAAAAGAGTATCTGCAATTTGTTGCGAATCTGCATAACATCAAAAAAGAAAGAATCGATCAGGTGATTGATTTGGTTGGGATTACACCGGAAAAATCGAAGAAAATCGGTCAGCTTTCCAAAGGTTACAAGCAGAGAGTTGGATTGGCACAAGCCATTCTTCACGAGCCGGATCTTTTGATCCTGGATGAACCAACCAATGGCCTTGACCCTAATCAAATTGTTGAAATCCGGAATGTCATCAGAGAAACAGGGAAAGCAAAAACCGTGATCTTGTCTACGCATATTATGCAGGAAGTAGAAGCGCTTTGCTCGCGCGTGATTCTGATTCATCAGGGCAATATCATTCAGGATTCGCCGATTTCTGAATTCAAAGGAAAATTTGCAAGTCTGGAAGAAGCGTTCCAAAGTTATACGGTATCATAAATGATAAATTATAAGTGATCAATGATCTTTTAAGTCAACGTTGCAGAGTCGGAGTTCATACTGAGCTTGTCGAAGTTCCTTTGCGAACCTTAAAAATATTCTCAATAATTATAAAAAGATCTTTGCGCACTTTGCGTTAAAAAATAAACAACTTGCAATTCGCCCAAATCATTCTCCCGCTTAACCTCAAAGGAACTTTTACCTACAAAGTTCCAGCAGATTTTTTGGACAAGATCGAAGTCGGGATGCGGGTTTTGATCCCGTTTGGCGGAAAAAAAATCTACACAGGCATTGTTGCAGAATTATTGGATAATTTTGAAAACACTTTTGTCCCGAAAGAGATCATTAATTTATTGGACAATCAACCAATTGTCCCAAAACAACAGTTAGATTTTTGGAATTGGCTGAGCTCTTACTATCTCTGCAATCTCGGCGAAATATACCGTTTGGCGTTTCCTTCTTCACTGAAATTGGAAAGCGAAACTTACGTCCGATTATTGTCCGAAAGAACCATCGACTGGCAAAATCTGGATGCCAACGAAACGTATCTTCTTCAGGCTTTGGAAGTCCGGCAAATGCTTAATTTGCAGGAGATTGAAGCCTTCATCCCGAAAAAAGAAATTATCAAAACCATCAATGCGCTAATTGATGAACGATACATTTCAGTCGATGAAAAAATCACGGAAAAATATAAAGCGAAAGAAATTGCTTATTTGAAAATCAATGATGAAGCATTGGTTTCGGAGAATCTGGCGATGATTCTTTTGAAGCTTGATAAAGCTAAAAAGCAGAAAGATCTTTTTCTTAATATCCTGTCAAAACAGATTGATAATCCGGGAAATCCTATCCGGAAATCTTTGGTTTTTGATGAAGGTAATTTTGTCAACCAACAGCTGAAATCTTTGATAGAAAAAGGTTGGGTTACCGAGTATTATCTGCAAAAGGACAGAATCGATTCTTATGAAGGCGAAATCGAAGGGATTGAAGAATTGACAGACAATCAGAAACTGGCAATTTCGGAGATCAATCAGGCTTTTGAAGAAGACAAGAATGTGTTGCTTCACGGCGTAACTTCATCCGGAAAAACACACATTTACCTCGATAAAATTGAAGATTGTGTCAATTCTGGGAAAAATGTGTTGCTGCTTTTGCCCGAGATTGCTTTGACCAAGCAAATCACCATTCGTCTCGAAAAAAAATACGGCAAAAAACTCGGTTTTTATCATAATAAATTAACGGATTTTGAAAGGGTAGAAGTATGGAAAAAAATCAGGAATAATGAACTCGAAATCCTGATTGGTACACGGAATTCTCTGTTTTTGCCTTATCAGAATCTCGGATTGATTATTGTGGACGAAGAGCACGATTCGGCTTACAGGCAAAGAGATCAGCATTTCTTTTTCAATGCGAAAGATTCCGCGATGATGTTGGCAGAATTTTATCAGTCCAGATTAATTCTCGGTTCGGCAACGCCTTCTTTGGAAAGTTACGATCTGGCGATGAAAGACAAACTGCGATATGTCTCCATTAACGAGAGATTCGGGAAAGTAGATTTGCCAAAGTTTGAATTGATTGATATCAAAGAAGCGCAAAATCAGAAAAAGATTGTCGGAAATTTTAGTCAGAAGATGCTGGATCAGATCCATCTGCAGCTGGATCATAAAAAACAAAGCATTATTCTTCATAACCGCCGTGGTTACGCCAATGTCATCGAATGTGAAACCTGTGGCCACGTGACCTATTGCAGCAATTGTGATGTGGTGATGACGTACCATAAAGCTTCTAATGAGCTAAAATGCCATTACTGCGGTCATCGCGCGGCAAAACCGACGGTTTGCCCAAGCTGTCACAGCGAAAACCTGAATACAAAAGGTGTTGGCGTAGAACAGATTGAGGAGGAAGTTAAAAATATATTTCCCGATGCCGAAGTTGACAGGATGGATGTGGATGCGATGCGGAAGAAATTTGCGTACGAAAAACTCTATGAAAAGCTGGAGAACGGTGAGACCGATATTCTGGTTGGTACACAGATGATCTCCAAAGGTTTGGATTTTGATAATATAGAATTAGTCGCGATCCCGAAAGCAGATTCTCTCATTCATATTCAGGATTTTCGGGCAGAAGAGCGGGCTTATCAATTAATTACCCAAGTCGCAGGCCGTGCAGGTCGTGTTTCCGGCGATGGTAAAATCCTGATCCAAACTTATAATCCGTCGCATTCTGTTTTTGAACTGATTAAGAATCAAAATGTTAAAGAGATTTATCAATATTTTTTGGACGAAAGAAAGAAATTTCTCTATCCGCCATTTGTGAAATTGATAATGATTGAACTGAAACACAGGAAAGAAGACAAACTGGGCAGAGCGTCTCAGTTTCTTGGTTCAATCCTAAGAAAATATATACCGGAAGAATGCATCCTTGGGCCGGAAAAGTCGCCGATAGCAAGGCTTAACAACCTTTACCAATATCAGATTCTTCTCAAATTCCCTAAAAATAAAAATTACAGAATCTACAAAGAACTGCTGCTCAAATCCTTCGATGAATTTGAAGAGATCACAGCTTATAAATCTATTAAAATCGATAAGTTTGTTGATTTTTAACAGTATTTAACAAAATTTCTGGTTTTTTATTACAGTTACCCCCGTTTTTGATGGCAATATTCTCTAATTTTACTACGTTTTGAGAATGATGTTTTAATGACTCAAAATTTCTTATTCTAAATAATTCAATAAAAAATGTAATTCTTTGAGAATGAATAAATTCAGAAATTATTTTTCAATCATCTCCATTGGTTTTTCTTCATTTGTTTTTTCGCAAGGCAGCGTCGCAGTTTCCACTTATCCACAAGTTTCTGACAATCAGAATCTTGTAAAAGATGTAACGGCGGAAAAGGCGCTGTTGTCTCCGAAAGATCAAATTGAATTCAATATCAATAAGATGTTTACAGACCCGGTTCTCAGAAATGCCAACTGGGGATTTGTAGTGTATGATCCAAAAACGGAAAAGATTGTAACAGCTTACAACGAAACTGCGCCTCTCATTCCGGCTTCTACAACCAAGTTGTTGACAACGGAAACAGCTTTTTCACTTTTAGGAACGCAGTACAGATGGAACACACAGTTAGAGTATTCCGGTAGTATTGACGCTGACGGTGTTTTGACAGGAAATCTCTATATTGTAGGTAGCGGTGACCCGTCTTTGGGCGGAAACAGAGGCGGTGCTGCAAGTTACGGACAGATTGTAAGCCAATATCTGGATGCAGTTAAGGAAAAAGGGATTAAAAAAGTTACTGGTGATATTATTATCCAAACGGCTGTTTTTAAAGAAAATAAATCAGAGCTTCCGCAAAATATCGTTTGGCTGGAGCAGAAAAATTATTATCTGCCGGCTGGTACTACAAAAGATATCGATCCCAGAAATGAGAAACTAATTATTAATCAGTCCAGCAATCCTTTTAATCAGCAAAAAAAATATTTCTACATTTCGCCTTACGCTAATAAATTGGTGTATGCTGATAAGTATGAAGGTGGCTGGGTAACGACCAAAGTAGCGGAACCACCAGCATTTTTGGCAAACAAACTGAGAGAAAGCCTGGTAAGAAACAAAATAACTGTGATTGGGAAAGTGACGCCCAAAATTGTCGACAGAGATCCGGAGCCGAGGGAGATCCTTGCCACTTATAAGTCCTCAACGCTGGAAGAGATTGTGGATTATACCAACCAACACAGTGACAATGCTTATGCGGAAGCCTTACTTAAGTCTAATGGCTTTCAGAAACTGGGAGATCAAACCACAGAATCCGGTAGAGCAGCGGTAACAGAACATCTGAAAGCAGTAGGTTTTGATCTTAACGGACTTAATTATATGGATGGAAGCGGCCTTTCAAAAGCGCATACCGTAACACCCATTTCTCAGGTAAAATTTCTTGCTTCGCTTATGAAAAGGCCTTATTATAAAGAGTATTTGGCATCTCTGCCGATTGCCGGACAAACAGGAACGCTTAGAAAGATGTTCCTTGTGAATTCCAACGGGCAGATTTTTGCAAAAACAGGAACACTGAATGGTGTAAAATGCCTGGCCGGTTATATCAAAACGCGAAGTAACAAAACACTGGTTTTTTCTCTGTTGATTAACAGGTTCTCAGGCTCTGTAGATCAGGTGAAAAACAGGATGGAACAGCTGCTGGATCCTACGCTAGATCTGTAATTGCAATTGTTTTCATAAATTAATAAACTCACATTTTTTTTGTGAGTTTTTTTGTAGCTTTGAGGCAAAATGTCATAATTGGAGATAATACTATTAATGATAATTGATTAATGGTATCAATGAGTTAGTTATGGCATTGGATAATTTTTAAAATTAAAAGAAATTAAAATGAAACAATTTTATGGATTGCTGATGATTATTTTATCGATTAATTCTGTTTTTGGGCAGCATAATAATATCGACAGAAAAGGTCTGATAGAATCTGAGAAAAAGGCAGCATCCAGATCTGCCTTAGATGTCAATGTGAATCCCAATACACTTAATTATGATTTGCGATATGTGAGATTAGAACTGGATATGGATCCCACAAAACAGTATGTATCAGGAACTGTAACGTCTCATTTCAGACTATTGGCAGATACTGATAATCTTTATTTTGATTTAGCTAACAATCTCACTGTTTCAAGCGTAAAATATCACGGTCAGTCGCTTGCTTTCCAGCAATTAAGTACGGATGAGCTTAAGGTTACATTTCCTTCTTCTTTAGCAGCACAAACTACGGATTCTCTTTCTGTAACTTACAGTGGTGTGCCGGATGCTTATGCTGACGCGTTCTCAGCAAGCAAAACACCCGCAGGAGATCCAATTTTAGCAACACTGTCTGAGCCTTTCGGAGCTAAAGAATGGTGGCCAACCAAACAAAGCCTGAACGATAAGATTGAAAAGATGGACATCAAAATTACAACACCGGCACAGTACACTGTAGCTTCCAATGGTAAACTGATCTCCGAAACAATCCTGTCAAACGGCAAAAAACAGACTTATTGGCAGACCAATTATCCTATAGCTGCATATCTTTTTGCTTTGGGGATTTCCAATTATACAAAAGTTAATTCTATAATTACGACTTCACAAAGCAGCTTTCCTTTTGTAAATTATCTTTATCCGGCGACAGCTGCCAGTACCAATACACAAAATAATCTTACCTGGACCACCAATTGTATGGATAATTTTGAACAGCATTTTGGACCTTATCCTTTTAGAAACGAGAAGTATGGCCATATGCAGTTTAATTGGGGCGGTGGTATGGAGCATCAGACCATGAGTTCTATGATCAGTTTTGGGCAAAACCTGATCTGCCATGAGTTGGCTCATCAATGGTTTGGTGACAACCTCACCTGCGCCACATGGAATGACATTTGGCTCAATGAAGGCTTTGCCACATTTGGCGAGCACTTAACGTACGAGAAACTTCTCATGTCGGCCAGCGGTTTCCAGAGTTATTTGTCGAGCGAGATCAGTTATATAACCAGTTCTTCCGGAGGAAGTGTTTACATACCAGATAACGAATTAACGTCCAATAGGATTTTCAGCAGCAGATTGTCATACTCAAAAGGTGGTTTTGTTCTTAGGATGATCAAATGGATCTTGGGCGAAGATCAGTTTTATGCCATGTTAAAGGCTTACCAGAGTAATCCTGCTTTTGTTAATAATTATGTGACAACTAACGATTTTAGGGATTTTATAAAATCTTTTACAGGCAAAGATTTCACAGAGTTTTTTAATGACTGGATATATGGTGAGGGTTATCCCATCTATCAGATACGTTGGGGACAGAATTCGGAAACCAAACAGTTGACTTTCCGCGTCGGGCAGACAAGAAGCAGCACTTCTGTCAGTTTTTTCGAAATGCCCTTGCCAGTTAAAGTAACGGGTTCTGGTGGGCAAACCGCTTATTTGGTTTTAGACCATTCATCCAACAATCAGATTTTTTCAAAAGATGTTGGTTTTGATGTTACCGCCGTGACTTTTAATTATGAAAATCAAATAGTTACAAAAGGTTCTACGGTTACAAAGGATAATTCGCTTGCAGTAGATGATGTTCATCAAAAAAATAAACACGTTTATCCCAATCCTGCAAAAACATTTATTAAGATTTCCGGTTTAGAAAAATCGACTGATTATCAGATCTATTCTGTTGATGGTAAATTAGTTAAAAAAGGAACAGCTAATGCCGATTCAGAGATTAATATTTCCACATTGGTTAAAGGTAATTATATTTTGAAATTCAATAATCAATCGGTAAAAGTGATCAAAGAATAATTAATTAAAACTCTGAAGGGTTACTTAAATTAATATTTTTCAAAGTCTGTAAAAAGTTAAAACATCACAAAAAAGCGCTTAATTAAAGCGCTTTTTTTATTTTTGTTAAAACCGAAAATTAATCAAAATGATATCACAAAAATTCCTGAATAACATTCAGAATGAACTTGAAAATATAGAAAATGAAGGCCTTTACAAAAGGGAAAGAATCATTACCTCACAACAGAGTGCGGAGATAGAAGTTGGCGGGAAAAAACTGCTGAACTTTTGCGCCAACAATTATTTGGGATTATCCAACAATCCGGAAGTGATGAAAGCCTCACAAGATGCTATCGAATCTCACGGTTATGGAATGTCGTCGGTTCGTTTCATTTGTGGAACTCAGGATATTCATAAAGATTTGGAAGCTAAGATTTCTAATTTCTTAGGAATGGAAGATACAATCCTTTATGCTGCTTGTTTTGATGCCAATGGTGGGGTTTTCGAACCGTTGTTTTCAGAAGAAGATGCTATTATTTCTGATGAACTGAATCATGCATCAATTATTGACGGTGTTCGTCTTTGTAAATCAGCCAGATACCGTTATAAAAATAACAATATGCAGGATCTGGAAGCGCAGTTGATTGCAGCTTCCGAAAAAAACCACAGATTCAAAATTATTGTTACCGACGGTGTTTTCTCTATGGATGGCATTGTGGCTGACCTGAAAGGTGTTTGTGATTTAGCGGACAAATATGACGCTTTGGTAATGGTGGACGATTCCCACGCCACAGGATTTATTGGCAAGACGGGACGCGGAACACACGAAGCCAATGATGTTATAGGAAGGGTCGACATTATAACTTCGACTTTAGGAAAAGCTTTAGGTGGCGCTTTAGGCGGATTCACTTCCGGGAAAAAAGAGATTATCGATATGCTGAGACAACGTTCCCGTCCGTATTTATTTTCAAATTCATTAGCTCCGGGCATTGTGGGTGCTGCTTCCAAAGTGTTGGATATGATTTCTGATGATACCTCTTTGAGAGATAAAGTGATGGAAAATGCAGAATATTTCCGAAAAGAGATGAAAGCTAAAGGTTTTGATATTCCTGACGGCGATGCCGCTATTGTTCCTGTGATGCTGTACGATGCCAAATTATCTCAGGATATGGCAGAAAAACTATTGTCAGAAGGCATTTATGTGATTGGATTCTTTTATCCTGTTGTGCCAAAAGGTAAAGCGAGAATCAGGGTTCAGTTGTCTGCAGCCCATACAAGAGAACATCTGGACAAAGCCATTGCAGCTTTTGAAAGGGTAGGTAAAGAATTAGGGATTATTAAATAATACCGTTTCGATCATAATATGCTATAAAAATCTCCGAGTTCTTTGCTGAGTTTACGCCTTTGCGAACTTAAAAACATTGAATAATATTGATATTCTTGCGAGCTTTGCGTTAAAAAATAATTTATTGCATTTTAAGATTTGTTTGATATAACATTGGAAAGCTTATAGAATTGTAAGCTTTTCTTTTACAAAAAAACCAGCCAATTAATTGGCTGGTTTTATATGGTTGAGCAGGCTCAGGATTATTTCTTAGTATAAGACTTATCTTTGATTCTTGCTTTTTTACCTCTAAGATCACGGAAGTAGTAGATTCTGGCTCTTCTAACTTTACCTTGTCTGTTAACCTCAATTTTTTGAAGTGCAGGCATGTTGATTGGGAAAACTCTCTCTACACCTACATCACCACTCATTTTTCTGATGGTAAATGTTTTTGTAAGGCCAGTTCCTCTCAATTGGATCACAGTTCCTTTGAAAAACTGAGTTCTTGTTTTGTTACCTTCTTTAATTTCTGTGTACACAGTGATGGTGTCACCGGCTTTGAATTCTGGGAATTCTTTTTTTGTAATGTACTTATCCTGTACATATTTTACTAAATCCATTTTTTGTAATAAAAAATTTGTTTTGTCAAGCTAAGCAACATTCACGTCCTTCGTCAGAGGTTGATTAACAGGTTGCAAAAATAAAAATAATTTTCGTAATTGCAATACAATCTGATCATTAAATTTCAATTTTTCTGCATTTTGGTATTAATTATTCTCTTAAAAACAAAAATCCGCTTTGTTAAAATAATACAAAGCGGATTTTTTATTTTTTTTTGATAAACTTATTTTGCAGGTTCCTGCGTAGCAGGTGCACTGTTTACCGGAGCTTTAGCAGGCGCTTCTGTTTTAGCAGGCGCTGCATTGGCAGGCATCACCTGAGAAGGTTTACCGGTAAGGATGATGCTTAAAAGAATCAAAACTACAATAGTAGTTCCCAAAGTCCATGTGGCTTTCTCCATAAAATCATTGGTTCTCTGTACACCAAAAGTTGCAGAAGAAGTACCGCCAAAAGTTCCGGAAAGGCCGCCTCCTTTTGGGTTCTGTGCCATAATGATGATAACTAATAAAATGCTAGCAATGATAATTAAGATCATAAACAGCGTAAATATTGTGCTCATAGTATCGTCTTAGTAATAAATTTTGAAGCGCAAATATATGGATTATAATTAATTAATGGAAACATATTTTTACAATTTTCGAGCAGCTGATTTTCTGCGTTACATCAATATTCTTTAACTTCGCCATGTTTTATAAAAGAAACAACGTAATAATCTTTTCTAACATGAATTTTAAACAACTTCTTGTTGCAACTGCAGCACCGCTTATGATGAATGCACAACAGGTCATGACGCCGGAGATCATGTGGACACTCAACCGTTTGGGCGTTCAGGCCGTTTCTCCGGACCACACTTCTCTGATCTACAAAGTCAGCAAAACAGATCTTAAAACAGAAAAATCTAATTCCGAAGCTTTCTGGCTGGATCTTTCCGGGAAAGCAACCAAAATCGATTTGGGTAAAAAGAGCCTGATCCAGTGGGATAAAAACGGGATTTACGCTCTCGAAAATAATCAGATTTTCTTATCCAAAGATTCAGGGAAAACCTGGGCAGAATTCTATACGATTGGTGAAGTTGATAACATTGTAATTTCTCCGGATGGTGAAAAGGTAGCTTTCAGCAAAGCTGTGCATATTGAAAATCTTCTTGGAAAAGATAAGTACAAAGACTTACCAAAAACAACGGCTCAAATTTATACAGACCTCAACCACCGTCATTGGGACGCTTGGAACGAAGGTTCTTACAATCACGTTTTTGTGATTAATGTTTCAGAATCTGTGGATAAAGCGAAAGACTTGTTACAAGGAAAGACGTTTGATTCACCACAGAAACCATTTGGAGGCGCAGAAGATTTTGTCTGGAGCCCGGATTCTTCGGAATTGCTTTATGTAACGAAGGCCAAATCTGGTGCAGATTATGCCCAAAGTACCAATACAGATATTTTTGCTTACAACCTGGCTTCCGGAAAGACAGTGAATCTGACAGAAGGGATGATGGGCTACGATGTGAATCCAAAATTTAGTAATGACGGTAAATTTCTGCTTTGGAGCAGTATGGAAAGAGAAGGTTACGAAGCGGATAAGAATGATATCGTGATTATGGATTGGAAGTCCAAAGCCAAAACCAATCTTACAAAAGCCTGGGACGAGAGTGTTTCCGGTGATGTAAATTGGGCTTCGGATTCTAAATTGATTTATTTCACATCGGCTTTCAGGGGAACAAAACAATTGTTCTCGGTTGATGTCAAAAATAAAACTGTTAAGCAATTGACAAAAGGAGATTTTGACATCAACGATATTGTTTTAGAAAACAAAGGAAAACTCTGGGTCACAAAAACGGATATCAATCATAATGCAGATTTGTTCGAAGTTGATTTGAAAAATGCGGCATTAAAACAGATTACTGATATTAATAAAGACAATTACGCCAACTTAATCCCGGGAAAATCCGAACTCAAAATGGTGAAAACGACCGATGGGAAAGAGATGGGCGTTTGGTTTCATTATCCACCCAATTTTGACCCAACAAAAAAATATCCAACTTTAGTTTATTGCCAAGGTGGGCCACAATCTGCACTCACACAATTTTTCTCCACAAGATGGAATTTCGCTTTGATGGCAGCCAACGGTTACATTGTTGTAGCGCCCAATAGACGGGGAATGCCGGGTTGGGGCGTACAATGGAATGAGCAAATCAGTGGCGACTGGGGCGGACAACCGATTAAAGATTATTTGTCAGCTACGGATTTTGCCAAGACATTACCTTATGTAGAGGGGAATAGAGTAGCGGCTGTAGGTGCGAGTTATGGTGGCTATTCCGTATTTATGCTGGCCGGTGTTCACGAGAACAGATTCAAAACGTTTATTGCACACGATGGTTTGTTTGATATGAAATCCTGGTACGGAACAACCGAGGAGCTTTGGTTCGCCAATTGGGATTTGGGAGGAAATTACTGGCAAAAGCCAACGCCAAAATCTTATACCGATTTTAACCCGAGCAATTTTGTGGACCAATGGAACAAACCGATTATGGTAATCCAAGGCGGAATAGATTTCCGTGTGCCGTATGAGCAAGGTCAGGAAGCCTTCCAGGCAGCAAAGCTGAAAGGTTTAAAAACCAAATTCCTTTACTTCCCGAACGAAAACCATTGGGTGCTGCATCCGCAAAATGGTTTGGTTTGGCAGAGAGAATTTTTCGATTGGCTGAAGGAAACGCTGTAGCCGGTTAATTTTAAGATTATCAGTAAATATTAATTCCGCAGAAATCTATATCTAAGATTACTGCGGTTTTTTTTGTATTAATTTTCAGGAAATGAAATAGATTTATTTTATTAATGTGATATTTGTTCTTCTTTTTACATTTTTTGCCAGGTAAAAATACCTTTACGACCTTTGTGCAGATCATTGTATATCAAATCAGCCATATGAAAAATATTTCTCTGCATTTCTTCTTATCTATATTTTCATTAATTGCTTTTTCCTGTGCCGTTAATAAAGCTGATTACGGTAAGAATGCTAAAGATTTTGAAAATAAGTCTGCAATCAAAGACAGTGTTATTCATACATTTTATCTTTTGGGTGACGCTGGTAGTCTGGATAGGGATGCTGCTTTCCTTAATATGAATATTTTAAAAGATTCCTTGTCTAAGGCAAGTGATAACAGTACTTTACTTTTTCTCGGCGATAATATCTATCCTGCCGGATTGCCAAAAAAAGATGATAAAAACAGGGATTTGGCAGAGCAAAAACTGAATAATCAGATCTCGTTAACCAGCCAGTTCAAGGGAAAAACTATTTTTATCCCCGGTAACCATGATTGGTACAGTGGCGGTATCAAGGGACTGAAACGTGAGGAAGATTATATCACAGAAAAATTAGGAGACAAAAATACATTCGCACCCAGAAATGGCTGCCCCATAGAAACCAGAAAAATCAATAAAAAACTGACTTTGATCCTGATTGATACAGAATGGGTTTTGGCGGACTGGAGCAAAAATCCCGGTATCAATGAAAAATGCGAGATCAAAACAAGGGAAGATTTTTATACGGAATTTGAAGATCAGCTCAACAAAAATCAGAACAAAACCATTGTAGTGGCAACACATCATCCGCTGATTACCCACGGCTCTCACGGTGGCTATTATTCCTGGGAAAAGCAGTTGTACCCGCTGGAGCAGAAGATCCCGTTACCGGTTTTGGGAACTGGCATCAATCTGATAAGAGCAACCGGTGGCATCACACATCAGGATATCAGCAACCAGAGCTATAAGAAAATGGCAGACAGACTCAAAACCTTACTGGGTGGCAGAGATA
Organism: Epilithonimonas bovis DSM 19482; assembly: GCF_900108115.1. Classification (GTDB taxonomy): domain Bacteria; phylum Bacteroidota; class Bacteroidia; order Flavobacteriales; family Weeksellaceae; genus Epilithonimonas; species Epilithonimonas bovis. Next base: position 22,682 of record NZ_FTPU01000028.1, read on the forward strand.
ATGTGATTGTAGTGTCTGGTCACGATCATAATTTGCAGTTTATAGATCATGATATCAAGCAAATCATCAGCGGAGCCGGATCTAAAACCGAAGCAGCCAAAGCAGTAGGTAATAATGATTTTTCCTTTGGAAAGAACGGTTTTGCAACCCTCAAGATTTCAAATTCCGGGAATGCGGAAGTGAGTTTTTACAGCCTAGCTCCTCAAAAATCGGAGTTGCTATTCCGGACAACTGTCCTTGGGAACGAAGAAAAAAAACAGAATTTAAAATTCCCAAAACATTTTCCGGAGTTTACAAAAGCATCTGTCTACGATTCTGTAATGACAAGGAAAAGTAAACTTTACAATTTCCTCTGGGGGAAACATTACCGTTACTATTATTCCAAAAAGATTGAAGCAAAAAATCTGGAACTTGATACCATTTTTGGTGGCGTAAAACCAAGTAGAGCCGGTGGCGGGCATCAGACCAGGTCTTTGCGCCTCGAGACCCGGGCAGGACAGGAATATGTCATGCGGGCACTCAAAAAAAGCGGCGTGAGATTTTTGCAGGCCGTCGCATTTAAAGATCAATATGTGATTGATGATTTTACCGGAAGTTTTGCAGATAGTTTTTTACTCGATTTTTACACAACATCTCACCCTTATACACCGCTGGCAATTGGCGGAATGGCCGATAAACTGGGAATCAGGCAAACCAACCCTCAACTTTTCTTTATCCCAAAACAGAATACTTTAAAATCCTATAATCAGAATTTTGGGGACGAGTTGTATTATCTTGAAGAAAAACCTGAAGAAACGGATGAAAACCCTAATAAGGTGCTGAGTACAGACGAGGTTATGACCAATCTTGCTAAGGATGAAAAAAATAAAATGGACGAAAAAGCCTGGGCAAAAGCGAGATTGTTTGATATGCTGATTGGCGATTGGGACAGGCATCAGGACCAGTGGAAATTTGAAGCCAAAAAAGAAAACGGAAACGTCATCTACAGCCCGATTGCCAAAGACAGGGATCAGGCTTTTGCAAAATATGACGGCGCAATCACGTCTTATCTGATGCGGATTCCGGACCTTAAACACATGCAGACATTTGATTATAAGATCAAAAATATAAAATGGTTTAACCGTGAGCCGTACCCATTGGATTTGGCGTTTACAAAAGGCCTGACAGAGCAAGATTGGATAGATCAAGCCCTGTTTATCCAGCAAAACCTGACTGAGAATGACATTAGAAATGCGTTCGCGAATTTGCCAAAAGAGGTGCAGGATCAGGCTTCCGAAGATCTCATTAGTAAATTATTAATCCGTAAAAACGATTTGCAAAAATATGCTCAAGATTATTATCAATTTCTAAGTAGGAAAGTATTATTGGCAGGAACCAATAAAAAAGATAAGTTTGTAATCACAAGGCTTCCCAATCACAATACCGAAGTCAAAATCTACCGGTTAAAAAAATCAGGGGAGGAACTGGAATTTTCCAAAGTATTTTCTAAAAAAATAACCAAAGAAATCTGGATTTATGGCATGTCCGATGATGATGTTTTTACAGTAGCCGGCACAAAAAATAACAATATCAAAATCCGGCTTTTTGGCGGGCTGGATAATGATGATTATCAGATCAAAAACGGTAGGCAAATCCATATTTACGATTACAAGAGCAAGAAGAATAATTTTGAAGATGGTGGTGGAAAAATCACTCTAACAGATGATTACGATATTAATCAGTATAATTATAAACGCCCAAAATACAGTGCATATTCTAATACGCTTACGACAGGTTTTAATCCCGATGACGAAGTTACCATTGGGTTTTCGCAGTCTTTTACCGTTAATAATTTTATTCAGAATCCATTCAGCAGCAAGCATATTCTTAAAACCAATTATTTTACAGGAACCAAAGGCTATGAAGTAGCTTACCAGGGGATTTTTCCACGTTTGACTGGCCATTGGTTTTATCAGTTAGACGCGAGAATGACCAGCTCACATTATATCAGGAATTTCTACGGAATTGGAAACGAAACCGTTAATTTGAATAAAGAGTATGGAAACCGATTTACCAATGTAAGAGCTCAGGAATTTAGTTTTTTCCCGTCCATTAACTGGAACAAAAATGCATCTTCATTCTCTGCAAAACTAGGATACGAAGTTTTGAAAATTAACAGGACCGACGGGCGTTTTGTCAGTTTGCCGGGCATTGTAAATCCGGATGTTTTCTCTGCAAAACAATTTGGCAATGCAGAACTCAGTTATATTTATGAAAATTACGATAACAAAGCCAACCCCAAGCTGGGGATGAAATTCGATATCAAAACCGGCTGGAAAATCAATCTCGAAAATATCAAAAGACAACTGCCGTATCTGGAAACTGGTCTTGGTTTTTTGCATTATCTTACCAATAACAAGAAGCTGGTCTGGTCTTCTTATGCCAAAGCAAAATGGCTCCTAAGCGATGATTATGAGTTTTATCAGATGGCAACTTTGGGCGGGAACCAGGATCTGCGTGGTTTCCGGTTCAATCGTTTTTATGGTAAAAATTCGTTTTATCAGACGACAGATTTACGTTATGATCTTGGGAAATTCCGCAACTCGTTTTTACCTGTTGGCTACGGGGTTTTCGGAGGTTTCGATTTGGGAAGAGTCTGGAATCTCGGTGAAACATCGCACAAATGGCATAATGCTTATGGTGGTGGATTCTGGCTAAGTGTGTTGGATGTTATTTCCTTCAATACCTCTTATTTTCGCTCTTCTGACGGCGGCCGGTTGGTTGTAGGATTGGGTGGGACTTTCTAAAATGATTGTTATTTCAGTTTTAATTGATAGAGGTTTCCGGTGTGTTTTTTATCCCCTTCGTCGGTCATAAGGATCGTATTTTCATCTTTGAAGCAGAGCCCTTCTTTCTGCGTGTGATGATTAAGTTCTATTTTTTCTACAGTTCCCGAGAGAAAATTATTTCCCTTCCAGTTGGTGAAAATCCAGACTTTGTCAGAACTCAGAATGGCTACTTTATCTTTATTCGGGCTGATGTCAGCACTCGTAACAGCACAATGGTTGAACTGGTCGCAGGTTACAAAGCTCCCGATTTTTTTTGCTGCAAATTTTTTGCTGCTATCGTTGTCAACCTCATATAATACGGTGGTTCCGTCGAACTGGGAACTTCGGTTTTTTGTGAAGAGATAGAATTTGTTATTGTGAAAAAAGAAAGATTCTACATCAAAAATACGTTCTTTTTTCTTTGGTGGGAATTCCGTTTGTTCGGGGTAATAAAACTGGATTATCGATTCTGCCTGGGCTTCATCTTTTGTTAAATCCGAAGCGTTGATTTTATAGATGGCCAGGTTTTGCCGGTCGTTCTCATTATTTCCAAAATCTCCGATATAAATGTTCCCTTTGTCGTCAGAAGTCAAATCTTCCCAGTCGTTATTTTCAACATTGGAAATAGTAATTTTCCTGATTAATTCACCTTTTTCATTAAAACCGAAAAGAATATTATGGTTATGATTATCTTCAATCGTCCAGATCAAAGGAGACGCTTTTGATATTTCACAAGCCGAAGCTTCTTTAAGCTGTTTCGGGAGTTTGCAGATGACAGAGAAATTATCCTGCGATTGGGAGCAGGAAAGCGTAATAGAAAATAATGCTAATACAGAAAGTGCTTTCATAGGATGAAATTAATGAAATTTGTTCAAAATGAATCCATAAAAATCACAAAAGAACCAAATTGAATAAAGATTTTAAATGTTGAAAAAAGTAGAATTCTATGTTCTGATTAAATATTAAAAAGAAATCCAAATCAAAACCTTTGTTACTTTGTGGTTTAAGCAAAAAAAAATGCGCAACCAGAGCTGCGCATTTTAATTTTCAAAATTTAATTCTTAAAGGATTAGCATGGCATCTCCGTAAGAATAGAATTTATATTTTTCTTTGATCGCTTCTTCATAAGCTCTCATGATAAAATCTTTGTTGGCAAACGCCGCAATCATCATAATCAACGTAGATTTGGGCGTGTGGAAGTTGGTAATCATTGCATTGGCCACACCAAAATCATGCGGCGGATAGATAAATTTGTTGGTCCAACCTCTATAGGCAGAGATTTTTTTGTTGGATGATACCGATGTTTCCAAAGCTCTCATTGTAGTTGTACCTACAGCGCAAACTCTGCGCCCTTCCTCAACCGCTTTGTTGATAATAGCAGCATTTTTCTCATCAATAATAGCTTCTTCAGATTCCATTTTGTGCTTGGAAAGATCTTCAACCTCGATAGGGTTAAAAGTTCCCAAACCAACGTGAAGCGTGATTTCTGCAAAATCGATCCCTTTGATCTCCATCCTTTTCAAAAGATGCTTGGAGAAGTGCAAACCTGCGGTAGGTGCTGCAACAGCGCCTTCTACTTTGGCGTAGATGGTCTGGTAACGTTCTGCATCTTCCGGCTCAACTTCTCTTTTGATGTATTTTGGCAATGGTGTCTCACCCAGTTCGGTCAGTTTTGCACGGAACTCTTCGTAAGAACCATCAAATAAAAATCTAAGTGTTCTGCCTCTGGATGTAGTGTTGTCTATAACTTCGGCAACCAACGATTCGTCTTCGGTAAAAAATAATTTGTTGCCAATTCTGATTTTTCTGGCTGGGTCTACCAATACGTCCCAAACGCGGGTTTCTGCATCAAGTTCTCTTAATAAGAAAACTTCGATTTTTGCGCCTGTTTTTTCTTTGTTCCCGAATAATCTTGCAGGAAAAACTTTGGTATTGTTAAAAATGAAAAGGTCTTTTTCATCAAAATAGTCAATTACATCTTTGAAAAGACGGTGTTCTATCGTTTCGGTTTTTCTGTCAAGAACCATCAGTCTTGCTTCATCGCGGTTTTCCGATGGGTGTTCTGCCAATAGTTCTGCTGGCAAATCAAAATTGAAATCAGATGTTTTCATAAAATTTACGGATTTTATTTTTTAGGGCAGGTATGTGGCCTGCAGGTTAAATTTCTTCGAGCGGCAAAGATACGATATCAAAACCCCTTTGTCAAGTAAATGGCAGTTTTTAAATGGTCTGTAAAATAAAATCGGTATTTTTGGTTTTTTTAAAAATTCATACTTAATATTTGGTTTTTTCTGCGAAAAACAGTTAATTTAGTGCGTTTAAAAGTAGTTTTTATCATTAATTAGCCTTGTTATGAATATTGAAAATGAAAATCCTGAGAAAGAGAATTTGATCACGGAAAGTAATGTTACTGATAATCAGCAGTTAGAAGAGACTTCTCCGGAAGCGAATGCTGAAACAGAAACCAATTCTCAACATCCGGATCCGGTGCATGTGGAAGAAGATTTTTCTCTGCTTTCGCCAAAAGACGCGCTGGATGAGATGGAAAATATTATTAACAAAGCCGATGCCGCTACTTTTGCAAAACGTTTTAATGCACTTAAAGAACAGGTAACACAGAAATTATCAAATGAAATAGAAGCTAAAAAACAGGAATACCTTGCTCAGGGAAATGCAGAAGAACATTTTGATTTTCATCATCCGCTAGCTTCAAGATTGTCTGCGATCGTCAATATTTATAAAGAAAAATTAGACACTTTTCATAAAGCGCAGGAGGTCGAACATCAGAAAAACCTGGATGACAGGCTGGCCATTATAGAGCGTTTGAAAAATCTCTATACGAGTTCTGAACCGGGTACCAATCTTTTTAAAGCGATCAGAGAGATCAAAGAGGCTTGGGGCAATGCAGGTCAGGTCGCCAAATCGGAATTCAAAAATCTTAATAACAATTACTTCCATCATCTTAAGATGTTCAACGAGATGCTGGATCTTAATAAAGAATACCTCGAGCAGGAATTTTCCCATAACCTGGAGAAAAGGCATCAGATCATCCAAAGGGCAAAAGAACTGCTGGATGAGAAAGTCGTGCAAAAAGCACTTAACGAGTTGCAGTATCTTCATAAATTATGGAAGGAAGAGGCTGAGCCGGTTGCAGAGGAATTTCGTGAGAAAACGTGGGATGAGTTTAAAGAGATTTCTAACAAAATCCATGAGAGGAAGTCTGAGCTGATCGCTGTAATGGAAACTGAGCAGCAGGACAACCTTGAAAAGAAAACCAAGATTATAGAGGAGCTTAAAACGCTTGCTGCACCGCAAAATATTAATCATTCTTACTGGCAGCAGGCGATCAAAAAAGTAGAGGACCTAAGATCCGAATTCCTAAAATTAGGCGCAGTACCAAAAAAGGTATCCAATCAAAACTGGACCGATTTTAAGCAGACACTCCGGGATTTTAACACTGCTAAAAATGATTTTTATAAAAATCTGAAAGGCTCTCAGATCCAAAACCTTGAACAAAAGCAGGCATTAATAAAAACAGCTCAGGACAATATGAATTCTGAGGATTGGGAGACCGTGGTTCCGCTTTTCAAAAAACTTCAGGAAGACTGGAAAACCATTGGCCATGTCCCAAGAAGCCAGGCTAACAAGGTTTGGGATGATTTCCGGGATGCCTGTAATACTTTTTTCAAGAATTACAGAGACAAAAATAATGTGGCCGGTGACAACTGGAAAGAAAACTACAAAAATAAAAAAGCACTGCTGGATGAGCTTAAGGCACTGACGGATGAGGATGGCACCATAGAAAAAATTGAAACCATCAAGAACAGCTGGAATGCCATAGGTAAAGTGCCAAAAGATAAGCTGTCGATTAATACGGACTTTAATAAAACCTTGCGGGAAAAACTCAAACTCAACAAAATCAATGAGTTTGACCTTAAGGAGGAAAACCTGTCAGAAAGCCAGCTAACGGATAAAGCCAGAAAGGTTAAAAACCAGATTGCCGATCTTGAGGCAGAGGTGGTACAGTTGGAAAATAACCTCTCTTTCTTCAGTTCGCCAAACAGGGATAATCCATTGCTGAAAGATACTTACGAGAAGCTTGATAATAAAAAAGAGCAGTTGGAAAGCCTGAAGCACACACTGCATAATATCATAACCGGAGAATAATAGTTGGTTATTAATAGATTAAATCCTCTTTTACAGAGGATTTTTTTGTTGTAAATAATTATTAATATTAAAAATCAAAATATATTAAAGGATCTTATCAAAAAATAATAATTTTAGCCTCTGTTATAATAAACTAAATATGATTAAAAATATACTGGCTGCAATACTACTGATTCCTTTATTTTACAATGCTCAGGCTCCTGAATCTTATTATCAGGGTACGGAAGGATTAAGCGGATATGTGCTGAAAAGTAAGCTGCACGATATAATTGCGACAAAAAATTATAATTATCACTACGATGATCTCAAAACCTTGTACGGACAGACCGACATAGATAAGTATTACGATTATAATGCTGATAACACCACATACTTGTTGGATATCTATTCTAACAATCCAAATGGTAGTACGGCTTACCATTATACACTTAATAATATTGTGAGCGGTGCCGACGCCGAAGGTCTCGGCTGGAACCGGGAGCACATGATGCCGCAAAGTTCTTTTAATAGTGCTTATCCAATGTATTCGGATCTGTTTTTTGTGGTTCCCACAGATGCCAGGATCAATCAGCTGAGAAGTAATTATCCTTATGGCAAAGCGGGCTCAACAGTTTATTATACTTTTACCAACGGATCAAAGCAGGCTTCCAACGGAACGCCCAATGCCACTTACAAAGGAAGGGTTTATGAGCCTGTTGATGAGTTTAAGGGCGATGTCGCAAGGTCTCTGCTGTATTACGCTGTGCGGTATGAGGGTAAACTGGGTTCCTTTAATTTTACAACCAATGTAGCTGATCCTTCAAAAGATCAGAATCCGCTGGATGGCACCGAGGAAAAGGCTTATGAAGACTGGTATATTGCTATGCTTATGAGCTGGAATGCCCAGGATCCGGTTTCTCAGAGAGAGATTGACAGGAATAATGCGGTTTACAATCTTCAGAAAAACCGAAATCCCTTCATTGATCATCCGGAATGGGTGGGACTTATCTGGGATCAGACGTTGAGTACCACAGCGCCATCTGCGCCTTATCAACTGAAATTGGAAAGAAATTCTGCGTATTTTATTAACCTCAGTTGGCAACCGAGCCCGGATAATAGTGTTATTGGTTACAGGATTTATCTGGATGGTGTTTTGCTCGGCGCAGCAAAAAACGGTTTTTTTACGGCAGATCATCTGACGCCCAATACCACTTATAATTTTACAGTTAAAGCCTATAACAATGCTTATCTGGAAAGTGCGCAGAGCAATACGGTCAGCATTACGACTTTAGAAAATGATATTTTTGCAAAGGATTTGCAGATTACCAAATATATTGAAGGATCTGATAATAACAAAGCTTTAGAAATTACAAACAAAACCGGACACAGTGTAGATTTAACAAGATATAAATTAAGCATCCAGCAGAAAATTACTAATTATTTCTTTGCAGAACCATCAGAGTTGGAAGGCAAAATTGAAGATAACAAGAGCTTTGTAGTTATCAATCCGAATTCTGTTTTAAGTTGTCTTAATCCTGCAGATGCTGCGTTTGTGAGCAATGCGCCGGCTCTCAATTTTACGGGAAGCCAGTATGTGGAATTGTCATATAAATCCACAACTATTGATGCGATTGGCTCTAAAGGTGTTGACAATACCAATGCCAACCAATCACTTTACAGGAAGGCGGAAACTATTAACCCGACTTCAGTATTTAATGGTAATGAATGGACTTCTTACGCTTCGGATTACTGTCTTGGTTTGGGGTCTTTAGCGGTTAATGACATGGCAAACCGTCCAAATTTTGGCATCTACCCAAACCCTGTTATTGATAAAATCCATATTAAAGGAAATACTGAAACTATGAGATCGGCAAAAATTTATGATCTTTCTGGTAAGTTGATCAAGGCTGTTCAGGATCCTTTTGATACAGAGAATTCGATAGATGTACGCACTCTTCCGCAAGGCAATTATATTTTAAATTTAGACGGAAAATCAATAAAGTTTATCAAAAAATAAACAGATATTCAATCAACGAAGAAAGCATCTCTTTTTAGGGATGCTTTTTTAGATTTTAGTCAATGCTGAGCCTTTGTGTGCCGCAATGTGATCGGATTTATCACTTTTGATTTCATATTGCGGATCTTCTTCGGTAGCATGATGCGTGTAACCTTTGTAATCAAAGTTTTCCGTATGGATTTTTATAATGGTTCCGGAAACGTGACCCGCTTCTGAGTTCCAGCTGACTTTGTCGCCAATTTTGAATTTTGTTTTCATAATGATGTATGAATGTCAATAATGAGGTTAATACTTTCCGTTTAAGGTCAGGATATATTTGTCAATGTAGAGTTGTTTCTCCTTTGATTTGTACTGTTGGATATAGCGCGGATGTTCCAGGATTTTAATTTGATCAAACAGTTTGGCTTCACGGTTGAGTTTTTGGATAAACTCTGCATTTTTTTTCCCAAGAACAAAAACCGTTGATGTGTCAAGTCCCATACTGATATGCTTTTTGAGTGAGTCTGTCATAAAGTTTTTCACCATTTCAAAAAGGGTTTTATCATCATAATAATTAGCATTGACCCAATTGTTGTCTTTGTTTTTCCGGATAATTGCCAGCGGAAAAGGAGAGTTGATATAAAATGTGCTGTAAAACTTCTCGGCACCGCCAAAAGCTTCAATCATATCATAAATGAAAACCGAAGAAACTTCGTGGGTGTGGGCAGATTTCATTTGGATTCCGCAAACATCTTTCAGCCGTTTTGTATCAGTGAAAGGAACGCCCGTTACACCCGCACCGTGCCTGCTGGGATTGATCCCGATGATGAATTGGCGCTGCTTTTCGTCATTATAATATTTGTGATAAAACCGTTTCATCACATCCATCGTTTCGGGATTGTCCAGGTAAGGATTGAGAACCCTGAAGCCTTCGGGAAGTTCCCCGTTATAGTTCAGATTTTTATTAAACTCAATGACTTTGTCACCAAATGTCTTTTGCATAAACGTTTGTTTTACCGCTTTGATTCACCAAAATTAATACCTAAAAGTGCTTCTTTACAAGGATTTTTACAGAATTAATAATCCTTTCAAAAAGAAATATAAAATTCGTAAATTTGTGCATAAATCTAATCGTAAAAAGTTTAAGCGGAAACTGTGTCAATCACGGATTTTGTTTAATAAAATGAAAGTAATTATGAGTCAAAAGAAAGAAATGCTTTACGAAGGTAAGGCTAAACAGGTTTTTGCTACAGACAAACCTGACGAAGTGGTGGTACGTTACAAAGACGATGCAACTGCTTTTAACGCCCAAAAACGCGGGCAGTTTGATAGAAAAGGCGAACTAAATAATGCTATTTCTACATTAATCTTCGGCTATCTTGCAGAGAACGGTATCCCAACCCACTTTATCGAAAAACTTGATGATAGGGAGCAATTGGTGAAAAAAGTGGACATCATTCCGTTGGAAATGGTGGTGCGTAATTACGCGGCAGGAAGTATGGCCCAAAGACTGGGTGTGGAAGAAGGTACCAAATCACCGGTAACTATTTTTGACATCTGCTACAAAAAAGATGAATTAGGCGATCCGTTGATTAATGATTATCAGGCAGTATTTTTAGGTGCGGCAACTTTTGAGGAACTTAAGGAGATGTATGCCTTAACCGATAAGATCAATCAGTTGCTGATAACTTTGTTTGATAAGATGAATGTAATCCTTGTTGATTTCAAGATCGAATTGGGGAAAACTTCGGATGGCAAGATTGTTTTGGCAGACGAGATTTCCCCGGATACATGCAGACTTTGGGACAAAGACACCAAGAAAAAACTCGACAAAGACAGGTTCCGAAGAGATTTGGGAGAAATAACAGAAGCTTATGTTGAGATTTATAACAGATTGCAAACTGCTTTAGAAAAATAAAATCCGAGAAATAATTAAAATGGATTTACAATTTCAAAAATACAGCACACTACCAAAATACGCCTTCCAGAACAGATATCAGGATTTTGAAGACAGCAAGCATCTTTCCAGGGAAGAGTTGGGGAATTATCCCTTCGATAAGATGGAGGAGGAGTGCGGCGTCTTTGGACTGCATTCAGACGAAAACATGGATACCTTTTCCCTGTCACAGTTTGGGCTCTTCGCTTTACAGCACCGTGGTCAGGAAGCATGTGGGATAGCGGTTGGTAATAAGGGGAAGATTTTTTCCGTAAAAGACGAAGGTCTTGTTTTGGACGTTTTCAAAACAATAGAAGATCCAGAACAGTTTATGGGAAGCTCTGTTATTGGGCACACGCGATACACAACTGCAGGAGATAAAAAGAAATATAATTTTCAGCCATTTTTTGCGAAAAACGAATATGATCAGATCATCCTTTCCATAGCGCATAACGGTAACCTTACAAATGCCAAACAACTCAGGAAAGAACTGGAAGACGAAGGCGTGGTTTTCCGTGCGACATCAGATACCGAAGTGATCTTAAGATTGATTCAAAAAAACCTTGATCTCGGTCTACGTGGCGCAATAAAAGCCACAATGGAAAAGATAGAAGGAGCTTACTCGGTAGTCGGGATTACAAGAAATAAATTTTTTGCATTTCGTGATTTTAATGGCATCAGGCCATTGGTCTTGGGAGCTATAGATGAAAATACCTTTGTTGTCGCCTCAGAAACCTGTGCTCTGGATGGGATTGGCGCGCAATATGTCCGCGATATTTTGCCCGGAGAGATTGTGTATACCAGTGATAACGAAGAAGGTTTGCAATCCTATCTTGTAAAAGACGATTGCGTAAATAAGATCTGCGCCTTCGAGTATATTTATTTTGCAAGGCCTGACTCTACATTAGAAGGGATCAACGTTCATGAAGTTCGCGAAAAATCAGGTATGAAGATCTGGGAGCAGGCTCCTGTTGACGCTGATATCGTGATTGGTGTTCCGGATTCCGGAGTTCCTGCAGCCATTGGTTTTTCCAAAGCTTCAGGTATCCCATTCCGCCCGGTTTTGATAAAGAACCGCTACATTGGCAGATCGTTCATTATACCGTCTCAGGAGATGAGAGAACATTTTGTAAACCTCAAGCTCAACCCGATTATCTCAGAAATGAAAGATAAAAGAGTCGTCATTATTGATGATTCTATTGTACGTGGAACCACTTCAAAACGTCTGGTGAAGATTCTTAAGAACGCGGGTGTTAAAGAAATCCACTTCAGGAGCGTGTCGCCGCCAATTGTAGCGCCATGTTTTTTAGGGATTGATACGCCGACAAAAGATGACCTGATCTCTGCCAATATGACCAAAGAAGAACTAAGGAAATACCTGGATGTGGATAGTTTAGAATTTTTGACAGTCGATAATTTGATTAACATTTTAGGTTCACCAAACCACTGTTTCGGATGTTTTACAGAGAAATACCCTGTAGCCAATCCTGAAGCCGTGGATCTGTTTGAATAAGATTGTCGGTTCTCTGCCTGTTTACACAGAGTTTGTAAATTTTTCTTAGGCTAAATTGTTATAATATTAAGTATAAAAAGCGTCAAAACAATTTTTTGTTTTGGCGCTTTTTCTTTGTAAAACATTGCTTGTTTTAAACAAAAAAACCCCAACCGAAGTTGGGGTAAAAACTAATAACCATGAAAACTCAAATTAAACATGAGAATCGAAATTAATGAAACAAATACTGTGCCAATAACTCGACTCCTTTGAAAAGAATTTCCGATTACAAATCTAAGGAAAAAAATTGTAAATTCGCAGTTCTAAAAAAAATAATTTAATAATGTCAGGAAAAATCACATTTACCATGATTAAGCCAGATGCCGTTGCAGATGGACATATTGGTGCGATTCTTGGGAAAATCAGTGAGGCTGGTTTTAAAATCAAAGCCTTAAAATTAACGCAGCTAACTGTAGCCGATGCCAAAAAATTCTATGAAGTTCATGCAGAGAGACCTTTTTACGGAGAATTGGTAGACTTTATGTCTTCCGGGCCGATCGTTGCAGCTGTTCTGGAAAAAGACAATGCTGTAGAAGATTTCAGAACTGTAATTGGGGCAACCAACCCTGCTGAAGCAGCAGAAGGTACAATCAGAAAGCTTTTTGCAAGAAGCATTGGCGAAAATGCGGTTCACGGATCTGATTCTGATGAAAATGCGCTTATAGAAGCTCAGTTCCATTTTTCAGGAAGAGAGATTTTCTAATACATTTCCCGGAAATGTCATACATAAAAAGCTGTCAGATTTTGACAGCTTTTTCCGTTTTTTCTGGAACTGGCCCCGATGTTAACGGCATCCTTTTTTGTAATTGTGCTCTATAACATCCTTTTTTTGACAAAGGCTCTGCCGTCATTATAAAAAAGATACAATGGACAGCGGGATGAAGCTCCCCATTATTTAGATTTTCAGGAGTTCTATGGTTTTTTCAGGATTTTCTGATGAGAAAACAGCATTACCTGCAACCAAAACGTCTGCACCGGCATCAAAAAGCCTTGAGGCATTATCCAGATTAACGCCGCCATCTACCTGAATCAATGCTGTAGAATTGTTGCCTAAAATCAAATCTTTAGTCTCACTGATTTTTTTATAAGTGTTGTCAATAAATTTTTGCCCGCCAAATCCGGGATTGACACTCATCAGCAAAACCAAATCCACATCAGAGATAATGTCTTCCAAAAGCAAAACAGGCGTAGCAGGATTAAGTACAACACCCGCTTTTGCGCCTTTGTTCTGAATCTGGTGAATCACCCGGTGCAGATGCGTACATGCCTCATAATGGACGGAGACAAGGTCCGCGCCGTGTTCTATGAATTCTTCTACATATTTTTCGGGTTCTACAATCATCAGGTGGACGTCCACAAATTTTTTGGCGTGCTGCTGGATCGTTTTCATCACGGGAAATCCAAAAGAAATGTTGGGAACAAAACGCCCATCCATCACATCTACATGAAGCCAGTCTGCCTGAGAATGATTTAGCATCTCTATGTCTCTTTGCAGGTTTCCAAAATCAGCAGACAAAAGGGAAGGTGCTATAAGCTTGTTTTTCATTTTTACGATTTATTTGAACGATTTTTTTTGTCTTTTTGTCAGTTTAATTCTCAACTATGATGATTTTTGCAATATTAATTTAACAGGATTGCGCAACATATCATAAAAACACAAATGTATAGAAATCAAATATTCTGTCATAAAAATCTGCAATATTAATGATCAAACTTATGCTTTATGTTTAGAAAAATAAGAAGAAGGAGCAATTTATTTTTCAGGCTGGTTTCTTGATGATTTGAAAATTACTGTTCAAATTCAATGATTATTTCAGAAAATGGTCCTGCCCAGCCACCAGAGCCACCGGCATTGCAGTTATTGTCATTCCATGTTCTGCTTCTTCCTGCGTCAACAGAAGTAATATGCGTACATCCTTCGTTACCTCCGGTATTATTTGGCTCGCTTGGGTTGTTACCTCCGGTAAAATAATGTTGTATATATGGTAATGAAGCGACGTCGCCCCAACTAACCCTGGATTTTTCTCCGGTAATCCATGTAAACTCAGTTGTATTCCCCGAATATTTAATTTTATTATAACCAATCCAAATGTGGCTGGCCAAATTATATCCTGTTGTGTTTTCGATGAGGTTGGTTCTTGCCCAGTTCCATTCAGCCGTGGAGGTGAAAGTTGCCAGATAACCACCTCTGCTTTTTGCAGCGCTGAAAGCCTGAGCCCAGTTCATGCCTGCGTTGTAATTGGTATCGTTAACAGTTCCCTTTCTAAAGGCGCAGTACCAGTTTCCGTTACCTCCGCTGGCCTGTTTCCACTGCTTGCAACCAAGACCCGTGAAACTAAGGCCTCCATCTGTAAAAGATGCGCTGTTATGGGTCCCATTTGGAGTATAACCCAAGATTGTGGGGAAAACACCATTGGTTACGACATTAACTTCTGTATCATCAGCAAAAGGATACCATCTGCTGGTTTTCCAGTAGTAGTAAGATGGTTTCAGTTCGGTGTCTGTGTCTCCGCTTAATGTCGTGGTATTAAAAACAATCAACCCGTCGGTAGGTAAGGGTATTGTAAGTGCGTCGGTACGGCTGATTAAGGCAACGTTAGGCCCTTCGAAGCCTTTGTCTGTTGCAACAACATCAAGCACTGCAGAAGCATCCGGATTGTCTGTCCCAATTCCAATATTCTTATTCTGGGACTGCGCAAAAGTGCAGATTATGGATGTTATTATTAATGTAAAAAGTTTCTTAGGTATCATCATCTTAGTTAGTAAATTCAATGATTAGATTTGTGTAATTTGGGGTTGTGCTACACGTGGCAGAGTACCATTGACGCGAACTGTTGGTTGAACTGTTGGCAATATAAGCACATTTGGAACTATTGTCTGTTGTAGCCTCAACGGGTTGGCCGCTGGCAAAGTGATCTTGTGTTGAGGCTGAATTGGCCCAAAACATATCCCAGGTCTCTCCCGTAATAAATTCGTATTTGTTAACCCAACTGCTATTGCCGGGTCTTCTGACTTTTACATACCCTAACCATATGTTTTGGTTAAGAACAGGTCCGCCTAATCCCAAGCCATCATTGATAATATTACTTAAGACAAATGCCCACTCATTCTCAGCGGTGACCGTTAAAAGATAACCATTAGAACTTTGTGCAATATTATAGGCTGCACCAAAATCAATAGGATTATTGATGGTATAGGCGCAATAGCTATGGCCGTTGCCTCCTGCTGTTTTTTCCCATTTTTTGCACCGCTGTTTTGTTGCAGTATTGCTTCCAGTGGTGATCGTAGCCGGAGCTGCTGATCCGGAGGCTGTTGGATTATATCCTAAAATATTTTGATTAACTAGTCATTCCTTAAAAAGCTAATTTTTCATTTTGAAAATTATACTTGCCTAAGAAGATTTTGAGAACAACTTCGAGCCAAAAAAGAATTTGTTGTTTGATTTGGTTCAATCTCATCTTCAAATTGTATCCAATCCCTGCTAATAGGGCGTTATGAATATCTCCAGCCACTCCTTTAAGGAAGTTTAATCCTAAGGAGTGGTTTCTTTTTAAATGTGAAATACAGGGTTCTATTGCTGCTCTTGCACGGAATCTTAATCTTGCAACTTGCTGCCCATATCTTGTTTTTTCTTTTTTTGTGGGAAGCAGAATTAAGGT
>NZ_FTPU01000031.1 GCF_900108115.1 Epilithonimonas bovis DSM 19482
CAAGAAAAAAAGACACTGTTTATCAAAAGCAGACAAAGCGCAAAAAATTTAGAACCAGAGCGGCAATAGAACCTATCATCGGACATTTAAAAACCGATTTTAGGCTGGCAAAAAATTACTTCATGGGAGAAACGGGACCACAAATCAATGCATTACTAGCTGCAACCGCTTGGAACATGAAGAAAATGATGGAACTACTGAAACACAAAATTATTTTCTTATTTTATAAGATACAAATTATGCTGTTTTCTAATCCTGTTTTTAAAAATAAATTAAATAGTGGGTTTTGTTAAGGAACGACTAAATAGTATATAAAAATTGATTTTATAATAATCCTATCTATTAAGTTGGTTTTTTAATTAAATTGTTACAAAAAAAAATCTTTTATTAACATTTTCAGCAATAATTGTGGATGGTTTATTAATAACTAAAATAGCTTAAACTCTTAAAAATTCTATCTTTGCATAATGGCACAGAAGGAAACATTATCATCACTTATCCAGGGTAATTTTGCGAAGGAACTATCAATCTCGGATGGCAAAATGCCGCCCAATGCACTAGATTTTGAAAAAATAGTTATCGGTACTTTTCTCATAGACAGAAAAGGGCTGGATCACTCTATAGACCTGCTGACGCCTGATGTTTTCTATGACCCAAGGCACCAGACCATTTTCTCATCAATACTCAAGTTGTATGAGAGCAACTCACCTATAGACCTGATGACGGTTATCCAGGATCTTAAGAAAAATGAAAAACTGAATCTTGCCGGTGGTGACCATTACATAATTGATCTCACCATGGGTGTAAGCTCCTCTGCGCATATAGAATATCATGTACGCGTTATTCTGGAGAAGTTCATCCTTCGTTCCCTTATTAATGTTTCTGCAAACGTGATCGACAGTTCGTATAAAGAATCAACTGATGTGTTCGAGCTGTTGGACAAAGCGGAGCAGTCTTTTTTTGAGATTACCAACGGGACTATTAAGAAAGGCTTCGACACCGCCAATTCATTGGTAAAAGAAGCCATTGACAAAATTAAATCACTCAAAGATAAAGAAGGTTTGTCCGGGATTCCGTCTGGGTTTACGGCGCTGGATAAAGAAACCGGCGGTTGGCAAAACTCGGATCTTATCATCATAGCTGCAAGGCCGGCGATGGGTAAAACGGCGTTTATCCTGTCGATGGCGAGAAATATCTGTGTAGATCATCAGATCCCAATGGCGCTGTTCTCTCTGGAGATGGCATCGGTACAGCTAATCACCAGGATGATCTCTTCCGAAACCGGAATCTCATCAGAAAAACTGAGAAAGGGTCAGATGGCCGATGAAGAGTGGCAACGACTGTTTACCAATGTTTCTGCACTGGAAAACGCACCTTTGTATATAGATGAAACGCCCTCGCTGTCGATCTTTGACTTTCGTGCAAAATGCCGTAGGCTGGTAATGCAACATGGCGTTAAAATCATCATGGTGGATTATTTGCAGCTGATGACAGCCAGTTCCGGAAAAGGCGCCGGCAACCGGGAGCAGGAGATTGCGATGATTTCCCGGTCACTCAAGGCGATTGCAAAAGAGCTCAATGTACCTGTGATTGCGCTTTCCCAGCTGTCCAGGAGTGTGGAGACAAGGCCTGGCAAACGGCCAATGCTGTCTGACCTTCGGGAGTCCGGAGCTATCGAGCAGGATGCGGATATTGTATCGTTTATCTTCCGTCCCGAGTACTACAAGATTGCCGTCTGGGATAATGATGAAGAAGGGATGGAAACCAGCACCGAAAACCAGGCTGAGATCATCATTGCAAAACACAGGAATGGTGCCACAGCAGACGTAAGGCTAGCCTTCCACAAGAATATTGGTAAGTTTGCCGATCTCGGGACCAATTATGATTATACACCGTCTAATTTTGGGCAAAAGGATGAGCCGTCGGGCTTTGATAAGATTAATATCACAATAGATCCGGGCGCAGCATTTGGGATGCCTAGTAATAATCAGGTATCTGGATCCGCGATGAACAATGATGACGACGATGATATGCCATTCTAAATTTTTATCTTGAGTTTGAAAGTAGAAATTTACACAGACGGTGCCTGCAGCGGCAACCCCGGCAAAGGCGGCTACGGCATACTAATGCGTGTCGCCGGGAAAAATTACCAGAAAACCTATGCCAAGGGTTTCCGAAAAACCACCAATAACAGGATGGAACTGATGGCCGTTATTGTAGCGCTGGAGCAGTTAAAAACCAATGATAACGAAGTCCACATCTACACAGACAGCAAATATGTCTCTGATGCCATCAATCAAAAATGGATCTTTGGCTGGATAAAACGAGGCTGGAAAAATGTGAAAAATCCAGATCTCTGGCAACAATTCTATAGATTATACCAGCTCCATAAGCCCCAATTCCATTGGATAAAAGGCCATGCTGGACACCCTGAGAATGAGTTATGCGATCAACTTGCAGTAGCTGCAGCCAAGTCAGACCAACTCGCCATTGATTCTTTTTTTGAAAATCAGAATGATGGAGGGATGTTCTAAGCATTCCAAAAATCGCGGTCCAGGCTTCGGTACTGGATAGCTTCTGAGATATGATCGCCTTCGATTTTTTCAGAATTTTCTAGATCTGCGATGGTACGCGCGACCTTTAGAATCCTGTCATAAGCCCTTGCAGAAAGATTGAGTTTTAGCATCGCCGCTTTAATCAAAAGTTGTGAATAGTCATCCAGCGCGCAGTATTTTTCAATTTCTTTTGGTCCCATTTGAGCGTTATAATTAATCTCAAGGTCCTTATACCGCTCGGTCTGGATGTTTCTGGCATTAATGACTCTTTCTCTTATCTTGGCGCTGTTTTCCCCTTTCCGCTTTTCGGCTAATTGTTCATATTCAACTTTAGAAACTTCTATATGAATGTCAATCCTGTCCAGCAGAGGCCCGGAAAGCTTATTCATGTAACGTTGCATTTCCAGTGCTGATGATGTATTGTTGGGATCATCAGGGAAATAACCACTTGGGCTTGGGTTCATGCTTGCAACCAGCATAAAGCTAGCGGGATACTCTATGGTAAACTTGGCTCTGGAGATGGTCACCACGCGGTCTTCCAGCGGCTGCCGCATCACTTCGAGAACAGCTCTTTTAAACTCCGGCATCTCATCCAGGAACAAAACCCCATTGTGAGCCAGCGAAATCTCACCTGGCTGCGGGTAGCTGCCACCGCCTACCAGAGCCACATCAGAAATGGTATGGTGAGGCGAGCGGAATGGGCGGATGGTCATCAGAGAGGTCTCTGCTCCCATTTTTCCAGCAACAGAATGGATTTTGGTAGTCTCCAATGCTTCCTTGAGATTCAGTGGAGGTAAAATGCTTGGTAATCGTTTGGCGATCATAGTTTTACCACTGCCTGGCGATCCAATCAGTATAATGTTGTGTCCGCCTGCTGCTGCCACTTCCATCGCACGTTTGGCTGCTTCCTGTCCTTTGACTTCGTCAAAATCAAAGGGGAAATGGTCTACTTTATCCTGAAATTCTTTTCTGGTATCGATCTCGAATTGTTCCAGTGGTGCATCTTCATTAAAAAAATCAATGACCTGGCGGATATTTTCTACGCCATAAACTTCAAGATTGTTAACAATAGCAGCTTCTCGGGCATTTTGCCTGGGTAGAATAATTCCCTTATAACCCATTTCGCGCCCCTTGATGGCAATAGGCAATACGCCCCTGATTGGCTGAAGGCCACCATCCAGAGACAGCTCACCCATAATAATATAATCGCCCAGCCGCTCAGCTTTAATCATATCCGAGGCAGCCAGTATGCCCAAAGCAATACTCATGTCATAAGCTGATCCTTCCTTGCGCAGATCCGCGGGAGCCATATTGATGGTAATCTTTTTCCCCGGAATCTTAAACCCTGAATTTTTAAGTGCTGCTGAGATTCGGTAACTGCTTTCCTTAATGGCGTTGTCCGGAAGGCCAACCAAATGATAGCCTACACCCTGATCGACATTCACCTCGATAGTTATGATTTGAGCAGACACACCGTGGATGGCTGCTCCAGATACTTTTACCAACATAAGTCATTAGTTATTAGTCCTATAAAAATAAAAAAACTCTTTGATAAATACCAAAGAGTTAATCTTATTTTAGAATTTATTATTCTATTTACATAAATTTGTCGCCATGTTTGAGATTTTTTAAATCCAAAACATAGTCTTTTATTAACTGATCATTATCACGGGGACAGATTAACAAGGCCTTTTCTGTATCTACTACAATATAATTTTTAAGACCATCAATCACAGCAGCTTTATTTTGGCTTTTGATACGGATAACATTGCCTTTTGAGTTGTACGTCAGTACATTTTTGGAGTTAAGCGCATTGTTATCGTCATTTTTCTCAGCATTGGTATAAACCGATGTCCAGGTCCCAAGATCGCTCCAGCCAAGATTGGCCGGAATAACATATACATTATCTGCTTTCTCCAGAATGCCGTTATCTATAGAGATTTTGCTTACGGTTGGGTAGATCAGATTAATGCACTCCTTTTCTGCGCTACAGTTGTAATCACAGCTGTTGAATTGGTTGGTCATCTCCGGAAGATATTTTTTAAAAGCGGAGAGGATACTTTTTGCACTCCATATAAAAATCCCGGCATTCCATAGAAAATCTCCTGAATCTATAAAGCTTTTCGCAATCTCAAGACTTGGTTTTTCTGTAAAGGTTTTCACTTTAGAAAAACTTTCTTCTTTCTTTGGAATAAACTGGATGTAACCATAACCTGTATCAGGTCTTGTAGGTGTAATGCCCAAAGTGATAAGGTAATCCTTCTCTGATGCGAGATCAAATGCAAGCTGCACTTTTTCTAAAAATGTTTTTTCTTTGAGGATCAGGTGGTCCGCTGGCATGACAATGATATTGGCCTTGGGATTTTTATTGGCAATCTTATTGGCCATGTACAAATTACAGGCAGATGTATTCTTCATCGCCGGCTCCCCTACAATGTTTTCCGTTGGGATCTCTGGTAATTGCTGATGCGTTAGATCGGTATATTCCTGATTGGTAATTACATAAATGTTATCTGGCGGTATCATCTGGCTGATTCTGTCAAAAGTCTGCTGAATCATCGTTCTGCCAGTACCTAAAATATCGTGAAACTGTTTTGGGAATTTTTGGGTACTCATAGGCCAAAAACGGCTTCCGATGCCACCCGCCATTATAACGCAATAGTTATTACTGTTCATTAGTTTTATTTTTTTCTACTTTTGCCAATGGACGAAAGAGGTACTTTTTTGAATTTTTCAAATTTACGCAAAGATATAATTTTTTCTTCTTTTCTATCATTTTGTACAAATCTCCTTTATAAAGGAACTCCGAGTCTGGTGCCAGCTGCTCCACAAAAAACTGAGAATCATCAGGGTCATCAACGTGAAAATACCGCACCAGTTCTGGACTTGCCATAAAATTGGCTTTGGGGTTTTTGGCGAATTGTCGGATGACAGGTTGCAGGTCAGAAGTATAAATGCTGATGCTTTCCAGCAGCATTTCCCGGAAGGTGGACTTCCATTCCTGTCCATGTGCGGAGATACGGCCGCCAAATTTTTCAAAGGCAATCAGATGGGCCAGCTCGTGCGTGAGGACAAAGAAGAATAACTGCCGATCCAGTGTAGAATTGATGCTTATCTCATGAGATTTATCCGGCATTTTTCTGTAATCACCCAGTTTGCTGTTTCTGTCCCGGGTAATTCTGATATGGATTTTATAACTCGCAAACCATCTCCTGAGAAAAGGCTGCGTATCTGATGGTAAATATTGTTCTAAGATGCTAATTGACATCGTTTGGTTTAAAGTTTCAAAAATAAGTATTATTGATCATTTTCATTCATCAAGGCGTAGATTTCTATCAATTATTTTCTTAAATTTCGGGTAAATTGTAAATTTTGCAAAAGTTCTTATGGTGCGCTGTATTATTGTTTTCTTTGTCCTGCGAAGAAAAGAAAGTACCGTGCAACAGGCCTGCTGCAGATCAATCCAATACTTTTTATGATAAAGCTTTTGTCTTTTTAAGCCAAAACAACCAGGATAGTGCTTTTCACAATCTTAATAAAGCGAAAGATATTTTCATCAGGAATAATGACAGTTTTGGGATTGGCAAAAGCCTTATGAATATGGCGCTTATTCAGGAGAATTCCGGGGATAACTTTGGTAGTATAGAAACAAGCCTTTCGGCCATTAAATTTCTAAAAGAGAAAGATACATCTCAGCACGCCGTCATCTTTTGTAATTATAATAACCTGGGCATTACATCAAACAATCTCAAAAACTATGCTGATGCCAAGCGGTTTTACACCACCGCAAAACGTTTTGCCAAAGATCCTGTCGATCAGATGATGTTACAGAACAATCTGGCCATTCTCTATCATAACGAGAAGCAATATCCAGTAGCGATATCTATTTATAAGAAATTAATAGACAGTGTTGGGTCAAAAAGTGAATATTATCCAAGGCTATTACTCAACTATTCACGGTCCAGCTGGTTTGCGGATCCATCGTATAATCCATCGGTAAATTACCTGTTGGCGGAGAAGCTGAGTCAAAAATATGATGACGACTGGACAAAAGATGCGGCCTATTCTTATTTATCTTTTTATTTTATTAAAAAAAACAAAGATTCAGCTAAACTCTATGCTGAAAAGATGTTGCACCTGTCTGAGACTCTTAATTATCCCGAAGATCAGTTGGAAGCATTGCAGAATCTGATTAAATTATCAAATGCAGAAACATCTAAAAACTATTTTGACAAATATATAAAGATCAATGACAGCCTTGCTGCAGCAAAAAACCGGGCAAAAAACCAATTTGCTCTCATCCGGTTTGAAAGCGAGAAAGCCAAGGCAGAAAATCTAAGGCTTCAAAAAGAAAAAGATATTAATGAGTTCAAAATAATCTTACAAAAAGTTATCATTTGGGCTATTATTTTATGTGTTGTTATTTTTTGTATTTGTGCATATATTTTGATAAAAAAAAGACGGCAGCGGCTCATTTCTGAAGCAACGCAAAAACTACAGCAGCAACGTCTTGATTTTTCTAAAAAAGTACACGATGTGGTCGCCAACGGCATCTATGAAGTGATGACAACTATAGAGAACCAAACCGATTTGCCTAAGGAGCAACTTCTCGACAAACTGGAAAGAATGTATGAGAAATCCAGAGATTTGTCCTATGAGAAACCGGAAAGCGAAACCTACGAAGAGCAGATTTCTGCCTTAGTCCGCTCTTTTGAAGCTGATGAGGTTCAGATAATTATTATCGGAAACGATCCTGATTTTTGGATCACACAGACTCCCGAAATTAAAGAGAATCTTTTTCAGGTAATCAGAGAACTGCTTGTTAATATGAAGAAGCACAGCCACGCGACTCAGGTGATAGTTAGATTTTTGAGAACAGACAACAATTTTCAGATGGATTACCGTGATAACGGCGTAGGAATTGATGATAGCTTTGTCGCAAAGAATGGATTTGCCAATATAAAATCAAGATTAGAAATCATTGGTGCCAATATGGCTTTTGACAACACTCACCAAGGTCTTAGAATAAGTATTTTGTGGGATAAAAGATCCTGATTGTATTAGTATTAACAACAATGCATCAATATGTTTACTAAAGTTTTGGTAGCAGAAGATCACGAGAGCAGTAATTTTTCTGTTTATAAAGTATTGGAAGAAAGTGGGATCTGCCTTGTAGATCAGGTGTATTATTGTGATGATGCACTGGACAGTGTGAAAAAATCTGTGTCCACAGGCAATCCTTACCAACTTTTGATTACAGATCTCTCCTTTGAAGTGGATCATCGTAAGCAACTGATCAAAGACGGGCGAGAGCTCATCCGATGTTGTAAAGATATAGATCAAAATCTTAAAGTAATTGTTTTCTCGGGCGAAGGACGGGCCGGAATCATTGATATGCTTTTCAAAGATTTTGGGATTAATGGCTATGTGAAGAAAGCGAGATCAGATTCCAAAGAGCTTAAAACAGCTATACAGGCCGTGTTTTCGGGAGAAGAATACCTTTCGCATGATCTTAAACTGCCGGTAAAAAGCATGAATACGCTGGAGTTTAGCAACTATGATCTCATGGTTCTTCAACTTTTAGCGCAAGGTGTTTTGCAGAAAAATATACCGGCAGTTTTTCACCAGCGAGGTGTCTGCCCCAATAGTTTGAGTAGTATAGAGAAGAGAATCAATAACTTAAAAGAATTACTTGTTGTTAAAAGTAATGAGCAGCTTATCGCAAAATGTAAAGATTTGGGAATAATTTAATTTTTTTTTGCCGTTTTACGGTTTCCCGTAAGGAAATGTGATTGCGGTGGTATAATTTTGCTGTCAGATTAATAACCGTAAAGACACAAGTTAAGAATACATTCATTCGTAAGATAGCCCGAAGAAAATCTTCGGGCTGTTTTATTTTCTTACCATTTCTGTGTGGGGAAGGTTATCCTCAAGGTATTTTTTTCCTGTATCTCGGAAACCAAAATCAGAATAAAATTTTATAAGGTAATCTTGCGCCGATATTCTTATATCCTGTGTTTTCAGGCGGTTTTCTATAATCTGAACAGCATAAGCAATCAGCTGTCTGCCTAGCCCCGTACCTCTGGCTTTTTGCGTTGTTATAACCCTGCCAATACTGGTTTCAGGATATTTAATTGCTTTGTCAAAAATACGGCAGTAAGCCATAACTTCGGCGTCTTTTTCCGCCCAAAGGTGAATGGCCAACTGATCATAATTGTCCAGATCCTGATAAGGGCAGTTTTGCTCCACAACAAAAACATCCACTCGGGCTCTGATTATCTGATATAATTCTTCTGTGCTTAGCTCATCAAAAGTCTTAACCTTCCAAATAATATTATTCATCAAAACGGACTTTGTTTTTCGTTAAAAAATCATTGGTTTTCTGTATGTAATCGAGGATGAGATCGCCGCCTGTTTTCTTCTCTGCAGATGTTATGTACAGGTCTGGCAACTCTTCCCAGGTCTGCAGCAGATCATTTTTATAAATGCCAACATTTTTCTCTGCAGCGCCTGGCTTCAGCTTGTCGGCTTTTGTAAATACTATAGAAAAAGGGACGCCGCTCTCACCACACCATTGCATAAACTCCAGATCAATTTTTTGTGGTGTATGGCGGATGTCTACTAGTACAAAAAGGTTGACCAGGTTTTTTCTGTTGAGGATATAATTAGTGATTAATTTTTCAAAATCTTTTCTAAGGCTTTTAGAAACCTTGGCATATCCATAGCCGGGCAAATCCGTAAGATACCAGTTCTCATTCACCAAAAAATGATTGATGAGCTGCGTTTTCCCAGGTGTTTGGGAGGTTTTTGCCAGGTCTTTATGATTCATCATGGCATTGATGAGCGATGATTTGCCCACATTAGACCGACCGATGAAAGCATATTCCGGCAAATTAGGCTCCGGGCACTCCTGCCATTTTTGACTGCTTTTTACAAATTCTGCTGTTTTAATCTGCATATCTTTAGAATTTAAAAACCATTAAGAATCAAATTATTGTTTCCCAAACTCGATTTCCTAATGGTTTTTTGCTTATAATTGTTAGATGGTATTTACATGACTTTTTGCAGCCAGGCATACAATATCTCATTAAAGTCATCCGGCTTCTCCATCATTGCAGCATGCCCACAGTGATCTATCCAGTGCAACTCCGAGTTGGGGATAAGTTTATGCATATCCTCTGCCACTTCCGGTGGTGTCACATTATCTTGTTTGCCCCATATAATGCAGGTAGGACAAGTAATCTTAGGCAAATCGCTCAACATATTGTGTTTGATGGCACTTCTGGCGAGCATGACGGTTTTGATACCTTTCATACGGTCGTTTACCACGGCAAAAACCTCATCTACCAAGGCATCTGTTGCCACGGCCGGATCGTAGAAAACGTCCTGAGTTTTTCTCTTGATATATTCTTTATCACTTTTTCTTGGGAAACTGTCTCCAAAAGTTCTTTCGTATAAACCAGAGCTTCCGGTTAGGACCAGGTTTCTCACCAGTTCCGGGCGTGATGTTGTGAGTATTAGTCCAATATGCCCACCCATAGAGTTGCCGACAACCGTTACCGGCTTGCCAATAACGTCTGTAATAAATTTGGCAACAAACTTGGAAATGGAAGCCAAATTAGTATTAAGAATCGGGAGGTCATAGATTGGCAATTGCGGAACAAAAACCTGAAAGCCTTTGTCCGAAAAAAAGTCAATCATTTTATCGAAGTTACTCAAACCACCCATTAATCCGTGCAAAAGCACCATTGGATGACCTTCACCTGCTTCTACATAGGTGTACTTTTTATCTTTCTTAGTTTTAAAAATCATAGTGCTTTATCGATAGCCCGCCAAAAATACGAATAAAACATTAATTTTTGTGCCAAGCTTAACGAATGTGTTATATTAATTATTATCCGGCAGATTTCAGTTCGTTGATGCGGTTGATAATGGGCAGGGCAAAGATGCCGCTGGACTGCAGGTATTTTTCGTAAAAAACAATTGCTTTTGCCGCAAAATCCTTTTGCCCTTCTGTTTTATAATGAAACATAAAAACATTGCCCAGCATCTCATAATAATCTGCGTGGTCTTTGGATTCTCTAAGCTGGACCATTTCATCAATCTCTTCCGTTGATTTTTGAGAGATAGTTTTAAAATCAATTTTAAAAATATCTTTCATGAGAGAATCAAAATCCAGTTCTTTTTGCATGAGGCTCTCGTCTGGCTTGCCCAATAAGAGTTTTTCCAGCGCCTGAGTCAATTGTCTGATTAATCTTAATGTAAAATCTTTATCCTGAATCATCATTTATAGTTTTAAAAATCCTGACCTACATTTTGGTTGTTTATTTTTTTGATGGACAATTACCTTCAGCAAATTCCTATCCAAAAAACAGATAGGCCAAGATGATAGACGTAATGACACCCACAAGATCTGCCAAAAGCATGCACCCTACAGTATATCTTGTGTTTTTGATACCCACAGCACCGAAGTAAACGGCAATGACATAAAATGTAGTGTCTGAGCTACCCTGCAAAATGGCGGATAATTTGCCCGCAAAGCTGTCTGCCCCAAAGGTTTTCATCGTGTCAACCATCATACCCCGCGCGCCGGAGCCGGACAATGGTTTTATCAAAGCCGTAGGTAATCCGTCAACA
This sequence comes from Epilithonimonas bovis DSM 19482, assembly GCF_900108115.1. Taxonomy (GTDB): domain Bacteria; phylum Bacteroidota; class Bacteroidia; order Flavobacteriales; family Weeksellaceae; genus Epilithonimonas; species Epilithonimonas bovis. The sequence goes on from NZ_FTPU01000031.1 coordinate 11,193, forward strand.
AATCTGGTGTCAAGATGTGATGCGCTTGCGAGCCACTTCATCCCGTCAATAATAACATCGAAAACACCACTGGTTCTGAGTAACGAAATCGCAATTAGCATCCCTACCAAATAAGGGATAATCTTGACGCAGACATTAAATCCCTCTTTTGCACCATCTATAAAAGCATCAAATATGTTAATCTTTTTATAGATTGCACCGGCCACAATAGCAAAGAAAATCAACAGGATAATGCCGTTGCTCATTACTTTGCTAAAGCTGTCCAGTTCGTCTTTACTCAGCTGTACCAGATAAATAACCAAAAGAGCGATAATGGCAGAGATGCCGCCGACATAAGCCAAGACAATGGGCTGAAAAAGATTGATTTTTTGCCTTACAGAAACAATCGTCATGGCCGCCAGTGTTGCGCAAAATGTTGCAATCATGCAAGGCAGGAAAATGTCCGTAGGTGTTACCGATCCCATGGATGAGCGGATAGCGATGATGGAAACCGGAATCAGAGTAAGCCCGCTGGCGTGCAGACAAAGAAACATGATCTGTGCATTGCTTGCTTTGTCTTTATTGGGATTCAGTTCCTGCAAGCTCTCCATGGCTTTTAGGCCAAATGGTGTTGCGGCATTATCCAGCCCAAGAAGGTTGGCACTGAAATTAAGCATCATGTGACCGAATGAAGGATGGTTTTTAGGAATTTCCGGGAACAGCTTAGAAAAAAATGGCTGAATCATCCGGCTAAGGAAATTGATGCCTCCGGCTTTTTCCGCAATACTCATAAAGCCCATAAAAAGCGCCATAATCCCAATCAGTTTCAGGCAAATGTTAACTGCTGTTTCGCTGGTACCTATAACACCATCGGTTTCCTGAACTCTGTAGGCACTTATGTTTTGCAGAGAATCTATTCTGTAATGGATGTGATTGTCTTCCAGTTCAGGGCTCTGGGTCAGGGCTTTTTGGATTTCCGGGGAAAATTCTGCCATCGGTTTCTTAGCAACCATGATGGTATCACCACCTTTACCTACTACCATATCGTTAAAAATCTGGGAGTAATTGTCAGAACTCAAATATTTTACAGATGCAACAGCTATTGCAATAATGATGAAGGCGGACCAAATCCTGCTTAAAACCATTGGTGATACTAATTTTCAGTAAATGTATGAAATCGCCATGATTTGGAAGACCCAATTGACAAATTATCAAACACCGATTAAAAATTTCAAAAGTGTGATAAGCACCGATGATAACACAGCGATTGCATACGACCAGTGGAAAACAAATATCTCTTATAAAAACGTAAAAAGAAGATATACGTTTACCTAAGATATTGACTAAACTGATATTAAATCCTTAACGTATTAGATTTTATATAGATTCTTTCTCAAGAATGGCCTGGTTAATTTCATTAATCAATTCCGGGCCTTCATAGATAAAACCGGTATAGAGCTGAACCAAACTTGCACCAGCTTCCAGTTTTTCAATCGCATCCTGAGCCGTATGAATGCCGCCAACGCCGATGATTGGGAAGGCTTTCCCACTTTTATCAGATAGAAAGCGGATGACTTCTGTCGAGCGTTTCGTCAAAGGTTTTCCGGATAATCCGCCGGTTTCGGATTTATTTTCTGATATTAAATTTTCCCTTGATAAAGTGGTGTTCGTAGCAATCACGCCGGCAATCTGCGTCTCTTTGACGATATCAATAATATCCAAAAGCTGCTCATCCGTCAAATCCGGAGCGATTTTCAGAAGTATTGGCTTTGGTTTCGGCTTTTCAAAATTAAGTTTTTGTAATTCTCCTAAAAGTTTGGTTAAAGGTTCCTTTTCTTGCAGTTCACGCAGATTGGGTGTATTGGGCGAACTCACATTCACCACGAAATAATCCACGTAAGGAAATAATTTCTCGAAACAGATTTTGTAATCGTTAACGGCTTCTTCGTTTGGTGTAACTTTATTCTTTCCGATATTTCCGCCAATCAGAACATTTTTATTCTTTTTTAAACGTTCAACAGCTTCATCAACCCCGCCATTATTAAAGCCCATTCTGTTGATAATCGCAGAATCCTCCTTCAACCGGAACAATCTTTTTTTATCATTTCCCGGTTGAGGTCTTGGGGTCAAAGTCCCGATTTCTATAAATCCAAATCCCAGATCTGATAATTCGGAGAAGAGTTTTGCATCTTTATCAAAACCGGCAGCCAATCCAACAGGATTTTTGAATTTGAGCCCAAAGACTTCCCGTTCCAGCCGCTTATCTTCAATTGGTTTTGGTAGAAATAATTTGGCTAAGAATCCAAAATTCTTCAGAAAGGAAAATGTGAAATGGTGAACCTCTTCAGGATCAAATTTGAAAAGAAAAGGACGGATCAGGCTTTTGTACATTGGAGAAAAGTTTCACAAAAATAGCGATATTTACTTGACAAATTAAACAATTGACTATCTCTTTTAATGCACATTAACACCAAAGAGGTGTCCAATCAATGCGGACACAAGCATGGCGACCGTTCCCCAGAAACAAATCCTCAGCATTCCTTTGGTAACGTTGGACCATCCGGTTTTCGCGGCTATAGCGCCCAGAAACATCAGGAAAATAATGGAAAAGCCATATTGTAAGTACACCATATCTTTTACCGGTGCAAAAATGGCAACCAAAAGCGGCAAAGCGGCTCCGGAAATAAAGGAGAAGAAAGAAGCGACAGCAGCCTGCAAAGGTTTTGCAACTGTAATCTCACTAATGCCCAGCTCATCTTTTGCATGGGCATCCAATGCATCGTGGTCAGAAAGCTCTTTAGCCACCAACAAAGCAGTTTCTTTAGAAACGCCGCGTCTTTCATAGATTTTAGCCAGTTCCAGCAGTTCTTGTTCCGGCATTTCCTCCAATTCCTTTTTCTCCCTTGCTATATCGGCATTTTCTGTATCAGCCTGTGAGCTGACAGAAACATACTCTCCTGCAGCCATAGACATAGCACCGGCTATGGTGCCGGCAAGTGCTGCTAAAAAGATCGCGTGTCTTGTAGGATCTGCTGCTGCCACGCCTATCACAATACTTGTGGTTGACAACAGACCATCATTAGCGCCCAAAACGGCGGCTCTAAGCCAGCCTACACGGTTTACATAATGTTTTTCTAAAGGATGTTTCATAGTTTCAACTATTTTACAATGATAAAAATTTCTAATTACAAATGCCGTGAATAAGGCTTTATAATGATTATAAATTATTATAATGACATCTAAAAAGCCAACACGTCCAAACTAGAATAATTTTAATTTCTTGTGAAAACGACTCGGAATATTTATTAGTTTTGCTGAAAATAAAATCACTATGAAAAAACAAATTCTACTTCCGATAATTTTACTTTCTCAGATTTTTTTTGGTCAGGTAACTTTGGAGAAAAATACACTTGTTAAAGATGGGCAAACCTATAAGATGTCTCAATACGAGCAGGTTTTTAGTAATCCTAAGGCATTGGCGTATGTTAAAAAGTCCAGGAACAACGGAACTTTTGCTACAATTTTTGGTATTGCTGGAGGTGCAGCCGTGGGTGCAGGTTTAGGTAATATTATTTTTAACAATAAAACCCATCGTCAACAAGTGATGGGTTACACTTTTGAAACAAAGCCAGATCATAGCGTAGCTTGGCTAGTAACAGGAATAGGAGCAGGACTGATAGCTATTGGAGTTCCATTCGCAGTTTCTTCTGCCAAAAATATGAAAAAGGCCATCCTTGCAGAAAATGGAGAATCCACCGCATTTCAACCTTATTTTAAAGTGGAATCTGCAGGAATCGGATTTGCTTTCAGCTATAATTTTTAATAAACCAGTTTTACAAGTATAAAAAGTATAACACAACAATTATAACAGAACGCTGTTGAAAATAACAGCGTTTTTTTGTGCCGGTTGCGCAAGTGCGGAGGGCATTGTTGGAGCTCTTTTTGTTTTTGCCGGAGGGATTGAGATTGGCAAAACAAAAAAGCGACTGCCCGTAGAACGACCCGCTTGTTTTCTGCCTGGGAAAAGCGGTGGGAAAACAAAGGGATGCGCCCAAATCATAATAAAACAAATACCGGAAATTTGATGTAAAATTCCTATTTTTGCACATCAATTCAACACAATATGGCAAAGCAAGAAGATGTTTTCAAAAAAGTGGTTTCCCACGCAAAAGAGTATGGTTTTATTTTTCCAAGTTCAGAGATCTATGACGGCCTGTCGGCTATCTACGATTATGGGCAAAACGGCGCAGAACTGAAAAATAATATCAAACAATACTGGTGGAAAGCGATGGTTCAGCTGAACGAAAATATCGTTGGGATAGATTCTGCCATTTTTATGCACCCAACCATCTGGAAAGCTTCCGGACACGTAGATGCCTTCAACGACCCGTTGATTGACAACAAAGATTCTAAAAAACGTTTCCGTGCCGATGTTTTGGTAGAAGATTACTGCGCCAAAATTGAGGATAAGGAAAATAAAGAAATAGAAAAAGCGGCGAAGCATTTTGGTGATGCTTTTGACAAAGCTCAGTTTGAGGCAACGAATCCCAAAATCCTGGAGTACAGGGAGAAAAGAGCGGCTATCCTCAAAAGATTGGCAAAATCTCTGGAGACAGAAAACCTTGCAGATGTGAAAGCTTTGATTGAAGAACTGGAAATTGCCGATCCTGATACAGGCTCTAAAAACTGGACCGAAGTAAGACAGTTCAACCTGATGTTTGGGACCAAACTGGGTGCTTCTGCAGATTCAGCAACAGATCTTTACCTAAGGCCCGAAACGGCTCAGGGAATTTTTGTGAATTACCTCAACGTTCAGAAAACGTCTCGTCATAAATTACCTTTTGGGATCGCTCAGATTGGTAAAGCGTTTCGAAATGAGATTGTTGCGAGACAATTCATCTTCAGAATGAGAGAATTTGAGCAAATGGAAATGCAATATTTTGTTCCACCAGGAACAGAGTTGGAATTCTACGAACAATGGAAAAAAACACGTCTTAACTGGCATTTGGCGCTTGGCTTGGGTGAAGATAATTACCGTTTCCACGATCACGATAAACTGGCGCATTATGCCAACGCTGCGGCTGATATCGAGTTTAATTTCCCATTCGGATTCAAAGAACTGGAAGGTATCCACAGTAGAACAGACTTTGACCTTTCAGCGCACGAGAAATTCTCAGGCAGAAAAATCCAATATTTTGACCCTGAAAGAAATGAAAACTATGTGCCTTACGTTGTAGAAACTTCTGTTGGTTTGGATAGATTGTTCTTAGCAATTTTCTCGCATTGCCTTAAGGATGAAGTTTTGGAAGACGGTTCGGAAAGAACGGTTCTAAGCCTTCCTCCGGCTTTGGCTCCTGTAAAAGCGGCTATCCTTCCGCTTGTGAAAAAAGACGGCTTACCGGAATTTGCGGATAAAATCTTCAATGATCTGAAGTATGATTTCAATATGATCTTTGAAGAAAAAGACAGTATTGGTAAACGTTACAGAAGACAGGACGCCATCGGAACACCTTTCTGTATCACTGTGGATCACGATTCTTTGAATGATAATACAGTGACCATCAGATACAGAGATACCATGGAGCAGGAAAGAGTTCCTGTTTCTGAACTGAGAAGAATTATTGATGAGAAAGTGAATTTCAGGACTTTGTTGGCTAAGATTTAGAATAATCGAGGTCGAAAATTAGTTGCATAGTCAGAAGAAAATTTTCTTGTTAACTGGTCAGATTCATAATTCATAATCTGCTAAATCAAAAAGGATTTGCGGCAATAACATGTATGCAAATGGCTTCTTTAAAATAAATTTATAAACAAAAAATCTCAAAATTAGTTTTTGGGATTTTTCACTTTAAGTTAAGTATTGATTCTAATATCTGACAATTAAATTCTAACATCTGCTTATGGCTCAACCAATCACTTTCTCCGCAGAAATCCAACAGCATCAGGATATGAATGCCGGATATGTTTTTTTTCCTTTTGATACAGTTGAATTATTTGGAAAGAAAGGTCAAGTCAAAATCAAAGCAATTTTTGATGGCAATGCAGAATATCGTGGCAGCCTTGCCAATATAGGAAATGGGCATTGCCTGATTCTTACCCAAGCCATTCGCAAACAAATCAGCAAATCATTTGATTCCGTAGATGTGAAACTTTGGGAAGATAAAGAAGAGCGGGTTGTTCTTGTTCCCGAGGATGTTCAGGCTTTGCTAGACCAAAATGAAAAAGCAAAAGAGTTCTACGATAAAATGTCTTACACGCATAAGAAAGAATACATCCACTGGATTGACGATGCCAAAAAAGAAGAAACCCGCGAACGCCGGAAAGTCAAAATGATAGAGATGCTCCTGGAAGGGAAAAAAGGTATCTGATCATCTTCTATTTAATTTTCACTAACGGAATAATATTGTCGCCTTGCGAAATTAATAAGGAATCAGCTGTTGCTTCGGCCGAAATACTGTTTCTCTCATAGAGCTCTCCTTTAGCTGTTGCTTTTTGAAAATCCAGCACAAATTTGTGATTATTGGCCTCGATTGTAATCAGTTTTGACTTGCCATCATTGGTAAAAGTGGCTTTGGCTCGGCTGCCGTCGCTGGCCTTGTAAGGATATGAGATGCTGGTTGTCTTTTTACCATTCACAACTTTTTCTGCAGACGTGGTGGTGGCGCTGTCTATTTTCCCGTTGTCATCAACAATTTCTGTTTTTGTAGAATAGGATTCGGATGTTATTCTGTTTTCATTTTTCTTGCAGGAAACGAAAGCTAAAGTTGTTGCAAGACCAAGAATTAAGCTGTTTGTTTTCATTTGGTTAAGATTTTATATTGTGAATGTTTTTTTTGCATCAAATTATTGTCCAAATACAAAAAATCCCGAAACTAATTTCGGGATTTTTAGGCTATTAATCATGAAAATTATTTTTTCAAAGTCCTGACTCCCATTTCAAATAACGCAAAACTCAACAGGTCGGCATTTTCGCCAATCACCTGTTCCGTGGAACGGCCTGCTCCGTGGCCTGCATTTTTCTCGATTCTCAAGAGAATTGGGTTGCTGCAAGATTGTTTCTCCTGCAGCTCCGCACCGAATTTGAAAGAATGTGCCGGCACAACTCTGTCATCGTGATCGCTTGTGATAATCATTGTAGATGGGTAACAAGTTCCGGCTTTTACATTGTGAACCGGTGAGTAAGATTTCAGATAGTCGAACATTTCTTTGCTGTCTTCGGCCGTTCCGTAATCATAGGACCAGCCCGCTCCGGCTGTGAATTTATTATATCTCAGCATATCCAAAACACCAACGCCCGGGAAAGCGACTTTTGCCAGATCTGGTCTCATCGTCATTGTTGCACCAACCAAAAGCCCACCGTTTGAACGCCCGGAAAGTGCCATAAATTCTTTGGAAGTATAACCTTTTGCCTGCAAATATTCTCCGGCAGCGATGAAGTCATTAAAAACATTTTTCTTTTGTTGTTTGGTTCCTGCATCGTGCCATTTTTTACCATATTCTCCACCGCCTCTGATGTTTGGAACAGCGTAGATTCCGCCGTTTTCCATCCAGATCGCATTCACTACAGAAAAACCTGGCTGAAGGCTGATGTTGAAACCACCGTAAGAATAAAGGATCGTAGGGTTTTTGCCATCCAACTTCGTCCCTTTTTTGTAATTGATCATCATTGGGATCTTAGTCCCGTCTTTTGAAGTGTAGAAAACCTGTTCCGAAACATAGTCATCAGGATTGAATTTCACATTCGGTTTTTGATAAACTTCAGACTTTCCGGAATCTACGTTGTATTTATAGATGGTTCCCGGTGTGATATAATTGGTGAAAGAATAATAGATGTCTTTCTCTTCTTTTTTACCACCAAATCCGGAAATATTCCCTTTTCCGGGAAGTGTAATTTCTCTCACTAATTTCCCGGTTTTATCGAATTGTTTAACGATATCAATCGCATCTTTCATATAAGTTGCGAAGAAATAACCGCCGCCTTCCGAGATTCCGAGTACATTTTCTGTTTCCGGGATCACATCTTTCCAATTCTCCGGGCTTGGATTTTTGATGCTGGCTTTTACCAGTCTCATATTGGGCGCATCTTTATCGGTGAAGATGAAAAGATCATCGCCCTGAGTGTCTACAATATCAGCATTAATGTCAAATCCTTTGTTGATCTGGACAAAATCGCCTCCGTTTTTCAGGTCTTTGATGTATAATTCGTTGCCGTTGGTAGCATTAGCTCCTGAGATAATCAAAAATCTTTGGTCTTCGGAAACGCTGGCAGACAGATAACGTCTTGGTGTTTTTTCGCCTCCGAAAATCAATTGGTCTTCGGATTGTTTTGTACCGAGTTTATGGAAATAAACTTTGTGTTTATCGGTCATTCCTGAAAGAACTGTTCCTTCTTTTGGTTTGTCGTAGCTGGAATAGTAGAAACCTTCGTCGCCTTTCCAGGCAATTCCACTGAATTTCACATCAATCAAAGTATCATCAATCTGTTTTTTGGTAATGGCATCAATGATAATGATCTTATTCCAGTCGCTTCCGCCTTCCGAAATAGAATAAGCGGCAAGATTCCCTTTTTTATTGAAAGACAGATTGGTTAGAGATGTCGTCCCATCTTTGGAGAATTGGTTCGGGTCCAGGAAAACCTCGATATTTCTGGTTTTCATACCAGTTCTGTAGATCACAGATTGTGCCTGCAATCCGTTGTTTTTGGAATAATACGTATAATCTCCTTCTTTGAAGGGCGCAGAGATCTTTTCATAGTTCCAGATATCTCTCAATTGATTTTTTATCGTTTCCCTGAAAGGGATTTTTGACAAATAATTCTGGCTGTAAGCCACTTCCTCGTCCACCCATTTTTTTGTCGCTTCGGAATCGTTTTCCAGATCGCGGTAAGGATCTGCAACTGGAGTTCCGAAATATTGGTCAACTTGGTTTCCTTTCTGAGCTTTGGGATAATTGGGATTGGTCATAGATTGAGCTTGGGCGCCGATGTAACACACAACAGCAGCGGATGTAAGAATTGAAGTTAATTTCATATGGAGATTATATTTTTTTCAAAGGTCATATGTTATCGCGGTATATTCATTGGTTTTTTGAGGTCTCTCAATTAAGCCGATTTCATACTTTATTTTTGATTCTTTCCAAAATTAATAAAAATTCCCTCGCCAAAGACGAAGGAATCTGATGAAATATTAATTTTAGGCAAGATTTTAAAAACTATATGCTTAAATATTTCCTTTTAAAATTTTATGTAAATTTGAATTAAATAATTAGTGAGATGAGTACGGCTGAATTAAAACTTAAACTAGAATTAATTAATAAAATAACCGAATTAAAAGAAATTCGGATTGTTAAAGAATTAAAAAAACTTCTTGATTTTGAACTCGATAAAGAAATTTTTGAACTTTCTCAAAAACAAAAAAATCGAATTACAAAAGCAAGAAAAGAATATTCTAATGGTGAAGTTTTTACAAATGAAGAAGTTGAAAATGAAATTGAGCAATGGCTAAACGAAAAATAATTTGGACTAAATCCGCAAAGTTAAAACGAAACGAAATTCTAAAATATTGGATTAACAGAACAAAATCTAAAACATACAGCAAAAAACTCAACAAATTATTTAGCGAAGCCATAAATCTTTTATCAGAACATCCAAAAATTGGAAGAACCACAAATGATGGAGAAACTCGAATAAATATTGTTCGGGACTATCTTATTTTTATGAATTTAGTGAAAGAGAACTAATTATCCAATCAATTTGAGACGCAAGACGAGATGAAAATGACACCGAATTTGATTACACTTAAAAAAACTCGTATTACATAAGTTCTATTTTTATTTCTGGCTGAGGAAATTTTCTGCTTCGCCCTTTCCCCATTTTGGATCCAATGAAGATTTTGATTGATAAGTACCAAACTGATCAACCGCTTTTTTAAAAAGCTCCTGGCCTTTTGCTTTGCTTCCTCCAAATTGTTCCGGAGTGAAATAAGCATCTTCTGCCTGTAACAGAGTAATTCTCGGGTTCGTAGGATCCAATTCCTGCGCTTTTGCCAACGCCTGTTGTGCAATCGGCGATTCCTGCATATATCTGGACATCGGGTCTGCCATCATTCGCAGGCCGCTTGTCATTTTTTTAAGAATAAAAAGTTCAGCGTTGTTAGGACTTAATGCTTCTGCTTTGGCGATGTATTTTTCAGCATCTGCCGCAACCGGATCCAGTTCTGAAGTTTTCCCGGACTGCATCAGGATTCTTCCTTTTTGGATGGTTGCAAATGCCGCGTAATAATAGGGTAGCCATTGCGTATTTTCTTTGGTTCCGATTCTGTCAAAATCATTGGCCAAAGCCGTGAATTCATCCGGCGTTTTATGGTCTTCTACTTTAGCTATTTTTTCTGTCATTGCTTTTTCAAAAGCCGTTTGTGCGAAAGTTGTAAATCCTACAAAAAGTAAAGCGGCAGTTAATAATAAATTTTTCATTTGATAAATTTTATTGGTTTTTAATGGTCAAATGGAATCATAAATGATTTCATTTGGATATTTTTTGTTTGTTATTTTAATTTTATAAGTCAAAGATAGAATGATTGCTTTTCCATATAAATTTTATTCTGCTGAACTGTCGTTTTTGATGTCTGAATGGTAAAATAGGATTGTTTAACAAGTGATTATTTGTTGTATAAACTGATATTTGTCACACTGTTTAAATTATACTTGTTTGGTATGAATTCAATTTAATATGTTTGCACAGGCTTTTTTTAAACACTATCAATGGCTGTAAAATTTTGTTTTGTTACGATTGACTTTTCAAAAGCGATATGAAGTAGAAAAATAGTGTGTTTATTTTGAAAACCTTTCATAATCTCATTTGAAAGGTTTTTCTTTTTAACTAATATAAAATGATTGAATTAATAAACGTCTCCAAACGTTTTAAAACCAAAAATAAGACGATACAGGCTTTATCAGACGTGTCTCTGACTGTTGATAAAGGTGAGATCTTCGGCGTGATTGGGACTTCCGGCGCGGGTAAAAGCACGCTCATACGCTGCGTAAACCTGTTGGAACGGCCAAACGAAGGCCAAGTAATTGTTGATAATGTAGAACTGACCAAGCTTTCTGCTGCTCAACTGACTCTCGAAAGAAGGAAAATTGCAATGATTTTCCAGCATTTCAATCTGTTATCATCCAGGACTGTTTTTGATAATGTGGCGTTCCCTTTAGAATTAGAAGGAAAACCGAAGTCAGAAATCAGCGAAAAAGTGAATGGGCTTTTGGAATTGGTCGGGCTCAGTGAAAAAGCAAAAGATTATCCCGCCAACTTGTCCGGCGGGCAGAAACAAAGGGTTGCGATTGCAAGAGCTTTGGCCAACGACCCGAAAGTTCTGCTTTGTGACGAAGCGACAAGTGCACTGGACCCCGCAACTACGAAATCGATACTGCAGCTTCTAAAATCGATCAATCAAAAACTCAATCTTACGATTCTTCTCATTACCCACGAAATGGAAGTGATTAAAACCATCTGCGACAAAGTGGCGGTGATTGATCACGGACAGTTGGCCGAGCAGGGGAAAGTGGAACAAATCTTCATCCATCCCGAAAAAGAGATTATCAAAGGTTTTATCCAGTCTTCTCTTAATGTAGGATTACCAGCGATTTATCAGGACGCTGTTGGCAATGATAGTAAGGACGGAAACCCGTTGGTCAAAATTCTTGTTCGTGGCAATGACGAGCAAAGTTCTGTAATCATCAATCTTTATGAAAAATTTGATATTAAAGCAAAGATTATCAGCGCTCAACTGGAATATGTTGGCCACTTGAGTTTTGGGGTTTTGCTTTTGGAGCTGAAAGAAGGAAACATCAATGAGGCTTTGGCTTATTTGGAAAATGAATATGCAAACGCAGAAATTTTAGGTTATGTCGGATAGTATCATCAATTTGTTATTTCAAGGGACGATTGAAACGATTGTAATGACCTTGGTTTCAGGATTTTTTGGATTTGTTCTGGGATTACCGACAGGGATTTTTCTTTTCCTCACCAGAAAAGGCCAGTTATTGGAAAATAAGATATCACACCAAATCGTATCAATTATAGTCAATATTTTCCGTTCGATCCCGTTTATCATTCTCATTGTCTGGATGATACCCTTTACACGAACCATTGTTGGAACGTCGATTGGCGTTGCGGCAGCATTGGTTCCGCTGAGTGTAGGTTCGGCTCCGTTTATTGCCAGATTGGTAGAAAACAGCCTGTTGGAAATACCTTCAGGTTTGATAGAAGCCAGCGAGAGCAATGGGTGCAAAACCACTTCAAATCATCCGAAAAGTCCTTTTGCCGGAAGCTTTACTGTCACTAATCAATAATGTTAGCATTACATTAATTACACTCGTTGGTTATTCTGCAATGGGCGGTGCAGTTGGCGCTGGCGGATTGGGACAAGTTGGATATCAGTATGGTTATATCGGATATGATTTCGCGGTAATGAATTCGGTTTTGGTATTGTTGATCGTGCTGGTTTTCATTATCCAGATTTCCGGGGACCTGCTTTCAAAAAAATTCAATCACAGATAATATTAAATATTTAAAACTAATAATTCTCCCAGATTAGTCAGATTTAGCAAATTTTAAATTTGACAATACCCAAATCAGAAAAACCCAGAAGAGTTAAAGATACTTTGTTAATTATAAATTATAAAAAATGAAATCAAAAATATTTGCGTTAGCATTGGCAATCATCACATTGTCAGCCTGCAACAAAAAAGAATCAAACCCTAATGTCCTGAAAGTCGGGATCGCAACCGGACCGGAACAGAACCTTGCCGAAACAGCCAAAAAAGTGGCGAAAAAAAATACGGACTGGATGTGGAGCTGGTAACCTTCAATGATTATGTGGTTCCCAATGAAGCTCTGAGCCAGGGCGATGTGGATGTGAACGCTTTCCAGCATTTGCCTTATCTGGAAGAGCAATCTAAACAACGTGGTTATAAATTGGTGGTTGTAGGCAAAACTTTTGTTTATCCGATTGTGGCTTATTCTAAAAAGATAAAATCGGTGTCCGAATTGCAGCCCAGACAAACAATTGTAATTCCAAATGACCCGACCAATGGCGGACGTTCTTTGTTATTATTACAAAAACAAGGCTTAATCAAACTAAAAGACGGCGTTGGGCTTTTGCCTAAGGTTACAGACATTGTTGCAAATCCGAAAAATCTAAAAATCTTAGAATTAGAAGCGCCACAAATCCCAAGAGTTTTGGAAGACAAAGAAGTAGCATTAGCTATTATCAATAATAATTTTGCAGCTCAGGCTGGCTTGGATCCTGAGAACGAAGGATTATTCACAGAAGATAAGAACTCTCCTTATGCCAATCTGATTGTGGCAAGAGAAGATAATAAGAATGACGAAAAAGTCAAAAAATTTGTATAAGCTTATCAGTCTTCGGAAGTAGAAGCCGAAGCTCAAAAAATCTTCAAGGGAGGAGCGGTGAAAGCGTGGTAAAACTTTCGAAATATATTTAGTTTTTTTGATTGGCGATTCTCTTATAGGGTCGTCAATTTTGTTTCTAAATATTACGGAAAAATATTTTCTATTCTAAGTAAATCAAAACGTCATTGCCAACCTGCTCATCTAAAGATTTTATCAAAACGGCATTTTTAGTTTTTTTCCTGAGCTCGTCCACAAAAAAACTGCTTTCAAAAAACTGCCGGTGGACGCCTGGTAGAAGACTCATAAAATAATCCATCCCAACCTGGTTATTATGACGGTCCATTTTGGTTTCCAAAGGCTGGTTTGGGAAAAGATCTTCGTGCATATCTGTCAGTTTTTTACACCATTTTAAGGATTTTTCCGGAGAAGAAACCTTGCAGAAATACATCATAATCAGGCAGCACCAATAGGCATGACGGAAGGCGTTGCCTTTGCCGCTATTGGAATTGGTTTTTGGGTACAACTCTTTGGCTTTCTGAAAAGCCCGTAAGCTGGCATAGGTATAAAGAAATGCGAAAAGCGGATGCATAATCCCTATCGAAAAAACCTTCAATAATTTACTAAAGGTTAATGATTTCAGTGCTCTAAAAAAAATCCCTATAAATCTCATAAAAAAACTCTCTCAGAGTTGAGAGAGTATATTTTAGTTTCAGTAATTTAATTAATGATATTCGTGAGTCAAAAGTTTCACAACTCTGGAAACCTGCTGTTTGATTTCTGTCCTTTTAACAATAAAATCTACAAAGCCTTTTTCCTGTAAAAACTCAGAAGTCTGAAATCCTTCCGGCAAATCTTTACCAATTGTCTCACGGATAACTCTAGGCCCTGCAAACCCAATCAGTGCGCTTGGTTCTGCAATGATAAGGTCGGCTGTCATTGCAAAAGACGCCGTAATGCCGCCAAATGTAGGATCCGTCAAATAAGCGATGTAAGGTAAACCCGCATCCGAAAGCTGTACTAATTTGGCCTGTACTTTTGCCAATTGCATCAAAGAGTAAGCTGCTTCCTGCATCCTTGCGCCACCGGACTGGCAGATGATCATATAAGGCAATTTGTTTTTGATACAATAATCGATTGCTCTTCTGATTTTTTCGCCCATTACGGAACCGAGTGAACCTCCGATAAATGCAAAATCCATACAGGAAACTACCATTTCTTCGCCGTTCACCTTACCGGTGGCATTACGGATAGAATCGGTCAGTTTTGTTTTGGATTTGACTTCTTTCAGACGGTCTGTGTAAGACTTGGTATCTTTAAATTTAAGGATATCAATACTTTCTACGTCAGCATCCAGTTCTTTGAATTTTTGATCATCAAAAAGCATATCAAAGTATTCTCTACTTCCGATCCTTACATGGAAACCATCTTCCGGAGAGACAAAGTTATTAGCGCGAAGTTCCTCGGCCTCGATAATTTTACCAGTTGGCGTTTTGTGCCAAAGCCCTTTGGGAACATCCTTTTTATCTTCGGTAGAAGTGGTGATATTTTGGGTTTTCCTTTTAAACCAATCAAATGCCATAATCTATAATTGATGAATGATAATTGATAATTGATGAAAAACGAAAAATCGCCTATCGCTCATCAATTATCATTTATGAATTTAAAGTGTATTAATATTATTCAGATCTTCAAAAGCCTGAGTCAATCTCTTGATATAAGTTTCTTCTCCTTTTCTTACCCAAACTCTTGGGTCGTAGAATTTTTTGTTAGGTGCATCGGCTCCGGTTGGGTTCCCGATCTGGTGACGCAGATAATCAATCTTTTCTGTCATATAATCTCTGACACCTTCTGTGTATCCAAACTGCAAATCTGTATCAATATTCATTTTTACAACACCATAACCGATTGCTTCTCTGATTTCTAACAATGTAGACCCAGAACCACCATGGAATACAAAATTAACCGGTTTGTCTGCTGTCCCAAATTTCTGCTGCACAAATTTCTGAGAGTTATCAAGGATTTTTGGAGTCAATTTTACGTTACCAGGTTTGTAAACCCCGTGTACGTTTCCAAAAGCTGCCGCAATGGTAAAATTAGGTGAGATTTTGTTAAGAACTTCGTAAGCGTGGGCTACTTCTTCTGGTTGAGTGTATAGTTTTGAACTGTCTACATCAGAATTGTCGACACCATCTTCTTCGCCTCCTGTTACGCCTAATTCGATCTCAAGAGTCATGCCCATTTTGGCCATTCTTTCGAAATATTTTGCAGATACCTCAAGGTTTTCTTCCAAAGGCTCTTCTGATAAGTCAAGCATATGGGAAGAAAATAATGGTTTACCTGTATTTTTGAAATGCTCTTCGCTCGCATCTAGCAATCCGTCAAACCAAGGCAACAATTTTTTAGCACAATGGTCTGTATGCAGGATTACGGTAGCTCCATAAGCCTCAGCCAAAGTATGGATATGTTTTGCACCAGCTACAGCGCCCAGGATTGCCGCCTTTTGACCATCGTTGCTCAGTCCTTTCCCGGCATTGAAAGCCGCACCACCATTAGAAAACTGGATGATAACCGGAGCATTTAGTTTTGCTGCAGTTTCCAGAGTTGCGTTGATGTTGCTGGAACCTATTACGTTAGCAGCGGGAAGCGCAAATTGTTTCTCTTTGGCATATTCAAATATCTCTGTTACTAAAGAACCAGTGGCAACTCCTGCCGGAAATTTTCTGCTCATTTTATTATAATTTTTTAGGTTTTTTGGATTGTAAAGTTACTAAATTATTAATAATTATAATTTCGTTTTTAATACACTATGTTAAGAATGCTTTCTTCGTCATTAGTTCCTCTTGTCATTTCCCCAAAGAAGCTTTTGACGGATGGTTTCGTAGAAACTAAATTTTTTTGGTTTGATGAGGAAAAGCGAAAAACCGGCCTTTTCGATCATGATTTCGTTACCTACCTGCATATGATATAACCGGGAATCTAATGCGAGTGTATACTCCTGCACTCGGCTTTTAACCGTTAATTTTATTTTTGTGTCATCTTTTACGATCAGTGGCCTCACATTCAGGTTATGCGGCGCAATAGGTGTGATGACAAAATTATCATTGGCCGGCGAGATAATTGGCCCGCCACAGCTAAGGGAATAGGCCGTAGAGCCCGTAGGCGTAGAAATAATAAGGCCGTCACCCCAAAACACATTCAGGAAGTCATCATTAATATAAGACTCTACCGTAATCATCGATGTCGTTTCTTTCCTGGAAATACTGACATCGTTAAGGGCAAAAGGAAAATCTATGTTAGCGTCATCATTGCTAGTGATTTTTATCACCGACCGTTTGCTGATATTATAGTTTTTGTCCAGAATGATGGCGTCTAATTCGCTAAAGATTTCCTCTTTGCTAAAGTTGGCCAGGAAGCCGAGCCTGCCGGTGTTGACTCCGATAATAGGGATCTCCAGATCCTGGATAAATGTCAGCGCATTAAGGATCGTACCATCACCGCCAAAACTGAAAACGAAATTGACGTCTTTCTGACGCAGTTCCTCTTTGCCGGAGAAGGTGTCAAAGTCTTTGGTAAACTTCAGCCGTTCTGCCATATCTGCATGCAGAACTACGGAAACATCCCTGAGAGCCAATTCAGAAATAAACTTGTTGAGATACAGGAACGTATCCAGATCTTTTTTTTGAGAATAGATAGCTGCTTTCATAATCTAGATCTCCAAAAATTTTTGAAAAAAACCAAAGCGGTCTTTCATGAGTTCATCCTTCTCATCATCATAATGTTTATTGAGGACTGTATAGCCGTAGCGCTCAAATGTTTCATCAATAGAGCTTAGGTTTTCATTACTGATTTTCAGTGTGATCTCGATGCCGTCTTCTTTGATAGCATTGATGAACATACCGTATATCTTCGCATTGTTGCTCTCGATAATTTGAGAAATTTCTGTCATTGAATAATGCAGGCCGGTCGTTTTCACCGTCAAAATGGCGCCATTTTCGGAAAACAGCGGATATTTGGAAAATTCATTAAAGATATCGTCGCAAGAGATATACCCAAGATATTTTTCATCCTTAGAAATAACTGGTACCACATTGGCACTGAAAGTGTGAAAAAGCTTGATACTGTCTAGAATGCTGCTGTCTTCTATAATGGCAAAACGCTCGTAGTGCATGTTGAGGCTATCCAGATTCCCTTCCGGGCTGTCTTCCAAAAAAGACTGGCTGAGGCAACCCTGGAAAATACCTTTCTTTACAATAAAAACGTGGGAGTAACCAAATTCTTTTGCAATCTCACAAGACTCCTCGATAGAGTCGCGGGAATTGAAGGTAGGATAATCTTTGGATATGTAATCTCTGATAAACATGATGCTAATGTACAAAAAATCCTTTGTGAAGAATGTTTTATGAAATTTTTTAAAATTTACAGAAAATATATTGCGTTGTATTAACTAAAAAATATATCTTTGTCGCCTTTCATTTTTACTTTTTATTAGATTTATTTCAAACTGCGGCACTTTTGGTGTTTGCAGTTTTTATTTTTTGAGGCTCAGATTTTTCGCAAACTCCCAAATTACAATCCCGCCGCAAACACTTACATTGAGAGAATGCTTGGTACCCAATTGTGGGATTTCCAGAAAAGTATCAATATCAGGCAGCGCTTCATCGCTAATGCCATCCACTTCGTTTCCCAGTATCAAGGCGTATTTTTTCTCAGGATTAATGATAAAATCCGTGATCAGTTGACTGTCCGATGTTTGTTCTATCCCAATGATCTCAAAGTTGTCTTTTTTGAGATTATCAATAGCGGTGTTGATACTCTCTTCATAGATCCAATCTACGCTTTCTGTAGCGCCCAGTGCAGCCTTGTGGATCTCACGGTGTGGCGGTTGTGGTGTAATGCCACAAAGCACGATTTTTTCTACCAAAAAAGCATCAGCCGTCCGGAAAATGGCACCTACGTTGTGCATGCTTCTTACGCTGTCGAGAACCACAACCAAGGGGATTTTTGCTGTTTTTTTAAATGTCTCTACATCTATTCTCCCGAGTTCTTCGAGTTTCAGTTTTTTTGTCACAATTAGGCTTTGTTTAAAATTAAATCAATATTTCTTTCGATGTTCTGGGCAATAGACTCCGTTGGCAAATCATTTTCATCATTGTTGAAAGGGTCCTCAATTTCCTCTGCGATCACTTCCAGGCTCATCAAAACATAGAAGACAAAAACGGTAAGCGGAATCATAAAATATCCAATATTTACAACATAGGCCACAGGCAACGCCAGAACATAGACTACTATAAATTTTTTGATAAAAGAGGAATAAGAAAATGGGATTGGCGTATTTTTGATCCGCTCGCAACCTCCACAAACATCCAGAAAACCGGACAGTTGAGAGTCCATATAGATAAGCTCATTATCCGTGATTTTCCCATCTTTTTTGAGTTGAGCGAGTTTTGCCGTCAGGAGATAGATCAGCTCAACGGGCGAATGGTGCTTCAGTTTATGCTCCAGGTCCGAATAATCTTCGTCCAAAACCAATCGCGTAGATTCTTTGGAAAGATGGCGGCTTAGGAAATGAGGAAACAGCTTCAGGTATTTTGCGATCTGCTGTTTGTCTTTCACATTGTCTCCCAATAGGGTATTAATTTTTATGGCAAAATTACGGCTGTCGTTAACAAGCTTTCCCCAGAGTTTTCGGCCTTCCCACCAGCGGTCATAGGCAGTATTGGTCCGGAAAACCAAAAGCAGAGACAATACAAAACCCAAAAGTGAATGCACAAGGCCGACATTGCTCACAATAGATTTTGAACTGAGTCTCAGGTATTCTATTTCCACAAAGTAGATCCCATAGGAATAAAGCGCCATGAGACACATCGAGGGGAAAAGGATCTTGATCGTGTCGCTCTTATGGAGACTGACCAGTATTTTCAGGAAGTTCTTGTTGTTGTAAGCTCTCATACTCAAAACTCTTGTGTGCAAAGATAAGTCTTAGAAAAATTAAATTTAAGATTGATTTCAGAGAATTATTTTTAAATTTAAGCTTTGAAAAATAATTTTCCACAAATGGCAGACAAAATAAAATTTATAACCGATCTAAACTCAAAATACAATCCAAAAGGCGAACATATTATCCTGGGAAAAGGGATGCTGGACGGCGAAGTTGTTCCCGAAGTCAATGTTTCTATTCCTCTCAAAACTGTCAACAGGCACGGTTTGATAGCTGGTGCCACCGGAACGGGTAAAACCAAAACGCTGCAGGTTTTTGTAGAACAATTGTCACATGCCGGAATCCCGACCTTGGTGATGGATATCAAAGGTGACCTCTCCGGCATCGCAGAAGCCGGCACCGAAAATGATATTATAAAAGAACGGTATGCCAAAACGCAATTGCCTTATTCTCCACAGAGTTTCCCGGTAGAGCTAATGACGATTTCCGGCGCAAAAGGCGTGAAACTGAGAGCAACCGTTTTAGAATTTGGTCCTATTTTGCTCAGCAAGATTCTTGGGCTTAATGATACGCAGCAGAGCATTATGTCGATCGTTTTCAAATATTGCGATGACAAGGTTTTGCCGCTGGTTGACCTTCAGGATCTGAAAAAAGTCCTTCAGTACGTCACAGACAATCCTATTGGGAAAAAGGATTTGGCGGATAATTATGGTTCTATCGCTCCTGCTTCTTTGGGCGCCATCTTGCGATCTATTGTAGCAATGGAGCAGGAAGGCGCTGCTGCTTTTTTTGGCGAACCTAGTTTTGAGGTTAATGACCTTTTGCAAACCCGCGATGGGAAAGGCGTTGTCAACATCTTCCGTGTTGATGATATCCAAAACAAACCCAACTTGTTCTCAACCTTTATGCTTTCGCTTTTTGCGGAGATCTATATGACCTTTCCTGAGGAAGGCGACAGCGGACGGCCAAAGTTGGTTCTTTTTATAGATGAGGCGCATTTGATTTTTAACGAAGCTTCGAAAACACTGCTCTCCCAAATTGAAACCATGGTCAAATTGATTCGTTCAAAAGGAATCGGGATTTACTTTATCACTCAAATACCCGGCGATGTCCCGGAGAATATCTTAAGCCAGCTAGGCCTTAAAATCCAGCACGCGCTGAGAGGCTTTACTGCCAAAGACCGAAAAGAGATTGACAAAGCGGTAGAAAACTATCCAACAACAGAGTTCTATAAAGCCAGCGAACTGATCCAGAATCTTGGGATTGGTGAAGCTTTTGTAACAGCTCTTGACGAGAAAGGGATCCCAACGCCGCTGGTGCAGACTTATCTGATTTCGCCGGAAAGCCGCATGGATGTTTTAACCGCATCAGAAATAGACCAGTTAACCAGCAGTTCTGCACTGGTCAGGAAATATGAGCAAACCATTGACAGAGAAAGTGCTTACGAAATCCTGAATAAAAGAATCCAGGATTATACACAAACCAATATACCAACGCCGCCAGCAGGCAGACGCACTTCCCAAACAAAGGAACAGCCAGGGATGCTGGAGCAGGTAATGGAAAGCCGTGCCGGAAAAACCTTTATGACAACGCTTGCAAGGGAAGGTGCCAAGTTTGTGATGGGCATGTTTGGGCTGAAAACAAGAAGATAACATAAAGATGCTGATTGCATAGATGCAGATGTACGCCATAATAGATATAGAAAGTAACGGCGCACCGTTCCGGAAAGAGAGTATTATCGAGATCGCCATTTATAGATTTGACGGTCACGAGATTACAGACCAGTTTATCTCACTCGTTAATCCGGAGGCAGAGATCACATCTTTTGTTCAGAAACTGACTGGCATTAGCCAAAAAATGGTTATCACAGCGCCGAAGTTCCATGAGATTGCAAAACGTGTGGTAGAGATTACCCGGGATTCTGTATTAGTTGGGCATAATATTGATTTTGATTACCGGATGCTTCGCCAGTCATTCAAAAGGCTTGGTTATGATTTCAAAATCAATACCTTAGACACAATCCCGTTAGCTAAAAAACTGATTCCGGACGAGAAAAGCTATTCACTCAGCAAACTTTGTAAATCAATCGGGATTCCTTTAAGCGAAGCGCATCGCGCCAGTGGCGATGCAAGAGCAACTTTGGATCTCTTGAAATTGCTGATCATCAAGGATAAGGATAATGAGATTATCCAGACTCTGCAGGAGGAGAATCATGCTAAGTATTATATCAATAAGATCCGCCTGCTGACAGAAGACCTCCCCAACCAGAGAGGGATTCTCTATTTCCAGAACGGTGATGGTAAAATTATCTATTCTGATGAAGCAGATGATCTTTATAAAGCCGCCAAAAAAATCTTTGACTCGGATAAGGAAAAATACAAAAACATACAGGAAGATACAGAGAAGATCTCTTATGAGCTCACCGGCACCGACCTGACTGCCAAATTGATGATGCAGAACAAAGGCATCCAAAAAAGACAAAACCTGCCATTTGGGCTGTTTTACAGGAAGAACAAATGGATTTTGGAAAAAATATCAAAAAACCAGGAAGTTAAGCCTTTGCTGAGATTCAAAAGTTTTACTCAGGGCCTGAAAGCGATTAATTACATTAAGTCCAGACCGGAGATACAGGATTTTACCGAGCTTACACAGAAACTGAAGCTTAAAAACAGAAACGAGGTTTGGTCTGCCGCGGGAAGAACGCTGGGTGAGAAGTCTTTTCTGGTACTGGAAAAGGGTAAACTGACAGGTTTTGGTTTTTATGAACTTTATCATCAGATCCAGTCTTTGGAGAAGATCAGAAAGCGCATGATGCCGGTCCCAAAATTTACCTTAGATCTACAAAACGATTTGCTACTGGCACTTTTGAGAAATGAGTTTGAGGTGTCTCAGCTTCCGGAAAAATAATTTTAACCACAAAAGACACAAAAGTTTTCTATGTGAAATCAGTCTTTGTCAATCCGTAGGAATCACAACCGTTTAGATTCTACGGAATGACAAAAATGTGTTTCTATATAGAATCCCCGCAGCCCGACTTGAGCGGAAATCCTTTTTTGCCAACCCATAAGTTCTATTTATACGGAAATCGTCTGCCAAAAAGATTGGGAGCGGAAGGCGGATTAAGCTGCCCGAAATAAAAATCATCCCAAAAGATTGCGGGATTTACAAATAACATCTATTTTTGCGAAAATTTTATAACAAAGCAATGCACAATTTTAAGCAGAACAAAATCGGTAAAAAGGGAGCTGTAAGGTTTTCCAAGGTTTGGAATGTATAGAAGAGTTGCGTGCAAAAGATACCTATTGCGGCAGACTCTTTTTATAAGAATCTGCCTTTTTATTTTTAAAAAATCAAGAATATGACCAATCAGGACCTGCTAAGTATAGCACAGGAATTCGGTACACCCGTGTATGTTTATGACGTTGACTCTATCCGCGAACAATATGAGAAACTGACTTCTTCTTTCTCAAAAAACACCCGGTTCTTCTACGCTGCAAAAGCTTTGACCAATATTAATATCCTGAAATATGTTGAGAAACTGGGTGCCTCTCTTGATTGCGTGTCTATCAACGAAGTAAAACTAGGCCTGAAAGCCGGTTTCTCAAATGAAAGGATCCTTTTTACACCCAACTGCGTAGATCTTGCAGAGATCGAGGAGGCGATGTCACACAAGGTGCATATCAATATTGATAACATCTCTATCCTGGAGCAGTTCGGGAACAAGTTTGGGGATTCTTACCCGATTTTTGTAAGGATTAACCCGCATATTTTTGCCGGAGGTAATTATAAAATATCAACAGGCCATATCGATTCCAAATTTGGGATCTCTATCCATCAGCTGCGCCATATAGAGCGTATTATGAAGTCTACAAACATCAATGTAGAAGGTCTTCATATGCACACAGGAAGTGAAATCAAAGATCCGGATGTTTTTATGCAAGGCCTGGACATTATGTTTGACTTGGCTCAAAATTTCCCTAACCTGAAATACCTGGATATGGGAAGCGGTTTCAAAGTACCTTATCAGGATGGCGACCTGGAAACTGATGTGAAATCTTTGGGGAAAAAGGTGAATGCCGCAATCAAAAAATATGAGGAAGAATCCGGCAGAAAATTCCAGCTTTGGTTTGAACCCGGGAAATTCCTGGTAAGCAAAAGCGGGCACTTTTTGGTGAAGTCTAATGTCATCAAACATACCACCGCTACGGTTTTTGTGGGCGTTAATTCCGGATTTAACCACCTGATTCGCCCTATGTTTTACGATTCTTATCATATTATCGAAAACTTGTCCAACCCAAAAGGCCCAGAAAGAATCTATACCGTTGTTGGGAATATCTGTGAGACAGACACTTTTGCCTGGGACAGAAAAATCCATGAAGTGAGAGAAGGTGATGTGATTGTCTTTAGAAATGCCGGTGCTTATGGTTTTGAGATGAGTTCGAACTTCAATTCCCGGTTAAAGCCTGCTGAGGTGATGTTCCTGGATGGCAAAGCGCATCTTATCCGAAGAAGAGATGAGTTCGAAGATTTATTAAAAAATCAGATAGAGGTGTTGTAGATTATGGCCAAACAATGCTATTTTGGCACAACATTTCTTTAGTTAATTTTTCTAAATCAACATCTATGAAATCACTATTATTTTCGTTAAGCTTGCTTATCAGTTGTTTTTCTTTTGCACAAAATGATGTAGAAGAAGGTATGGATAATCTTCCTCTCATAGACAACAGCAGTAGTGCGGTCATCTATAATCTGAGAGGTGTTTATCAGATAAAAGACAATTCTTGTGATGCTGCAAAATTCCAAAGTTTAAAATACCCAGGAGGTACGGATGCTTACATCAAAGCATTGAAAGAGAAGCTGCAACAGAATGTTAACTGGAACACCTACGTGATTAACGGGCTCTTTTTTGTTAAACTTGATATTAATAAAGACGGGACGTTGTCAAAAATAGAAACCGGACCTAAAGTAGCCAACAGCGATGCGTTTCTGAAAGACCTAAAAGATGCTGCTGCTAAGGTAAACAAGACCTGGATCCCGGCCAAATGCGATGGCAAACCGATAGATTCTAAAGCGATTGTGAAAATTGATTTTTCATCTATGACTTACGATAATGCCTTTAACTAAGCGCGTTGCAGGACAATAGGATTTTAGAATTATCACAAAATAAAACGCATTCAATAAAAAAATTATTTGAATGCTATTTTTTTCCTCATTTGGATTTCTAGTCACATTTGATGGTGCAAAGCTAGGCTTAATTAGTCCCTCCTTAAACCACCTATAATTTACTGATTATTAGTATTTTGGGTTTAAAATAGCTTGTTTTTTATTGCAAGAATTTGTATCTTAGAGCTTTAAAACTTTGCAAATATGTTGGGGAAAAATCCAGAAAAGAAGCCAGAATTATTCCGCCCAATGTTGGTGGATTTTATTGACCACGAGCATGAACTTGTTCTACTTTCAGAAAAAATAGATTGGAATTATTTTGAGAAAGAATTTTCGCCCTTGTATTCCAAAGTGGGCAATCCGAGCCATCCGATTCGGTTTATGGTGGGTTGTTTGCTACTGAAACATTTGT
>NZ_FTPU01000033.1 GCF_900108115.1 Epilithonimonas bovis DSM 19482
TTTATTCCGAAACAGAAAACGGCATCAAAACCCAAATTTGGTGTACCCTGATTGCACAGCTACTGTTGCAGGTTCTACGTGTAAAATCAAAGAGCAAAAAGGCATTTTCTACCATTGCGGCACTCATCAGGATTCATTTAATCAGCCATCTGGAAATATTTTGGATGGTACAGAACAGCAGGAGAACTTACACGAAACAGAAAAAACGAAGAAAACCACCTTGGATACAGACAGAATTGTTCTGAAAAACAGAGAGGTGGGTTTTTGTATTCTTATAAAAACATATTGAAAAACAATGTTTTATGAAGGAATATTACTCATTTGTGTGTTTATCCGTTTGATAGTGATTTTTTTATAAAATTTGACTATAGCAAATTTAAAATAAATTTTTAATTGTGCAATTTTTATATAAATTATTATGTATGATTTAAGACTATTAAGAATAAATTTTCAAATATTTACCGTTTTAATCTACTCTTTTGGTTCTGTTTATTTTTAATATTTTCCAACCCACTTACTATTTTGTTTTCCAAACTTTAAAAAAAATAAAGACAATAGACCTATTTAGCTTCGTAACCATCTTTGAATCTCAGGAATTTCTCCGCATCTTTCGGGTTTTTATTAATCCATTTTTGTACAAGTTCGGTGTTGTTTTCTAATTTTTGAATGTCGTCTTTAGGATATAGCAGTTTTCCATCCTTTTCAAATTCGGAAAGGATTTCCTCTCTAAGCTCGCTTTTGGAACGGATACTTTCGGAATACCATTTGAATGCAAGATTTCCACTTATTAGAATTGTCGAAAATGACAGTAAAATTGCACCAAAAATACCCCAAACAAGATTCGATTTTCGTAAAGCTTCAATACTTTGCTGAGATAATTCCGCAATAATTATTTTCGGGATTTGACTTACGGTTTTCTTAAATATTTCATTTTCTTTTTGATAAGTTCTTGATGTTTCATCGATTATATTTATCAAAGCCGATACAGATTGTTCAAGTTCTGAAGATACATTCATATAATCTTCAACTGAAGCTTTAGTTTCTGTGTTAGATTCAATATTTGCTTTACAGGATTCTATAACTTGATTCAAAATCTCCATTCCGTCTTTTTGTGTATTGTCCATAATTTTTAACGTTTAAATTTTTTATTGTTCTCTATTTTCATTTCATTATTTCTCAAATCCTCATTCCGTTTATTTTGTCTAAGAAATTCCGAATCATTTGATGTTTTCAATTGTTCCGAGCGTTTTGTTTTATCTTCAAAGATTTTCTTTATTTCCGATATTTTCAGCTTGCTAGTAATTTCCGAAAGCTTGTATCCTGCTTTATACTGACGTGAGGTTTCATCGTTGATATCTGTTTTAAGAACGATTCTCATTCCCGAAATCCCGACCTTGACATTGCTCGACAATGAAACCAAATAACCCCGATTCGACATTTCCAAAACCAGCTCTTCAAAATTTTTAGAATTTCCGATACTGGCAACCAGATTCTCATACATCTCATTTCTTTTATCAATGCCTGTTTCGATGTCTGTCTTTATACCCAAATCTCTACAGATTTCCCTTACAGCCTTACCGAAATTCTCCCCGATATTGTGGGATTTGACCGTACATTTTCCAAAAGTGTCAATCCGGTTTACCACGAAATGAATATGCTTTTGTTTCGTAGAATTGTGGACATCCAAGCGATATTGGTTGTTTTCCGAAACTCCGACTTTTGCAAGAGCCTGTATCGTGATTTTCGCCAGTTCTGCATCAGAAAGTTGGTCGCCTGTTTCTTTTGGTGGTGAGATATAACCTGTCAAAGCCCATTTTTTGACATTGGAATTTCTTTTTGCTATTGCTTTCATTTCCAAAAATTGTTCTTCAGGACTGCTTCCGAGAAGATTGTTTGTTCCAAGCATCTTCGCCGTTCCTTTGTCAGTTCCGTTGTATTCCAAAGCGATTTTGGAAATCAGTCTTGTTGTTGCCGAATTATTCATAATTCTTCATTCATCAGATTCTCCCGTTCGTGAATCTTTTGATAGAGGTATTGTTTTATCAATGTCAAAACGGTTTCGATTTCCAGCAGGATATTTTTTTTATTTTCAAAAGCAGACCATTCGGAATTTCGCAAAAGGTTGGTGATTCGGATAAAGTTATTGCCATATTCCAAAAGGATTTTATCAGTTTCAAATTCCTTAGCTTTCAACTCCTCTTTTGTTGCTACCATTCGAAGAAGGGTCGAAATTTTCAAACTGTATTTATTAGCTTCGTCCTCCAGAAACTTAAATTCCTTTTCGGTAAATCGCACGGAAACAACTCGTAAAAGATGGTTCGCACTTTTCTTTTTCAGCCCTCCTTTTTTTCCGAGTTCACGGAAGTATTGTTTCCTTTTTTCCGTCTCTTTTTTTTGTTCCTGCTCACGGGAGACTTTCAGGACAAAACTTTTCAAAAAATCATTCTCCATATTTTTGTGTATTTATTATTTATCAACATTCAGTTTGTTTTTCAAGACGTTTTTGACGATAGGAAAAAACCAAAAAGTTCCAATTTTACAATTAGCGTCCACGCTTTTTGTAAACATTGGGTACTTTTTGCACTCACTATCTGCCATATTTTGGACGACGTTCTTCTTTAATTTCATTATTCATCAAAAACGCATTCAAATCTTTGTGATTTTTGTAGAGCAAACGTTCGTCTGTGATATTTTTATGTAGATTGATTAATTGTTCGGTTGCCAAATTTCCAGCTTCATCATTATCAAAATAGAGTTCAACTTTTTGATGGTTTTCAAGTTCAGTTTTAGCTTTGAAAAGTATAGAAACCGAATTTAAAATCAGGTAATCCGAAGGTTCTTTTTCGAGTGATTTTTCCAAAATTTTGAATGATAAATAATCCGTAAATCCTTCAAAAATTCTCAACGTTTCACTTCCGTTTTTAATCGTAGAAATATCCTTTTTTCCGAGACAGATTTTTGAATATTTATTGCGGATTTCGTAACCGCTTGAATTGTTTTTGAAACCAAGTCCGAAATAATTTTTGTCATGAAGCAAATAATAAATTTCCTTTAAATCCGATTTTTGACTTTCCAGATTTCGGGATTTTAAATAACTCAAAAGTGAAGAACGTTCTACATTTTTAATTTCCAAAATCTCATAATTGGTTTTTGACTTTTTATCAGAATTTTGTTTATTTTTCGAATTGTCATTTCTATCAAAACTTGAAAATTCAAATTGTCTCAGATATTCCAATGCTTCAGAAACCGAACACTTTTTAATGGCTTGAACCAAAGAAACATTATCGTATTGTTTGCCAGTTCCAAAATCGAAAGCTGTATTTTTTCCAAAATTGACGATTACACTTGGTGTCCGTTCTTTTCGGTCAAAAGCAAAATAAAATGCTGATTTCAAATTTTCTTTGCTTGGAAAAAGAGAAAAACTATCCAAAATCTCTCTAATATTAATATTTTCGTTTGCGGTTTTACAGTTCATTTTTTTAATATTTTAAAGTTTTGTAAGTTTTTTCAGAATCTTCTTACCTTTCTACCAAAGTCTTTGTTAGAAAGAGTTTTGGTTAATTTTTGTCAGTTACCTTTTTCTACCTATTTACCTTTTCAAAGTTTATAAATTGGTAACTTAGGTAAGAAGAAATTTTAATGTTACCTTATTAGAAAAACCTTTATTAATAATAGTTTTAAAAGATTTTAGGTAAGTTGGTAATTGAGGTAAGTCGATTTGCTACTATTCGTTTTTTGATTCTTCGATTTTTCGTTTGATTACATAACCATAGACTTGTCTTTTGGAATGTTTTATCCGTTCATAATTTAAAACCGTTAATGCTTTTCCGATTTTTATAATGTTTAACCGAACTCCCAAAGCATTATTCATCGCCAACATAATATCAGTTGCAGTGAGGAATTCATTTTTATTTTCAGATTTTTCAAAATGAGTGATAATAATTTCCTGCTCCAAACTGATTTGTTTGTATTTTTCATTCCGTTTCTCGTTTTCCAGAATGTCTTCAGCAGTGAGTTCCGGATTGTAGTTTTTTCTTTCAAAAGCATTGAAATATGCTTGAGCCCAAACTTGATTAATATTGATTTCCTTAGAATAATTGAAATCAATTTCCAACACTTCAAAAATTTGCCAACGCACACTTCCTGTTTCATCGGTTAAAAAATCAGAACGATTAGTGGAACCACAAAAAGAAGCCGTTCTGTGCATTAATGACGATTTTCTGTCGTAAGGTAATCTTGCATTAATAGTATTTTTGGAAATAAAGGATTTCAGCGTATTCACATCAATTTTAGACATCACCGAAAGTTCATCAATGTTGATAATCAAAGATTTACAAAGAGAAATCAATCCATCTTTATCAATTCCAATATCTTCGGTATAATATTTTTCTAATTCGGTTGGAATCAGGAATCTCAAAAAACTTGTCTTTCCAGAATTTTGTTTGGTATTGAACAAAACGAAACATTGTTTGTTGACGTACCCTTTCTTTAGTGAACACAAAACCGCTCTCGTTAACCATTTTTCAAAATGATTTTGAAACGATGCATTATCGGTTGTCGTGATGTAATTTGCTAACTTTTGAATATGATTCTCACCGTTCCATTTTGGTAGATTTTTAAAGTAATTTTCAATCGGATTGTATTTCTCTATCCAATGACTTTTCAGCAAAATCTCCAACTTATTCAAAGTGATATTAATCCCAAATTGAATCAACTCAATAAACAAGGAATTGATATTGAGTTCGTCCCAATCTTCATTTTCGGTACGGATTTCAAATTCTAAAGCAACTTCATTGTACCGGACTTTGTATTTTTGGTTCAGATATTTGATGACCTTATCAAAGACCGTGACTGAACCTGCTTCTGTTTGATACCGTTTTTGAGCTTTTCCCATCTACTTCAGTTTAACAGCCTGATTTTTTTTAATGAATAACCTGAGTTTTATTTTTTCTCACTGTCATTAAATAATTTGAGGGCTTCGTCTGCATTTACGACTATGGTTCTGTTTCGTTGGAAAATTGCCCCATCAATTACACCACTTTTTTTAATTCGATTTGCAGTTGCAATAGAACAATCAAAAAGATTTGCAATTCCACGAATACCATAAACCAATTTTGGATTTGCTTTCGCTGATGATTCAGACTGAATCTTTTCTGTTTTGTTCTGGTTTTCTGTTTTTGTTAGTGTCAAAAATTCCTCCCCCGTCATTTGCCAAATAGGCTTTGATAATAAATTTTGTGTATCCATTGTTTTAAAATTTTCTGATACAAAATTTGGAAGTTTTTGAAATTCAGAAAAATTCAAAATAAAAATCAGCACAATTATTTGTGCTGATTTTCAATAAATTATAATATTTTAAACTATTTTGAGATTCTATAAAATTCTAAGTGTGTCAAAATGTGATTTTTTGAAATGTTTATTGATTTTAATCAATTTTATGAGATTAAAAGGAGTTCATTTTTGCGAGAGAAATAATGTCGTCAATTTCCTTGTCAATTTCGTTTTTATTTTCTTCAGAAGGATTGATTTTCTTTTCAAAATCTTTTATTTCAAAATAATCTACCATATCTTTTTTCCAATTAGTGGCTGATTCAGGTAAAATAAATTCATTTGCAATGCAATTGATTGCATAAGCGATATTTCTGTCTTTTTTTTGCTCTTTTTCCAATGTCATTATTTTACTTTCTAATAGTTGATTAGAAAATTCCACATAGCCGATATGCTTGATTAATTTTAATTCGACAAAAATTTTATGGATAAAATAAACCAATCTTTCTTCTTTCAACAATTTTTCGGAATATTTCTCGAAATGATCAAGTCTTAAAAGTTGATTTTCAATCTCATTAATTTGATTGGTAATTTCAATAGGATTAATGTTTAAAAGATAAGACAAACCACGTTTTTTAGATTCCCATTTTTGATACAAAGAAGAACTAATATTTTGTTCATTGTTGTATTTTTTCTTAACTATTTCGTATTCATCATTTAATTGCTTAATTTCAATTGAATCATTGGCATATTTGTAAGCCCAACTTTCTAATTTGGAATTCAGTTCTCTTTCTTCTGAACTAATTTCACGTAATTGCTTATAGTGAAAATCATATTCGCTTTTTTCTTTCGCAGATTCTTTCTCTATTAGATTTGAAATTTTATTAAATCCTAAAACATCCTTTTTATAATGAATAAGAAATTTCAATCTCTGTATGGAATTTTTGTATTCTTTGTAAATTAAACCAGGTCTTTTGTGTTCAAATAATTCACTAAATTCAATTTCGTTCAAAGATTTTGAATATTCAAATAGATTATCAATCAAAGATTTTGATAGATTATCTCTGTTTAAATTATTTAGTGATTTTTCTAATTTTAGTGTTGTATCAAGGTGTTCAGATATTTTCATATGATGTTAAGTTTTTGCATTTGAACTTCTCTTGTGGAATCTACTACATCAATATAAGGTTTCATCGATTGATAGTCCGAATGTCCTGTCCATTTCATAACGACGTGAATTGGAATTCCTTTTGAAATACAAAGGCAAATAAATGTACGTCTGCCAATATGTGAAGAAAAATATTCAAATTTTGGTTTGGTGTCATCTTTTCTACTATTTCCGATAAAGTAAGTGTGATTTATCGGTTCATCTATTTCGGCTAAACGTCCCAACTCTTTCAAATATTCATTAATTTTTTGATTTGAAATTACTGGCAACGCCATTTCTGTTTCGATTTCTAAATATTTTTCTAATATTTCTTTGGAAATATCATTTAACTCAATTGTGATGGAATCAGACGTTTTCTTGGTAACAATATAAAGTTTATCATTTTTGATGTCTGTCTTTTTTAGTTTTTGAACATCGGAATATCTCAATCCTGTAAAACACGTAAAGAGAAGGACGTCACGTACTCTTTCGAGATATTTTTTGGTTTGAGAGATTTCTAAATTTTTAATTTTAAGAATTTCTTCTTCAGACAAGAAAACCACAACTTTGTCCGCCGTTTTTATTTTTGGTGCAAACTGTTGAAAATATTGATTATCACAATAATTATTTTTCACAGCGAATCTCAAAAACCATTTTAGATTTTTCAAATACTTTTTCGTTGTAACATTGTTTAACTTCAACGTATTAGAAAAATAAGAAAGTAATTTTGGAAGACCTTCGGAATTGAGATTGTCAAAAGTAAGATTTGGGTTGAATGAAAGTAAATGATTTTTTAGTGCGTCAAATTTTTTATACGTATCAATCGTCCAATTATTTACTTTTCCAGAATAATCTGTGAATTTATCAAAGGTATCGAAAAAAGTTTCAATTTCCATTTCCTTTTCATCAGTTTTGATAGCTTTTTTCTCTTTTGTATTGCCTTTATTTTTAACCTGTCCAAAACTAATTTTCAATTCATCTAGATCAGGAATTCTATCTTCAACCTGACATTTAATGAAAAAAGCCTGTAAATCATTCTCAAGATTACTCAGTTTAGTGTTAATCTCTTCAATAGTTTCCCCATTAATATTAGAAATACCTTTCTTAATTTGAGATAATTTCTCGTCCCAATTATTTCTATCAACACGAAAACCTGTAAAAAGATTCACTCTATTTGAATTGAAAGTTACACGGAAGAAAATCGGAACATTATGATTAACTATTACACCGTCTTTTTTTCTTTTCTCCAAAACAATGTTGATTTTTCTTTTTATATTTATCATCTCAATATTAAAATAAATTACAGCCAAAATTACAGCCATTTTTTATGATATCCAAATAGATTTATTGAATATCATAAAATTAATAAAAATAGTAATTCATTGAAAATGTACAATTTATATATTTATTGAGGCTTTAAGCAATGGTAGGTGAAAATCCCTGTGGGTCTACAAACATCCTCTAGTAATAGAGGATGTTTTTTTTACATCCATTTAGTGGGATGGACCTAATACTTCTAATTTGAGGCAATTATTTTGGTCTATTCGCAAGCTTATTTTTTCTGTTTTTATTTTTTGAACAATTATAGCCGTTATTTGGTCTTTAATAAGTTATTCCTCCTTCACTAACTGCTTCATTTTAAGCGTTGCCGAAGCTAATCCCTTTTGTTTATCAAATTAGACTACAGGATATAAGTATTTATTAAGCATTCTCTCAATCCTGCAATCTACATTTCTGAATCATAATTTTGGAAATAAGATAGACGCATTTCCCAGAAATACTTCCGAAATTGTAAGGCTGTTCCACAAACATTTTGGAACTTTGCACCATAATTTAATTGTTATGATAAAACCGGTATTAATTGTATTTGGATGCCTTGCGGCGGGCAATGTTATCGTTGCTGCCACAGGGCTTCCGCTTCCTGCAAGTATTGTTGGGATGATATTGCTGACCATCCTGTTCATTACCAAATTGGTAAAAGTAGAAGAAGTAAAAAGTTTAGGCGATTTTTTTAATTCTCACATGTCATTTTTCTTCGTTCCGGCGGGTGTTTCGGTAATGCTTTACCTGGATATCATCCGCGGACAGTTTTTGCCAATCGTTGTATCGGCTTTGGTGAGCACGATATTAGTGATAGTGGCAACAGGATGGACACACCAGTTGATGCGATCTAAAAATAAAAAGAAATGAAAGAAGCCATATTTAACCCAACATTTTTTATAGCAATCACTGTTGGTGCATTTTACATTGGATTGATTATTCAGAAAAAAACCAAAAGCCTCCTGCTGAATCCTATTTTAATCGCCATGATTCTGCTGATTGTTTTTTTGGAAGTTTTCCATATTGATTATGCAACTTACCACGAGAACAGCAAACTAATTGATTTTATGCTGCAACCGGCTATCGTTTGCCTGGCAATTCCTCTCTATCAACAGCTTAAAAAGATTCAGCAGCAGATCATACCACTTCTTGTGAGTTCTTTAGTTGGTTCTGCGGTTGGTATTATAAGTGTAGTTGCGATTGCTTGGGCGATGGGTGCTCCAAAAGAAATTATCCTTTCATTAGCTCCAAAATCTGTAACCACGCCTATTGCCATGGAGGTTTCAAAAACTATTGGTGGTATCCCGGCACTTACGTCGTGTGTAGTGATTTTTGTTGGAATCTTTGGGGCTATTTATGGTTATATGATTCTTAAAAAATCGAAAGTACAGAGCCCTATAGCGCAAGGCCTTTCTATGGGGATGTCAGCGCATGCTGTGGGAACGTCAAAATCAATGGATATCAGTGCATCGTATGGGGCATTTTCTACTTTGGGATTAATTATTAACGGGATTCTTACCGCTCTGTTAGCACCATACCTGGTTATGCTAATGCAAGCCATTTTAGGTTTCTAAGCAACGTAATTAGAGATTTATTCAGTATAAATACTGCATTTGTCGATGGGCAATGCAGTATTTTTTTTGCCTTAATCTGATGCCTTATTTGTTGTAAATGATGGCACTAACAGCTAATAAAACTTATTTGATGTGGTAACTTTCTTCATATATTCAGAATTAACATTTTAAATTAAGATTAATTAATCGCAACTATGTTGCATTATTGATTTAGTTTGTATACTTTTTCATCCATATTAAAGAACTTATGAAGTCAAAATTTTTGGATGCTGTTGGTTTGTCAGCTGCATTTCTTTGTCTTATCCACTGTCTGGCATTTCCGCTTTTGCTGATGCTTCCCATCGCGATTGTCCATAATCCTTATATCGATCTGGTTTTCTTGGTCATTGGGTTTGCGGTAGTTTTCAAGCTAACCGGAACAATACATTCCTTTTGGTTAAAATCCCTTTTTTGGGTTTCTATTATTTTAATAGCAGTTTCGGTAGCGGCCGAATTGATTTTCGATAAACATATTGATCTCATTTATCTGGGTGCGGCAGGCTTAATTACGGGCCATATTATCAATTTTAAGAATCACAAACATTAATTATGAATTTTAAAAAACTGCCCGTTACGGTTCTGAGCGGGTTTTTAGGGGCAGGCAAGACAACATTGCTTAATCATATTTTACATAACAGACATGGGCTGAAGGTCGCAGTCATCGTCAACGACATGAGCGAGGTGAATGTGGATGCGCGCCTGGTGGAAAATGGCAATACCTTATCCAGGACAGAGGAAAGGCTGGTGGAGATGAGTAACGGATGCATCTGTTGCACGCTGCGGGAAGACCTGATGCTGGAAGTGGAAAAACTGGCTAAAGAAAAGCGTTTTGATTATCTGTTGATTGAGAGTACGGGCATTAGTGAGCCTGTTCCGGTGGCGCAGACATTTTCTTATGCGGATGAGGTAAATGGTATAGATTTGTCCCGCTTCAGTTATATAGATACGATGGTGACGGTTGTAGATTGTTTTAATTTCCTTAAGGATTTTGGTACTAACGAGCTTTTGTTGGATCGTGAACTTACCGATATAGAAGGCGATTACAGGACTATTGTAAATCTATTGACAGATCAGATAGAATTTGCTAATGTTATTGTCCTCAACAAAACAGACCTTGTGGATGAATCGACAGTGGGGTTGTTAACTTCTGCCATTCACAAATTGAATCCTGATGCTAAAATCATCAAGTCGGAGTTTGGAAAGGTTGATCCTTCCGAAATACTCAATACAAAACTATTTGATTTTGAACAGGCACAATTATCAGCTGGGTGGCAAAAAGAATTGGAAACCGAAAATCATACGCCGGAAACCGAAGAATATGGAATCAGTTCTTTTGTATACCGAAATCCAAAACCATTTCATCCACAGCGTTTTTATAACTTTTTGAGTCGGCACTATCCTGATGGCTGCCTGCGTGCCAAAGGGTTGTTCTGGCTGGCGTCAAGGCCTGATGATGCCATCAGTTTTTCTCAGGCAGGCGGCTCACTACGTATAGAAAAAGCCGGTGTATGGTGGGGAAGCATGCCGATGAATAACAGAGAGATGTATCCGTCTTTTGTCGAAAATCAGCAATCAATAGAACAGCGTTGGGATACTGATTGGGCAGACCGAATGAATGAACTCGTTTTTATAGGCCAGGATCTGGATAGAGATCAGATCGTTGGCGATTTAGATAATTGCCTGCTTACAGATCAGGAGAAAGTGTGGTTTGATAAACCAAGCACCTTTCAGGATCCTTTCCCCAAAAATATATAGAGGCCTTATTACAATTTAAAAATCCTTATAAACATTACTGATAATTATGGACAGGAGAAAATTTATAAAAGGTTCCGCGCTTATGACAGGCCTGCTGAGCATTAGTCCAATGGATCTTCTTGCATCCGGACAAACAGAAGAATCCAAAAAAGGTCAGGCTAAAAATATTATTTTTATGATCAGCGACGGGATGAGCAGTGGCACGCTTTCCATGGCTAACTTATATTCCCGAAACATCCTTGGCAGAAACACTTGCTGGATGAATCTTTATCTGGAAAACCGAGTTGCCAGAGCATTGATGGATACGGCGTCCGCCAGCTCTATCGTCACAGATTCCGCGGCGGCAAGCTCAGCATTTGGTGGTGGTGTGCGGGTGAAAAACGGTGTGCTGAATGTCGGTGCTAATGGTGAAAGGCATATGCCTATTTGGCAAAAATTCAAAAATAAAGGCAAAAAGGCAGGTTGCGTGACGACGGTTACTATTACACATGCTACGCCGGCAGGATTTTGCATCAATTCTGAGAAGAGAAATGCCGAACCGGAGATCGCAGAGATGTATGCGGAGATTGGTTTTGATGTAATGATGGGTGGCGGTGATGAGTTTTTTAATCCTGAAAAGCGTACAGATAAGAAAGATCTTTATGCGGTTTATAAACAAAAAGGTTATCAGGTTTTGAAAACCAGAGCAGACCTTTCCAATATTGACAGGAATAAAAAAATCCTTGGTGTTTACAATACCGGAGCACTGCCGTTTGCTGTTGATAGGGCTGGTAGAGAGGAATTGCAGAGCACGCCAAGCCTTGCTGATATGACTTCTGCTATTGACAGGAATAAAAAAATCCTTGGTGTTTACAATACCGGAGCACTGCCGTTTGATGTTGATAGGGCTGGTAGAGAGGAATTGCAGAGCACGCCAAGCCTTGCTGATATGACTTCTGCAGCCATTAATCATTTAAAGGATCATCCCGATGGTTTTGTTTTGCAGGTTGAAGGCGGAAAAGTAGACTGGGCTGCCCATGCTAATGATATTTCTGCGCTTATCCATGATCAGCTTGCTTTTGATGAGGCTGTAAAAACAGCGGTTGATTTTGCCGAAAAAGATGGTAACACTTTGGTAGTTATTACAACGGATCATGGCAATGCCAATCCTGGAACAATATATGGTGCAGAGGCTACTGCCAATTTTGACAGCATTGCACATTACAAGTTTACCAACGAATATATTCTTAATAGTATCCACGCAAATCATAACCTGCAACAGATTAAAGATTGGATTTTTGAAACCAACAGGTTTCGCCTGACAGATGAAGAAGCCAAACATTTGCTGGGGTTTTATCAGGGTCTGGAAAAAGAAGATGGCCTTTACAACTATAAAAAACTACCATTTAAATTATATTCGGATATCCAGAAGAAACATAATTCCGTTGGCTGGATCAGTATGGATCATTCCGGTGATTACGTTGAGCTGACAATGTATGGGCCGGGAAGCAACCTTTTGAAACCTTTTGTTAAAAATACAGACCTTCACAATCTGATGTTGCTTGCTACAGGATTAGCATAAAGTAAAACCTGCAAAAAGATTTTGCAGGTTCTGATAAAAACTAAATATTACTACTAATAATTGATTTATGTTAAATCAAGTTCGGCGATGTTGCCGAGTTTGGTGATTGTCTTTAATGTTTCAAGTTCTTTGTCGCTAAGTAACCCCGTCCTGAAATAGAAATTTTTCATTCCTTTTTTAGAATTGATGCTAACGATCAAAAAGTTATTAATCAAGCCCTTTTCAATCTTTAGAAAGAGTATTTTTTGCAAAGGGACTTCTATAATTTGTTTGAGTTCTCCTGATAACGGATGGCCATACTTAATTGAGAAAATATGCTCTGTAGTTTCCAGTTCAAAACTTCTCAGCAGGCTGATTCTCCAGATGATAAATAATGCAGTCAGGGCAAATACAGTGTATAACAGAGATTGATTGACGGCAATAACAATTGACCCAAATTT
The DNA here is from genome assembly GCF_900108115.1 of Epilithonimonas bovis DSM 19482. GTDB lineage: Bacteria > Bacteroidota > Bacteroidia > Flavobacteriales > Weeksellaceae > Epilithonimonas > Epilithonimonas bovis. Next base: position 13,105 of record NZ_FTPU01000033.1, read on the forward strand.
TAGAAATACAATATCAATCAAAAGAAGAATAAGATAACCGCATAGAAGTAATCTGATTTGTGTTTGATTGCTGACCTTCATCCTGTTCGACTCATTTTTGTTAACGCATTATCAGAATCTCTTACAGAGCATAAAAGCTCTGTAAAAAATGTCCGATTTCATTATGTGTGTTTTCAGAATCTGGTTCCCGAATGTGGTTATCTTGTTTTCCACTGTCGTTCACCTTTATGAGGACAAAGATATCGTAAGAGGGTATGGTATTCCAAAGAAACAGGCTAGATGTATTTCTCTGTGGTTGTAGATTTTTTTCTACAAAATTGTTAAAGTAAGTAATTGCAATAAATTTGCAGGATTTAAAGCGCAGATCTTAAATCTAATATCTAACATCCTAATTCCTGATTAAGATATTAGCTGTTATAATTTTTGATAAGGTCTGCCAGTGCCATCACATTATCGACATTCAGTTTCTCAAAAATTCTTTTTTTAACTGTGCTTACTGTATTCTGTTTGAGGCTTAGCCGATTGGCAATTTCCAGATTCCCCAGGCCTTTAGCATATAATTCAGCAATTTCCAGCTCGCGGTCTGTCAGTGTTTTTAGCGGATTGATTAACGAAGGATTTTGGACCGATGTCATCAGTAATGCCTTCGTCATGCGGGACAGATATTTGCCTGATTGCATCATCTGTATGATCGCCTGTTTGGTTTCTTCTTCCTCTGCCATTTTGCTGAGGAAACCGTCTGCGCCGGCATTGATAAATTTAAGTGACTGGGTATTTTCATCAATTCCGGTGAATATCAGGATCCGGATTTCCGGCTTCATCTTTTTGATTTCCTGGATAATGCTAAGGCTGTTCCCGTCTGGGAAATGCGCATCTATAACCGCAATATCTACCGGTTTTGTTTGGATATTTTCCATGACCTGTGACAGATTGGATGCCTGGTAAATTTCGCCCTCGATGCCAATTTCTTCAAGTAATATAAGCAGCGCCTGACGTATTAGGCTGTGATCGTCTGCCAACAAAAAATTGGTGCTGATATCTATATTCATATGTAGATATTTATATTTTTAATAGTCTTATGGAGTCGTCTTTAATCTTCATCGGTGTTGGCCTGCAAAGTTGTTAATGCTGATTTCATAAGTTAATACTTAATTTGAGAGAAAACCTCACGGTTGTGCCTTTTCCCAGGTCGCTTTCTACTGTAATTTCCCCTCCAAAAAGTTCTACAATTTCTTTACAGAGGCTCAGTCCCAGTCCTGCACCCAGATTTTCTACATCTTCTGATAAAACGCCCTGGTAATAAGGGTCGAATATGTTTTCCAGGTCAGATTTTGATATTCCGGCACCTGTATCTCTTATTTCGGTAGTCAGAGTTATGGTTTTTTCGTCAACAACTTCGGACTTTGATATCACGCTGATTTCTCCGTTTTCCGTAAACTTGTTGGCATTGCCCAGAATGTTCATAAAAATCTGGTGAATCTTGGTTCGGTCTGAGAAAATTTCCAGCTTGGGATTAATATTAATATCCGTCAGGAACTGATTATTTCTTGTTTCTATGAACGGTTTTACTGAGGCCAGGATCGCTGTGATCTCGTTTCTTAGGTTGAATGCAGTAGGCACAATCTTATTAGCCTTATTTTGATTTTTGGTATACTCCAATATCTGATTGGCCTGTATAAGGAGAGAATCATTGGTGAAACTGATAGATTTCAGGTATTGCTTCACGGTCTCATCCTCTGTTCTTTTGTTGATTCTGTTGATGAAAATACCAATAATTTTGAGGGGCGATCTCAGCTCGTGGCTCAACATTCCCAAAATTCGATTTTTAAAGTTCAGGTTTTCCCGGATCTGCAGATTGGCAGAACTCAATTTTTTCTCGTATACAAAGGCAATCCGGGTAAGATACATGATGAGTACAGAAACAATAAACATGAGGATCATGGCTCCTAAGATTAGGTTGTGCCGGATGTTGTTGGATGCCGAATTTTGCTTTTCCAACTCATTTTCCAGTTCTGCTTTAGCATCTTTTACGGCATGCTCATAGATCATCATCAGATCATTGCTGTAAATCAGTAAGTTGTTGAATATCTTGTAAAACCTGCTGCTTCCGTCTCTGTTTTTTGTGATATTCAGCTGTATTTTTTTAAACTCGTGGGTGTAATGATTGTTCACCGATTTCATAAGACTGTCCATCTCACTTTTTATTTTGGTAACATCATTGGTAGCTCCTCCGTTTTTAACCGTGATAACGGTGCTTTCTTTTCTTACATTTTCCTTTCCCACAATGGCGTCGCCTAATCTTCCGAAAAGGCCTTTCTTCTTAACGGTGTCTGAGTAGGTCTGCGTCTGGATATCAAATTTGTCAAAATTATAATCAAAATCAGCTTTTTTTAACTGAGGGATGTCTTCCCGAATTTTAAAACCAGACTTTGTAGAAAACTGATAGGTAGAGTCTGCCAGCTGTTTAAGTTTTCTGAATTCTGATGTGTCAGCCGTTTTACGGATCAGTATTTTGGTCAAATTTGGATTTTTGAAACGGTTGATACTCTCAAAATTTTTGGTAAGACGGTTCACGGATTCAAAGTATGCTTCCAGAAATTTTTTATCATTGGTGATCAGGTATTTTTGGAAAAAATCCTGAGATTGTAAAAGTTGTTTTCTGGAGTTGTCTGTTATTTTTTCAACTGTATTGATCTGATCCAGTTGGTTTTGTATAAATTTTGAATTTTTACGGCTGACGAATTCATTATAAAAGAAACCGGCTATCAGCAGCTGAATCAGCAGTATACAGAGCAGAAGAGAGTAGTGTATAAACTTCCGCAACCGGAAGCTTGCAGGTTCATCATTTTAATTTTTCTTTTCATCGTTTGTTGTGTGTTTTTCTGCATCTGCAGTTGAGTAAAGATAATAAAAAACCTGCAAATTGTATTTGCAGGATCTATTTTTTCAGCTAGTTTTATTGGATTATAATGTCTTGAACTGTTCCAGCATTCTGATATCGTTTTCAAAAAACATTCTGATATCGCTCATTTGGTAAAGCAACATTACAATTCTTTCGATCCCCATTCCAAAGGCATATCCCGAGAATTTGTCAGGATCTATATTGACATTTTTGAGAACGGCAGGATCTACCATCCCACAGCCCATAATCTCCAGCCATCCGGTTCCTTTTGTAATCCTGTAATCGGTTTCTGAATTAAGGCCCCAATAGACATCAACCTCTGCACTTGGTTCTGTAAATGGGAAGTAAGAAGGCCTCATTCTTATCTTTGATTTGCCAAAAAGTTCTGTTGTGAAAAACTGAATGGTTTGCTTAAGATCTGCAAAACTTACGTTCTCATCAATATATAAGCCTTCGATCTGGTGGAAAATACAGTGCGAGCGAGACGACACCGCTTCGTTTCGGAAAACCCTTCCCGGCGCCAGGATCCTCATTGGCGGCTCGTTATTTTCCATATAGCGGATTTGTACAGATGAGGTGTGGGTTCTCAGCAACACATCAGGATTTTGCTCTATAAAGAATGTATCCTGCATATCTCTCGCCGGATGATATTCCGGAAGGTTGAGTGCTGTAAAATTATGCCAGTCATCTTCTATCTCGGGTCCGTCTGCTACAGCAAAACCAATCGATTTAAAAATGTCAATAATTTTATTTTTAACAAGATTGATAGGATGACGGGAGCCCAGTTCCAAAGGGAAGGCAGGTCTTGTAAGGTCTTCTTTCTCAACAATAATCTGGCTTTGCGATGATGGTTTCAGCTCTTCCAGCTTAGCATTGACTGCCTGCTTCAGGCTGTTTATTTTTTGGCCAAAATCACGTTTCTGCTCATTAGGAACTTCTTTGAATCTTTCAAAAAAATCATTCAAAACACCTTTTTTTCCGTTGAATCTGATACGGAACTGTTCTATCTCATCTTTTGCAGAAGACCGAAAATTTTGTACTTCTACCAGCAATTCATCAATTTTCTCTAGCATTATCTTGTATAAAAATCGTAGAGTGCAAAAATACGACTTTTAAAATAAAAATTCTACAAAAAAATCTGCCTTGTAGCAGGCAGATTGTGAATTAAATCTTGTCGGGCGATTGGTTTTACTTCTTTTCGATCGCTTTTATGCTCATCTGGACGTTGATTTCATTTTTTATCAGGCCTTCTGCAGCGGGCATCTGGAACTTAATGCCAAACTCATCCCGGTTGATGTCCTTCGGTTCTGTAGCAATACTCAGCTCGCCGTTAGCAACTTTTACATTGGCGTTGAAGCTGGCTGGTTTTGTAATGCCCTTCAGTGTGAGATTACCATCCAGAATGGTGTTATAATCGCCTCCTGCAGGAGCTTCCGATATTTTTGTAATCTCAAAACTTGCCGTTGGAAATTTGTTGACATCAAAGAAATCGGCACTTTTCAGATGGCCAACCAGTTTGCTGTTGCTTTCGCTGTCCTTAAGATCTGTGTTAGAAATGGACGTCATGTCTACTACAAACTGCCCGCTTTCCAGCTTGTTATTCTTTACAGTTACTTCGCCACTTTCGAATTTTAAAGTCCCTATATGACTGGTGTTGTCGGATTTCACGACCTTAAATCCTTTCCATTCTGCTTTGCTGTTAAGCGTGTCTATAGTGTAGATTTGGCCATCATTAGTGGTTAATACCTCATTGCTTTCGCTGGTTACAGGTTTGTCCTTACCGCAAGAGATGATCATGGCAGTGGCAGATATCAATAACAGTGCAGACAGGATTGTTCTCTTTTTCATACTTTGATTTTTATTTTTAATGGTTATATGCGATCGCCCGATATTGACAGGTGTTTAGGTTTTCAAATCAAGGCAACTTTATATCTTCTTATTTTCCTATTGGCAGTCGATTCGTTAAACGATTTTGAATCAAAAAGTTTTATTTTTTAGTAAGTTTTACGTTCTTTGCTAAAATAAATAAAATTCCTACACTTCCAAATATTAATTTGTGTAAAAATGCTTTTAGAAGTCAAAAATCTTTATTTCAATTATCAGACCAACAAACCGCTGTTTCAGAACCTCAATCTGAATGTGGAAAAAGGGCAGATCATCGCCGTGGCGGGAGAAAGTGGTTGTGGTAAATCTACGCTGCTGAGTCTTATATATGGACTGATGGACTGGCAAAGCGGTGAGATTATGTTTGATGGACGTCTTTTGCGCGGGCCAAAGTCTAATCTGGTTCCGGGCGAGGCTGACATGAAGTTTGTGGCCCAAAACTATGATCTGATGCCTTATGGCACCGTTGCCGATAACGTTGGGAAATTTATTTCTAATATCAATCTTGGCTCAAAGAAAGAAAAAGTGCAGAAATTGCTTGATATTGTCGGGCTTACAGATTACGCAGATGTCCTGCCTATAAACCTGAGCGGCGGCCAACAACAGAGAGTTGCCATTGCCAGGGCTTTGGCCGTTCTTCCAAAAATGATTTTGTTGGATGAGCCTTTCAGTAACCTTGATTTTTCCAGGAAATTTGAACTTCGGGATAAACTGTTTAGTTATGTGAAGGACAATAATCTCAGCTTGTTGATCTCTACCCACGACCTTGAGGAGGTTTTGCCATGGGCGGACAAGGTTATAGTTCTTCAGCAAGGCCGGCTTATACAAGCTGATTCTGCAAAAGAAACGTACGAAAACCCTTATAATGATTATGTAGCCAAGCTGCTTGGTGAAGTTAATCTGTTTACAGAAGAGGAGAAGCGGGAATTAGGCCTTTATAAGAAACACTATTTTCCGCATCAGATCAGTATCACTACAAATGGAGTAGAAGCAGAAGTTTCGGAAAGCCGTTTTGCCGGCTCGCATTACAGGAATAAGCTTCAGATGAAAGGCAAGCCGATTATTGTTTATACCGATCATCCTTTAGCAGGAACCGTATTTGTACAATTTTGATGCTGTTTAAAAAACAGATTGTGGATAAAATATGGATAACTTATACATTTACAGTTTGTTGAAACTTATTTTTTTATTATAAATTTGTTTTAATAAAAATTTAAAGGAATTTTTTGGTTAATTCTCTTTCTGCCTTAGAGACTGAAAATTAGTTCCGATTCTGTGAACAATCGAAGTCTTTGGAAGATTACCCTGCCAAATCTTTCCTTTTTTTTGTTTAATTCTTACAGGTTTCGGCCTGGCTCAGTCTGGCAGTCGGTATCAGACAGGCAAGGCTGAGCAGAGCAGAAGTGTTTGGCAAGTCAAATTTTATTAAGCTTTCTTTACAAATTCTGATTTCAGCGCCATAGATCCAAAACCATCAATTTTACAATCTATATTATGATCACTGTCTGGTCTCAGCCGGATATTTTTTACTTTAGTTCCTGCTTTTACGGGCTTGGGAGCACCTTTTACAGGCAGGTCTTTGATAACAACTACAGAGTCCCCGTTTTGGAGTTCATTACCATTAGAATCAAAAATCTTGTCTGCGTTAGCGGCTTCTGCAGGATCCCATTCGTTGAAGCATTGGGAACAGACCATCATTCCGTCCTGTTCATAAGTGTATTCGGATTGGCATTTTGGGCAAAGGATAACGTCGCTCATAGTTTATTTAGATATTAAATTATAAGATTAAATTTTCGCTGCAAATATAACTTAATTGTCTGTCGGCTTCAACTAACATTTATCAGGATACCTAAAGTCATCGCCCTGGTGTTCTGATTATCTAAAATCTTGTTTATATTTGTGCGTAAGTAAAATAAATCTACACTTTCTAAAATGAAAAAGACCGCTTTATACGATAAACACGTTGCTTTGGGCGCAAAGATTGTTCCGTTTGCAGGATTTGAGATGCCTGTACAATATTCAGGTGTAACAGAAGAGCATTTTGCAGTTCGGGAAAAAGCCGGGATCTTTGATGTGTCCCATATGGGGCAGTTTTTTATTGAAGGTCCTGCCGCAAAAGACTTACTACAGTTCGTCACCTCCAACAATGTAGATGCATTGCAAAACGGGAAAGCGCAATACTCATGCCTACCCAATGAGAATGGCGGCATTGTGGATGACCTGATTGTTTACAAGATGGATGACGAGAAATACTTTGTTGTCGTCAATGCATCCAATATCGATAAAGACTGGGCTCATATCTCAAAATACAATGACAAGTTCGGCGCGAAAATGACCAACGCTTCTGATGAAATGTCTCTGATTGCCATCCAGGGCCCGAGAGCTACAGAAATCCTTCAGAAGCTTACAGATACAGATTTATCATCTATCCCGTATTATCATTTTACAGTAGGTTCTGTAGATGGTGTTTCGGATGTCATTATTTCTAATACCGGCTACACAGGAAGCGGCGGTTTCGAGATCTATTTTGATAACAAAAATGCAGGACAGCTTTGGGATGCGCTTGTCGCAGCCGGGGAAGAATTTGGGATGATCCCTTGCGGATTGGCTGCCAGAGACACTCTTAGGCTGGAAAAGGGCTTCTGCCTTTATGGCAATGATATCGATGATACCACGTCGCCTTTGGAGGCCGGCCTGGGTTGGATTACAAAGTTTGATAAGGACTTTGTGAACAAAGCATCTCTTGAAAATCAAAAAACCGAAGGCGTAACTAAAAAACTGGTTGGTTTTGAGATGCAGGAGAAAGCTATCCCGAGACACGGTTACGAAGTGGTGGATGCCGAAGGCAATATTATCGGTAAAGTCACCTCTGGAACCATGTCACCCATGAAGAAAGTAGGATTGGGGCTGGCTTATGTTGATGAGCCTTACTTCAAACTGGGTTCCGAAATTTTCATCAGGATCAGAAACAAAAATATTCCTGCGAAAGTGGTAAAGCTACCTTTTGTATAGGATAAACCAAAATATTATAATGCCCCGGAATAATTTTCGGGACATTTTATTTTAAAATTTAAGCGTTTTGTTTTTCACCACTAATATTTTACAAAGCAGCATTTTTATTTGAGTCCGAAAAAAAATTATAGTATTTTTGTAAAAAATGTAAAAATGCTCGTAATTGGAATTGCCGGTGGAACAGGTTCCGGAAAAACCACGGTGGTCAACAAGATTCTTCAACAACTTAATGCAGAAGGCGTTAACGTCCTTTCTCAGGACAATTATTACCACGATAACCAGAATCTGACACTCTCAGAGAGAGAAATTCTCAATTATGACCATCCCAAATCCATCGATTTTGAACTGCTGCTGGAACATGTGAAGGCACTCAAAAACGAGGAAAGTATAGAGCAGCCGATCTATTCCTTTGTTACCCATTCCAGGACTGGCGACCACGTAATTGTAGAGCCCAAAAATGTACTGATTGTAGAAGGGATTTTGGTTTTGACCAACAAAGAATTGCTAAAGGAATTTGACCTCAAAGTCTTTGTTCATGCAGATTCTGACGAAAGGCTTATCAGAAGGATCCGTAGAGATACACAGGAGCGTGGCCGCGATTTGCAGGAGGTGTTGCACCGTTACCAGACCACGCTGAAGCCTATGCATCAGGAGTTTATAGAACCGTCGAAAAATGAGGCAGATCTAATTGTACCTAACATGAGGCAAAATTCTGTGGCCATCGATTTTCTGACAACTGTCATCAACAACTCACTCAAAAAAGTGTATTAATCTAATGATTATGGCAGCTGTTTCCGTCTTCCGTTCCCAATCTTTTTTGCCACCAGCATTGGCCACAGGAAAAAAGGATTTCCGCTCAAGCCGGGCTGCGAGCCATTCTCCGGAGAAAAGCGCTTAGGATCATGAAATCGCCAGGATTGGGAAGCGCAAACAATGAAGATGCAGCCATAACATTTGGCAAATAACAAATAATAAAATCTACATATGAAAGAACTTATCAAAGACATCAGGAAAAAGTCGCCCACGCTCAAGTTTTTTCAGACTTATGTTTTTAATAAATATGTGTTGACGTTAGCCGGCTTTCTCGTCTGGATGATTTTTTTTGACAGTACATCGTTTCTCGTTATCAATGAGCTGAATGGCGAAATAGGACGATACGAAAATCAACTCGATTTTTATAAAACCGAATACGAGAAAAATGACAAGTTCTATCGCAAACTGATGAACAACAAGCAGGAGAAAGAAAAATATGCCCGCGAGAACTACTTTATGAAAAAGCCAAATGAAGAAATTTTTATCCTGGTAGTAGACAGCTCAAAAATTGCAAAAAAATAATACAATGGAGAACAAAAAAAATCATTTTTCCGATTGGGAACAGCTTGTCAAAAAGCAGTTAAAAACTGAAAATATTTACGAAGTTCTCCGAAAAAATAATCTGGAAGGTGTTGAGGTACAACCTTATTACCAAAGCACGAATGAGTATAAACCCCTTCCAAAAGCAGAGGAAAGCACACATCTGGTCGCCGAGTATCAGGAAAGCGTTGCAGATCAGGCTTTCGCGGTCCTTCTAAACCAAAATGTTGAACATCTTCAGGAAAAGGCCATTTTTATTAATAATCCGGATTTGGCAGAACATATCGTAACCGACGAGACCAACCGTTATTTCTCTTTAATCGATGTTTTTTCTGATGACCAGTCCGCTGTCATTGATGAACATTTAGCTGGTGAATTACTGTCTAAAACCTTCGAGAAGCAGATTTGCATAGACGTAAGTCTGCATCAGAATGCGGGCGCTTCTGTCATCCAGCAGTTGGCTTTTGCACTGGGCAAAACACAGGAATTGACAGAGAAATATGGATCAGGAATTCTTACCAAACTAATTTACAGATTTGCTGTTGGTGCCAATTATTTCATGGAAATAGCTAAGATCCGTGCTTTTAAATATTTGTTTAATCAATATGCAAAAGAATTTGACCAGGACCTGATTCCTTACATTTTTGCAGAAACTTCGTTAAGAAATAAGGCAAAATATGATCAGGAAAATAATCTTATCCGCTCTACATTAGAATTGGCATCTGCGATGATTGCAGGTGCTGATGCTGTTTTCTGTAATAATTATAAAATAGAAAATCCATCAGAACTGTCCAGTGAGATTTCCTTTAAACAACAGATTGTTTTGGCCTATGAGAGTATCATCAATGTTTTTGAAGATGCAACTTCCGGAAGTTATTATGTAGAAGACATCACACGCCAGTTTGCTGAAAAAGCCTGGAAGTTATTTCTAAAGATTGAGGAAGATGGTGGTTATCTGGAGCTTTTGAAATCTGGCAAAATCCAAAAAATGATCTATGAACAGGCTGTAAAAGAGCAGCAATGGGTAGAAGAAGGTAAAATCAAGGTGATCGGGGTGAATCTTTATCCAAAGCTGGATGTCAAAAAATCTGTTTCTGACCTTTACAATATCAAAGAAATCAAAAAAGTCCGCTGGGCAGAAATGTTTGAGTGATGAGAGAACAATTGATTGATCTGTTAGAATATAATGCACAATGTAATCAATTAGTGATTGATGCTTATTTTGAGAACAAATCTGCAGTTGATGAAAAAACAGTTATGCTTCTCAATCATATTCTTAACGCTCAGCAGGTTTGGAATGCGCGGATTCTTAAAGAACCATTATTCGAGATTTGGCAAATCAATCCGGAAGAGGAACTTTCAGGAATTAATCAATCTAATTTTGAAAAAAGCAACAAAATTTTGAGGGAAAGAAATCTTGATGAGATTATTATTTACAGAAACTCAAAAAATAAACAATTTTCTAATGCAGTCCATGAGATTTTTTTTCATTTCGTTAATCATTCCACTTATCACAGAGGCCAGATAGCACTGCTTATGAAACAATGTAGACTGCAACCTATCAATACGGATTATATCTTCTACAAGAGAAATTAGAGCATCGTAATTTTTTCGGTTTGGTAAAAAACAGTTCATAATTCGTAACTCATAAGTAATTCACTATCTTTGCAAAAATTTTAGAAAATGAGCAGAGACGGAAATCAATCAGGAAGAAATAAAAAACCTAGAAGTTTTGGCGCAGGCAAACCTTCTGAAAATTCCCGTGGCTCAGGCGAAAGAAGTGGTAAATCTGCCGGTGGCAAGTCTTTTGGGAACTCCAAAGGCCCTAAAACAACCCGAGGCGGAGACAGGAATTTTGACAGCCGCGACAAGTATGAGAACGGTGAAAGAAAATTCGGTCCCAAAAAGCCTTTTAGAAGAACTGAACGTGATGAAGATAAAACCAAGTCTTTTATCCAAAAAAGACGATTCGATAAAATAAGCAAAAGCATCCCTAAGGAAACGATCAGGCTTAATAAATATATAGCCAATTCTGGTATTTGCAGCAGAAGAGAGGCTGATGAATTGATTACCCAGGGCTTGGTCGAGGTTAATGGTAAAGTGGTTACAGAGATGGGATATCAGGTGCAGAAAACCGACAGAGTAGTTTTTGACGGCCAAAACATTACACCAGAGAAACCGGTCTATGTTCTCCTGAACAAACCCAAAGGCTACATCTCTACAACCAAAGACGAAAAAGCAAGAAAGACTGTAATGGATCTTACGGCCAATGCTTCACCATACAGGATTTTCCCTGTTGGCAGGCTGGACAGGCAAACAACCGGCGTCATTTTGCTGACCAATGACGGGCATCTTACCAAAAAATTGACGCATCCTTCCTTTAATATGAGGAAAATCTATCATGTAACACTTGACAGAAAATTGTCCATAGAAGATCTCAAGGCTATTGGTGATGGTATCCGTCTGGAAGAAGGCGTTGCTGAAGTAGACAGTATCTCTTTTATAGAAGGGCAACCAAAAAACCAGGTTGGGATAGAGATCCATATCGGGTGGAACAGGGTTATCCGCAGGATTTTCCAAAAACTTGGTTATGAGGTAGAAGCGCTGGATCGTGTAATGTTTGCGGGTCTTACCAAGAAGAATATCAAACGCGGGCACTGGCGGATCCTTACAGACATGGAAGTCAACACGCTTAAAATGTTATAAACATAAAAAAGACTGAATTTTCAGTCTTTTTATTTTATATACCCTTGATATTGCGGTTGAGATAGTTTGAATAATCAGTTATCTCTGCCGGATACTCTGTTGACATAAACGGAGAACTCAGGATAAAATCTGCAGTGGAGGAATTGTTGGCAATGGGCACATTCCATACGACACAGAGTCTTAGGAATGCCTTGACATCGCTGTCGTGTGGCTGAGCTTCCATAGGATCCCAAAAGAAAATGACGATATCAATCTCATGTGTCGCAATGAGGGCACCCAACTGCTGATCACCACCCAATGGCCCACTCAGTACACGGATAACTTCTACATTCAGTTCCTGTTCTATTAGCTTTCCTGTAGTCCCTGTAGCTATCAAACGATGTTGGGAAAGGATTTCTTTATGTTTTTTTACCCAGATGATTAATTCATCTTTTTTATGATCATGAGCAACCAGTGCAATTGTTTTTTGTGGGCTGATTATTCTTGTTTTCATTTTAATTTTTTGTAAAAATAAAAAACAGCAGCTATAAAAGCTACTGTTTTTTCTGTTGAGTCATTATCCTTTCAGGAAATCCAATAAGATTTGGTTGACCTCTTCCGCATGGGTTACATTAAGTCCGTGTGGTGCGCCAGCTATGACGTGGTATTGGCTGTTGGCTATTCCTTTTGCGGCCTGGTCGCCAGCTGTTGCAATAGGAACTATTTTATCAGCATCACCATGGATAATGAGTGTAGGAACTGTTACATTTTTGAGCTCAGGACGGAAATCTGTATTCGCCCAGCTTTCCGCACATTTTATAGTGGCGATAGGAGAGGCCTGCGAAGCAATGCTCCAGTCAAAGTCCAGCTGTTTTTGGCTTACCGATTGTGATAATAATCCGTAGTTATAGAAGTTTTTGTGAAAACCTTCCAAAAACGTAACTCTGTCTTTTTTCAAATTGTCAAGAATGTCGGCCAAATCTTCTTCGGGAACGCCATCTGGATTGTCTTCTTTCTGTTTTACCAGTGGTATGATTGAAGCGATAAGCGCTACTTTGGCAACATTATCAGAACCGTAATTGGTCAGGAACCGGACCACTTCTCCGCCACCCATAGAGAAACCAACCAATATAACATTCTGTAGATCAAGTTCTCCTATAAGGTCGAGAAGATCTTCGGCAAGGCCATTATAGCAATAACCATCCAGGGTAGGGAATGATTTCCCAAATCCTTTTCTGTCGTAAGTGATAACACGGTAGCCAGCGTCCAATAATGCAGGTACCTGCAATTCCCACGATTTGCTGCTAAGTGGCCATCCATGGATCAGAATAACAGGCTGTCCCTGTCCGAAATCTTCATAATAGATACTTTTATTTTTATCTACCGGTTTTGTGATGTAAGGCATAATTTATTTTTTTAATATTAATATTTTTTAATTTTTACCAAACATCAGACCACAAAAAAAGCTTTCTCATATTAAGAAAGCCTTTTAATAATTAATTAACATTTCACCGGTTATTTCACTTCATCGTAGTACAATAGCCGGTCATTTTTATCAAAACTGATAATATTAATTTCTCTGTTTTTAGCATTATCATTATTAAAAAACAGGACTCTTGGCGGCAGGTTGGATTCTGATGTCAAATTGGGGTTCCAGTATAAAAGTTCGCGCGTGTCATTTTTTACTCTTTTGTAAGCATCGCTGGTGATGTCAGGCTGTTCAAATTCGGCAGGAACATCATAACCCCTTAGTACCGCTTTGTTATTGATTTCTTTCTTATCATCTTTTTGATCGGCCAACATATTGCCACGTTTGGTATAGATGGCAATCGCGTTAGAAACAAGCCCGCCGTCCTTCAGCACCTTAACCATGGCAATATTGCTTACAGGAAGGGAGTTGATCATGCTGGCATCTACAGGAACCTCATCTAGGAAAAGTGATGCCTGAGAACCCCGTATACTCGGTACATAATTCCCGGTATTGTCCATCTGGAAAGTGACGCCGGCAACTCGGCCCTGTAACCATTGCATAATATTTAAGGAAGATTGCGCATCCTGATTTTCATTAACGAGATCAAAAATGGTGGCGTTCATACTGCTGAATCTGCCACTTGATAATTCTTTGTCCAGTTCCGCTTTTTTGTCCACCTTTTTTGCAGTGATCTGAACTTCTTTAATCAGTGTTTCATCGTTGGCTGCTTTTAGTATTTGCTGATTTTTCCTGTTCTGAAGTGCTTTTGCAACTTCAGGATTGGAGGCTGCATTTTTCACATTTTCAGTTAGGTGGTACGCAGTTGCCGGTAAATTGCCTTTAAGAGGCGTATTACTTGTTAATGGCTGAAAGTTGATATTGAGATTGTCGGATTCTGCAGTTTTGTCCTTATCCTGGTTGAGATAATAGGATACCGTCAGCGGACCTTCGAAATAAACATTATTAAGATAGATATAGCCGCTGTCATCAGTCACCGACTGCGATAATCCTTTATCTGTATCGCCCGCACGGAAAAGCAGATTGATATTTTTATTGGGCAAAATCCGGCCATTGTTGGTCACTTTTCCTTTAAAAGACAAATTAGGTCCTGGCCTGTATCTGATGTCAGGTTTTTTTTCAGCAAGAATATCGTTCCAGTTAAATCGTTTCCAATTTTCTGAAATTAGCAGCGCATCCAATGCATCAGTATTTGCATTTTTTGAGAAGTACTGCGCCGGCGCAACAACCGGTGTTGTAAAATCCCCTGTGAACCAAAGCGCGCTTAGGATATTTTCAGCAGTATTGTTTTCCGGTTTCTCTCTTACAAGAACTGTATAATGCGAGTAATCTGCATCAGGCTCTATCTCAAAACTGTTGAAGGCTCTGGCATCGTTATTAAGCGTTGTTGTTACAAAAGTTGGCTCAGCAATATTAAGATTTTTTGGTTTGATAAAACACAGGCGTTTGGCAACAACTTCCTGTTTATCATCAAAGATCACCAACTGTAAAACGGCATTATTATCATCACTTACTTTGGTAGGGATTTTACTGTTGACCTCATTAGTAGGGTTCTTGATATTAGCTCTGTAAACCATTTGATTATTAATGGTTCCTACTATGCTGTAGCCTTTCAGGCCATCAGTTATGTTACTGGTTTTGATAGAATAATTAATACCCTCATTGGTACTATTCACCTGCAGATTAAGCCCGGAGCTGCTAACAGCAGGCAGAGACAAAGTTTGTTTTTGTCCTTTGCTGTCTTCAATAACAACTTTATAGGTTTTACCCGCTTTTGGTGTTATTGCAAAACTGCTTACATTCTGGTCATAAGCCTTAAAAGTGGCCAACTTTTCTGTTGGTTTGGTAGCATCAGTCACGTAGCCGCTCCATCCGGAAACGGGTTGTCCCTGCGAAAATAGCCTTACCACTACTTTTGTATTGATGTTTTCTACAAATGTGCCGCTCTCCGGGAATAGGGCTGCATCCCATTTTTCATTATGGTCTGAGACCAACTTTTGTTCTGAAGAAGGATTATAAATCGGAATGGCTTTTATAAAATTAAATTCTTCCGGGAAATTGTTCATCCAGGCCGTATAGGCACGCAAAAAATAAACATCTTCCTTAAGGGCATCTGTCAGGTTAAAGCTGCCGTTGCCTTCGCCATTCTGTAGGGGAATGGTTCTCTTATCTACCAGATTCTTATTGTGATCATAAAGCTCAACAAATAAAGTATTGGAGATCGACGAGCGCCTGTATCCGTCAAATACATAAGTTTTGAAGAAAAGATTATCGCCTGTAACGTAGCTGTTTTTGTCCAGCATAACGTAGACTTTTTCCTGTGCATAATTCTGCTCAAGATTCTCGATGGCTTTACCGATTTTGTCCTGAGCTTTGAACTGTAAAATCCCGACTGCATACATAAAAAAAATAAAAATTTTTCTCATACCAAAAAGCTTCATAAAGTGTTGATTTTAATTTCTATGCAAATTAATTAAACAAAAGAAAACCCTCAACATTTGCTGAGGGTTTTATATAATTTTTAACAAGGCTATGTTTAGATGCCGTCAACAATCTGATTAAGCGTTGCGGAAGGACGCATTGCTTTATCCGTTTTCTCATAATCAGGTCTGTAATATCCATCAATATCCTGTGGCTTGCCTTGTGCCCCAATCAGCTCATCATTGATTTTGCTTTCGTTTTCGGTCAAGGCTTTTGCGACAGGTGCAAATTTTGCAGCGATATCAGCATCTTTGGTTTGGTTAGCCAATGCTTCTGCCCAATAAGTTGCCAGGTAAAAATGAGAACCTCTGTTGTCAATCGTTCCTAATTTTCTTCCTGGGGATTTGTCTGTTGCCAAAAATTTAGCGTTAGCTTCGTCCAGAGCATCAGCCAAAATCTGTGCCTTTGTATTGTTCTGAGTCTGTGCCAGATGTTCTAAGGAGGCCTGTAGTGCCAGAAACTCACCAAGAGAGTCCCATCTCAGGTAACCTTCTTCTATAAATTGCTCGATATGTTTTGGTGCTGAACCTCCGGCTCCGGTTTCAAAAAGTCCGCCACCGTTCATCAATGGGACTATAGATAACATTTTTGCTGAAGTCCCCAATTCCAGGATAGGGAAAAGGTCTGTCAAATAATCCCTCAAAACGTTTCCTGAAACAGAGATGGTGTCTTTTCCTTCTCTGGCTCTTTCCAAAGTTACGGTCATGGCATCTTTTACATCAAGGATTTTGATGTCAAGTCCTGTTGTGTCGTGATCAGCCAGGTATTTTTCAACTTTCTTGATCATTTCCCTGTCGTGTGCTCTGTCTTTATCCAACCAGAAAATGGCTGGCGTATCAGACAATCTTGCTCTGTTGACTGCCAATTTTACCCAATCCTGGATTGCTGCATCCTTGGTTTGACACATCCTGAATATATCTGATTTCTCAACTTTTTGTTCAAGAAGGGTATGGCCGTTTTCATCCAGAACTTTAATAGTTCCGTCAGCTTCTGCCTGGAAGGTTTTGTCGTGGGAACCATATTCTTCAGCTTTCTGAGCCATTAGGCCTACGTTGGGAACTGTGCCCATTGTGGCAGGATCCAGCGCGCCGTGTTTCTTCATATCGTCAATGGCAGCCTGGTAAAATCCTGCATAAGAACGGTCTGGGATTACAGCAAGCGTATCTTCTTCTTTACCTTCTTTATTCCACATTTTACCGCCATTTCTAATGAGTGCAGCCATAGACGCATCTACGATAATGTCAGACGGCACATGGAAATTGGTAATACCTTTATCAGAATTCACCATTGCTACTTTTGGCCCTTCTGCAAGCGCTTTATCTATATCAGCTTTGATCTCCGCTTCTTTCGGTGTTCCGGCGATTTTATCATAAAGATTCTGTAATCCGTTATTGGGATTGATGTCTAATTCTTTGAAAGTATCTTTATATTTATCAAAAACATCTTTGAAAAAAGTCTCAACAATAGCTCCGAAGATCACCGGATCAGAAACCTTCATCATCGTTGCCTTTAGGTGTGCGGAAAGAAGAACTCCTCTTTGTTTTGCTTCTTCAATCGCTTGTTGAACAAATGTTTTAAGCGCATTAAGATTCATTACAGAAGAATCAATGACTTCGCCGGCTTTTAGCGGTGCAAAATCCTTCAGTACTTTTTCTGAACCGTCATTCCCAAAAAATACGATCCTGTACTTGGAATCGTGATCTAGTGTAGTGGATGTTTCTGTTCCGTAGAAATCACCGCTTTGCATGTGTGCTACATCGGTTTTGCTGTCAGATGCCCAGACGCCCATTTTGTGTGGATTAGCTTTAGCATAGTTTTTAACCGCTTTTGGTGCACGTCTGTCTGAGTTTCCTTCTCTAAGGACAGGATTTACGGCAGATCCAAGCACTTTAGCATATTTAGCCTTGATGGCTTTTTCCTCTTCATTTTTTGGTTCGGCAGGATAGTTAGGCACTGCAAAACCTTTGGATTGTAATTCTGCGATAGCCTCATCTAGCTGAGGCGCAGAAGCTGATATATTGGGTAATTTAATAATGTTTGCTTCCGGCGTGGTTGCCAGTTCGCCTAACTCTGCCAAAGCATCTGCAATTTTTTGATCATCTTTCAAAAATTCGGGGAAATTAGCCAGGATCCTCCCGGAAAGTGAAATGTCTTTTGGAACGATATTAACGTCTGCAACTGATGTAAAAGCCTTTACAATAGGCAAGAAAGAATGCGTTGCAAGCATGGGCGCTTCATCTGTAAGCGTGTAGATGATTTTTGATTTTTCTGACATTATATTGATTTGTTTTGATTCTAATTTTTTCAAGGCACACAAATTTAGTGATTTTTGTTCTATTCAGACAGTGATTTATAACATATCAGGTTAAATCTGTATTAAAATCTGCAATATTTTTTGATTAAAAAGAATTGGAAGATTAACTTTGGGAAAAATATTTTTACAATGTCACAAATCACATTTAAAGGCAATCCCATCCATACGGTAGGAACTTTGCCGGAAGTAGGAACCACTGCACAGGAGTTTACACTGGTTGCGGCCGATCTTTCAGAAAAACATCTGGCAGATTTTACAGGGAAAAGAGTTTTGTTAAACATCTTCCCAAGTATTGATACCGGCGTTTGTGCAGCATCGGCAAGGGAATTTAACAAAGATGCCAGTTCCTTGGAAAATACTGTAGTTATCAATGTATCAAGAGATTTACCTTTTGCACTTAACAGATTCTGTGCTGCCGAAGGCCTTAAGAATGTTGAAGTTTTATCAGACTTCCGTGGAAATTTTGGCGAAGATTATGGCGTTACACTGGAAGATTCTCCACTAAAGGGGCTTTTGAGCAGAGCTGTTGTTATTCTTGATGAAAAAGGAAAAGTGATCTACACCGAGCAAGTCCCGGAAATAGGGCAGGAACCTAATTACGAAGCTGCTGTTAATGCGCTCAAATAGTTCTCTGAACTCAATTTACTCTTAAAGCGGGAAATCTTACTGTTAGATTTCCCGCTTTTCAGTCTATATTACTACAGGTTTTAATTGGCTTTTGGTAAAGGAACATTCATACCTAGTTTTACGATATTGAGCGTTACCGAAGTTTTGAATTGTTTCACATTTTTATTACTGAAGAAGATTCTACGCGTCAATGCTTCATATTCCTGCATAGATGAAACCAGAATGATCAGAATAAAATCCGAATCGCCGGTTACATAATAACATTGTTGGACTTCCGGCGTGTTGGTAAAAATAGATTTGGCTTCGTCAATCAGGTTAATTTTTTCATTTTCGAGTTCTACTTCCACGATCAGTGTAATTGGCTGTCCAATTTTTTCGCGATCCAGGATAATCGTATCTTTTTGGATAAGTTCCGCTTTTCGCATCCTTTTGATTCTTCTCTGGACTGCGGCTGCGGACAGTCCGATTTTTTCACCAATATCCCTCTGCGGAAGAAGGTTGTCTTCCTGCAGTATGCTCAATATTTTTATATCAAAGTGATCTAGATTGTCCATAAATTGGTCTTTGAACGCAAAAAAATTGCATTTAACTACCCAAATTTAGTGAAAACACACACACATTAATTGAGATATTTTTGCATTAAAATTAATGCATATGAAAAAGGATCAGTTGGTAAAAGGCTTTTTTCTGGCAATATATACATTACAGCCTATGAAGTTGTTGGAGAAGTATTCTTCTTCGGTTATTATCGGCTGGGGAATGTTGATCGGCGGAATTGGCTTCTCATTTATAAAATCTCCTTTTGCAGTAGAAGGTATTTGGGATTATAGCACTTATCTTTATACATTCATCATCATTATTTTCGGAACCCTGATTGCGTTTTATGCTTACCTGTCAGCGGCTAAAATTATTGGTGGACAAAAGACAAGCTTGCTGGCATCTGTGGAACCATTATCCGCGGCATTGCTCGGTATTTTTTGGCTGAATATTTCTTTTTCGCCACTAGACTGGCTGGGGAGCCTCCTGATTGTTTCTACAATTGTGTTATTGAGTTTAAAAAAAAATGCAGTATAATTTATACCGCATTTTTTTTAATTTTTAAGGTTTAATAATATCCTTATTCTGTTCCTGCTTTTGCATTTTTTTATAAATCATCTTAGACATTATCACGCTAATCTCATAAAGCACAACCAGTGGTAATGCAGCCGCCATCATACTCAGGACATCGGCAGGTGTTATAATAGCTGCGACCACCATGATCAATACAATAGCGTGCCTTCTGTAAGTCTTGAGAAACTTAGGCGTCAAGATACCAATGGATGTTAAAATGTAAACTGCTATAGGAAAGAGGAACACAACACCCATACCCATGGTTACCTGTAAAAATAAAGTAGTGTAGTCCGACAGGTCAAAAAGCTGTACAATATTATTGGATACTTTGAACAGGAGCCCAAAATTAATTGCAAAAGGTAAAATTAAAAAATAGCCGCACAATACACCACACATAAACAACATCCAGATGGAATTGATATAAAATACCGAATGTTTTCTCTCCTTAGGCAACAATGCCGGACTGATGAACCTCCAGATTTCCCAGACAATATAAGGGAATGCCAGGACCAAACCTGAGAAAAGCGAAACAGCCATCATTACATTGAACTGTTGGAAAAGTTGTTTTTGCTGCACGCTAAACTGAGCCGGCAAAATAAAACTGTCTCTTCCGGTCAGTTCCCGGGAAAAATGATTAACAACTCTAAAGGTTAAAAAATCATTTCTCGTTGGTCCGAAAAAAATATGGTCCATCACCCAGTTGATATTAAAACCTACAATAATGGCCAGCAAAACAATAGCCAGTATAGATCTTACAAGGTGAGACCTCAATTCCCCAATATGCCCAAGGAAGGACATCTCTTTCTCTTCGCTCATAAATTGATTATAGAAAATCAGTCCACGAAATTAAGAAATTTTATTTGTTATACAGCAGTTTAGGTTTGGAGTGTAATTAAGGGCTTATTTTTGATAAATCACAGCTTTTGTTAATTTTTTTTATGTATATCCGTTTTTAATCATACTGCTGTAATATTAGCAATAATGAGCCTTTCGAATAGTTTGTCTCCGAAATATCTTCGATTTAGTTTGTAAATAAATTCGTTGAGATACAATTGAAGATATTTTCTTTTGATTTTATGATAATTTCCCAATAGATTTCTTTTAGCATTGCTGATGGTGATGTGAACCCATTTTAAGGTTTCGTTGGTAGTTTCTTTATCAGATTTTTCGGTGATATGAAGTTCAACAAAATCTGAAATATCAACGTATGATGTGCTTTTATCCGTGAAAACAATGCTTTGATTATCAATC
>NZ_FTPU01000075.1 GCF_900108115.1 Epilithonimonas bovis DSM 19482
AATTATAAGTAAATATACGAAATTATGTGTAATTACGGATATTCATAAATATTTTTGTTCTTTAAAGATAGGAATTCAAATTTTATTCCCTGTTAACTCAACTTTGTAAATACTTTAAAAAAAATAATGAGTAACCAACATTCAATGGTATGCCGCACAGTTTATTGTCAGGAGCCATCTGATCATCCAGGCTGCTCAGGATTTAGTCCCAAAACTCACAAAATCTACACATAATGCAGTTTTAGGGCCTTTGAAAATCATGACAAAAATCCATTACCCCATTATTTTCTACCACAAAAAAACCTCTCCTAAATCGTTTTAAGAGAGGTTGGTTTTTATAGTTGACCATGATGTTTTATCAGGGCGTGAAAAGGTTACCAATGTGGTTCGGGCTTTTTTTATATTTTCCTTGTTTCAGGGCTTTGCCGATTTGAAAAGAAAGAAATGATTTCAATTTTTTCTTTTATAATTCTGTAATACAAAGTATTGAATTTCAGAATTACGACTTTTCTGGTTTTCAATTTGTCAGAAAAAGGGAAAATGATTGGTTATGCGAAATAATTGAGATTATCCTTTCGATTTCATTTCCCAAATTATCGATTTCATTTTGGGAAAACTCTCTTTCAAGATATTTAACAGTTTCGTCAAGTTCTTCTAACGCTAGGTCAGTCCAAAGAATTTCATAACCGTTTTCCATAGATCTCTCTTGCCTTAGAGTGTGGATTTAATTTTCCTGCATCGGCTTGAGCAATTCCTTTCTCTATAGACTTTCTTTCCGCATCTGAAATTTCATTAGCCCAATCTTTTTTATTTTCGCGAGAAATTAAATCTGAAATTTTTTCAAGAAAATTCAGATCTTCAATAGTAGATAACCATTGAATTAATTCCAGTTTTTTATTTTGTATTTGTAAGTCCGTGTTCATTTTAAACCTTTTCTCAAATTTAAAACTATTTTTCTTTCTAAGCGAAAGTTTGTATAAAATGTCGCCTAATTACCAATATATCCAATTCCCCATAATCCCCATCACGCTTTCCCATAATCCACAAAAAAATCCCAATCCCCAGCACGCCCTAGGTGTGCCCTGTTAATAGCCCGGTGCCAACTGGGGTAAAAAGAACCACCGCAACCCCAAAAGATTCTGGCGCGGATTTTTGGCCAAAAATCGTGACAAAATCAACGCCTCATCTCCCGATGATAAACATTCCCCTCTCCTTGGTAGAGGGGCTAGGGGGAGGATCCACAAAAAAAACCTCTTTCAAATCGCTTTAAAAGAGGTTGTTTTTTATAGGTGAACATAATATTTATCAGAAATAGGGAGTTGTGCAACAGTTACGAATGTTATCTGCAGTAATATTTTGCATAATTTTAGTCGTAATGAAATCTGCATTTTGCAATTAATATTTGTCCATCTTCATATTTGTAAATTAATCTATGTTCATCATCGATTCGGCGCGACCAAAATCCGGAATATTTGTGCTTTAAAGGTTCCGGTTTTCCAATTCCATCAAAAGGACTTCTTGAAATATCTTTCAGTAATTCATTTATTCTTTTCAATTTTTTCTTTTCAGTTTTTTGCCAATACAAATAATCTTCCCAGGATTCGTCCACGAAAATATATTTCACCTTAATCTTCGATTAATTGTTTTTCAAAAGAATTTCCGCTTTTCAATTTTTCGATTGCAGAATCAAGACGCATTTCATTTTTGCGTGAAGCAAGTTCGTGATTTGTGGCCATTAAAGAATTGTATTCATCGAGCGACATTACAACAATTCCGTTTTCTTTTCCACGATTTATAATTAGAGTCTCAAAGTTTTTTGCAACTCTATCTAAATATGATTTTATATCTTTTCTAAAATCTGAAACACTTGCGACTAACATAATTTTGTATTTTAATTTGTACAAATATATGTACAAATTTCTCGCCGTGCAAATTCAACGACCGTTTTGGAATTATTGTAGATTTAACCGGGGGTAAAACACAAGACCCTCCCCAAAGATTTTGGTACGACCCGAGGCTCTGCCGAACGGAGCAAAGCTAAAGCTGGTTATTAGCAGAAGTTTTTTTATACATTAATTTTATTTTTTAAATCAGTATCTGCTCCAAGAATTCTTTCAACTTCAATTTCTTGAGAATTCAAAATTTTGTAAAAAATAATATGTTTATTTGCTAGAAATCCAAAAAAATCAAAATCAATTTTTTCGTAGTTTCTTCCAACTTTAGGATTTTCAGCAAGCATTTGACAGAAATCAATTAATTCTTCATAATATTTATCTGCTTGAAATTCAGACCAATTTTCATATGTGTATTCATAAATTTCAGAAAGATCATCAACAGCTTTATTTGTTAAAGAATATTTAGCCATTATTTTTCATTTTGGCTTTTAGCGATTCCAGATGCTTTTTAGGGTCAAAATCTTTTGCAATTCCACTGTCGATTCCATCTTGAATTGCTTTTTTTAAAATTTGAATTTTATTTTCTTCTTCTTCTAAAAGTCTCAATCCAGCTCGAATTACTTCACTTGCATTTTTGAATCTTCCTTGTGAAACTTTTGTATCCACAAAATCCTCAAAATAATTTCCTAAAGAAACAGATGTATTTCGTCCCATTTTGATTGTTTTTAAATTAAGTAAATCAAAGTTACCAAATTTTGGTAATTCATCCAAGTTTATTTTTAAAAATGCTTTTGTAAAACTTTCAGCTAACACCAAATATACCCAATTCTCCCAACACATCCTTACGCTTTCCCATAATCCAAAAAAAATCAACTCCGCACGCCATAGGTGTGCCTTGCTAATAGCCCCGGTGCCAATCGGGGGTAAAATGAACCACGCCAACCCCAAAGATTTTGGCGCGCGTTTTTGACCAAAAATCGTGACAAAATCCATCAGCCAACCCATCTTATGCCCACAAAAAAAACCTCTCTCAAATCGCTTTAAAAGAGGCCGTTTTTTATAGTTGATCAAGATAATTTATCAGGAATAGGAAGTTGTGCAACACTTACCCTTGTTACCCGTATTTATTTTTTTTCTTCATAATAATCAAGCCAATTTTTTATTCTTCCAACAAACATTTTAAGGTAATTTTCGGTAAAAAAGATATTCGACCAATCAAATCTTTGAGCTTGAACACCAAGATAAAATACAAATATTGATGCTCCAGCTTCGGGAATTAATTCAATCTCTTTTGTAGATAAATTCCTAACTTTTTGATAGCCATTTAGAAAATTTTTTGCCTTTAATTCGTATTCATTTTTATCAGATTCTATAAAAAATAGTTGTTTCAGAAAATAACCAACATCTAAAATTAATAATCCATTTCCGCAATTATCAAAGTCAAAAATTGTGATTTCATTTTCGTTATTTACGCTAAAATTATCATACCAAATGTCCAAATGAACGATTCCTGTTGTATTTCCTAATCCATTAATTTCTTCAAATTTCTCTGGAATTTTTCTTGCAATTTCTTTTAAAAACTTCATTTCATCCAATTCTTCATTAAAATATTGATTTAAAAGATTGTATGGTTTGTTCAAAAGAATTTCAGAATCATAATTTATTCTTTCTAATTTTTTATTTTCGGTTATGTTGTGAATTTTTGCCATCAGAGAACCTATTGAAAAACAAGTTTCATTAGACATAAAACGCATTTTCTCGCCTTTAGCAAATGAAAAAAGTACAGCATATCGAATTCCTTCAGGAGCATTAATTTCTTGAATAAAACTTTTATTGCTATCTGAAATTGGATACGAAATTGAAAAAGAATGATTTCTGAGTAAATTGAGAAGTTCCAATTCTTGCTCAATTTCCTTTTTTGTTCGCCACTTATAACAGTAAACTCGAAAGACAAATTTTGTTTCATTATCCGAAATAAAGTAGGTATGATTTGCTCCCGTTCTAAATAATTTACACTGAAAACTTTCGGATAGTTGATATTTTTCTTTTATAAAATTCCCTAATTCTGTTTCTGATAAAGTTGAAGCTATTACTGGGAAAGTTGTCATTTAGTACTGTTGTTTAATAATTCTGACTAACGTTAAATTTTAATATTGATAATCAGTATTTTGTGATTTCAATATCTCTGTCAGTCAATCCAAATTTAGTGATTTGTTTTTGAATTCTTTTGGCTGCAGCAATTTTTCTTTTCTCGTCAAGGAACAGATATAGTGAAGGTGGTTGGTAGCTTTGCCCTTTCACAAGCATGTTCCAGATGATGACGGCAAGTTTGCGGGCCAGTGCAGAGACAGCAGTTGCTCTTCCTTTCTTGTAGTTCAACCTTTTGAAAAAGTCTGCGAGCCAGCCTTCTTTGAGATTACCGATGGCATTGGCAGTGTTTCGAAAGGCAATCTTG
>NZ_FTPU01000009.1 GCF_900108115.1 Epilithonimonas bovis DSM 19482
TAGGTATTTTGGCTATAAACTTCATGTGGTTTGTGACAAAAATGGAATCTTCCACTCGTTTGATTTTTCCCCTGCAAACGTTCACGACGTGAACTATCTGCACGACATTAAGGAGAATTTTGAAAATTGCTTATTAATCGGCGACAGAGGGTACATCAGCAAAGAACTCCAACTGGATTTATTCAACTATTCCAAGATAAATCTTTCGGTTCCAATGCGTAAAAACCAGCATAATTTTGTGGACTTTTCCAAGACAAAATCAAAAATCAGAAAGAGGATTGAAACCAATATTTCGCAACTGTGCGGACAGTTCTTAATGAATATTAACCTCGCAAAAACCTTTCAAGGTTTGGCAACAAGAATAGTATCAAAAATAACTTCTTTTACCATGATTCAATATCTCAATTTTTTCGTCTTCAAGAGAAGTTTGAATAAGTTAAAAATTAATTTGTGCTAAATGCACAACAGGTTAAATTTCTCTTCTGATATATAATTTCTGTTTTTTGATTTATACAGGCAGGTTACAACTTCTGCCAAAGACCGGATAGAAAACCCCAAAAACCTTTGGAACTCTAATTTAGATTGTAAAATAGAACCTTCTGAAATATTTAACGCAACAGAATCAACAGCTCTTCTTATTTGAGAAGTCAGATTGAACATTTCATCTTTTGGAAAAAATTTGGAAATTTCAAATACCTTCTCTCCAAAATCCATCGATTTTTGCCAAATAATTAATTTTTCAAATTTAAAGCTCATTAATAATACATTAGTATTCACAAAGTCTGTAATCTTCCAGCTTCTAGCCTCCAACTTCCATCATTTTGATCAAACAAAAAACGGCGTAATTCAGCATGTCGAAGTAGTTGGCATCCAGGCCTTCCGAAACCAAAGTCCGTCCTTCGTTATCTTCTATCTGTTTGGTTCTCAACACTTTCTGATAAATAAGATCTGTAATGGATGATATTCTCATATCCCGCCAGGCCTCGCCATAATCGTGGTTTTTGCGCTCCATCAGTTCTTTGGCTTGTTGGGCGTAAGAATCATAAAGATTGATAATCTCTTCCGGATTGGCATTCAGTTCATCAGAAAAACCTTTCTCCAACTGTATCAGTCCGATGATAGAATAGTTGACAATGGCTACAAATTCGTCTTCCTCACTCTCGTTAACCATCTTAACATGAGTCATCTGCAAAGTCCTGATCCTGTTAACCTTAATATAAATCTGATCGGTAACAGAACTTGGCCGTAAAACACGCCAGGCTGTCCCGTAATCCTTCATTTTTTTCTCAAAAAGCGCTCTGCAGGCAGCGAGAACGCCGTCAAACTGCGCGGATGTGTCGTGCATAAATCTGTCTAATTGGTCAAAGATACAAATTTAGTTGTTTTCAAATTTTGATTAACAAGCGGAAAAATTATCTATTTTTATATCTCAAAATTGCAATTAATGAAAATCGTCCTATCTCTCTTACTGCTATCTTCTATTTTCAGCAATGCCCAACAACAACGGGGACTTACTACAGAAATGGCGAATAAGCTGGCAACTATGCCAATGAAATGCATAAACCAGGCTTATCCCAACAAAACAGCGCACGTCATCAACAACGAGAAAGACGCTATATTGACCCCAAAAGAACTGCACCCGAGTTTCTACGGTTGTTTTGACTGGCACAGCTCTGTGCATGGCCACTGGATGCTGTTGCGATTGCTGAGAACTGTCAACAATCTGGAAAACAGGGATCACATCATCGCTGTCCTTGATCAATCTTTCCTCCCCGAAAAGATAAAAGAAGAAGCCAATTATTTTACCAAATATCAGGTAGCAACCAATTTTGAAAGAACTTATGGCTGGGCGTGGATCCTAAAACTGGACGAAGAATTGGCAAAATGGGACCATCCCAAAGCAAAAATTTGGCACCAGAACCTAAAGCCTTTAACCGACGAAATACTTAGGCTCTGGAAAGATTACTTACCGAAACAGACTTACCCCAACAGAACCGGAGTCCATCCCAATACAGCTTTTGCGATGTCCTTTGCCATCGATTGGGCAAGGCAGGTGGGCGATACCACATTTGAAAAAGAATTGTCTGACAAAGCCAAAACTTTTTACCTCAGTAATACCAAAACACCAGCCTATCTGGAGCCCGACGGCAGCGATTTTTTCTCTCCAAGTCTTGAAATTGCTGAACTGATGAGCCGGGTTCTTCCACAAAAAGATTTTAAAAAATGGATCCATCAATTTTATGAAAAGAGAAGTTTGATCAACATAGAGCAGATACCAGTTATCAGTGATATTAATGACTATCAGACTGTGCATCTGGTCGGCCTGTCATTTTCCAAGGCCTGGGCGATGAAAAATATAGCGAACGCTTTACCACAAAACGATCCTCTTAAAAAGACTTTTGAAGTGACTCGTGAAAAATTTATTACCAATGCCCTGCCTGTTATTTTCCAGGGAAATTATGGCGGCGATCACTGGCTGGCCAGTTTTGCCGTTTATGCTATGACCAATTAAAAGATTATTTGTTTTTATTAGGAACTGATTTTAAAATCTGACTTAAGTAGATGAAAGAAAATAGAGAAAAGATAAAAGACTTATATCAAACTGTCTTAGTCTAAAAATACACGACTAATCCTTTTCAAGAACTTATTATCCATGGATTTTACAATAAGCAACAATACATCGCCATTTTTCTCCATCAACTGCAACGGCAGGCTGGTAGACCTCTCAAAACCCAGATTAATGGGAATCCTGAACCTGACACCCGATTCTTTTTCGGACGGCGGTCAATTCAATAATGAAAAATCTGCTTTGCAACAAGCCGAAAAGCTACTAAAAAACGGCGCAACAATTATCGACATTGGTGCACAATCGACTCGTCCAAAAGCAGAATTTCTAAAAGCAGAAGAAGAAATCGACAGGATCGGAAATATCATATCTTTAATCAAAAAAGAGTTCCCGGATAGCCTTATTTCCCTGGATACATTTTATTCGGAGGTGGTAAAATTCGGTTTTGACGAAGGCATCGATTTGGTAAACGACATCTCCGCAGGACAATTCGATTCTGATTTGTTGGACACGGTTGCAAAAACCGGTTTGCCTTATATATTAATGCACGTCAATCCAACCTATCAACAGATGCATGAGAAAATAAAATATGATGACATCATCCTCGCCATTAATTATTTTTTCTCTGAAAAAGTAAATCTCTTGAGAAAGAAAGGTATTACCGATATTATTCTTGACCCGGGATTTGGATTTGGCAAAACAGTAGAAGATCAATATAAAATGATAGATGAGTTCCAATATATTGGTTTTGGGCATTTACCCGTTCTGGCTGGGATATCAAAAAAATCATTCATTTACAAACCTTTGGGAAAACAACCAAACGAAGTTGAAAAAGAAACATTAGATTTACATCTTAAGCTGTTAGAAAAAGGAGCAAGCATCATCCGCCTGCATCATCCGGAAACCCTGAAACTCTGAGCATGAAAACGATCTTCCGCTATATCAGAAAAGTCCTAAAAAATTCCTTTGACAACATCCGGAATGAGCATCTCAAGCAAAATCTGCTTCAGGCAATACCTTTTTGGATCGGATCTGTCATAACCGGTTTGATAGCGGTACTTTATGCGCAAATCTTTGCTTATGGCGAAGAGCTGCTTCACAAAATACTGGACTGGCATCTTTGGATGATTTTCCTGATTGCGCCCGCTGGTTTTGTACTGTCCTGGCTAATAGTACAAAAATTTGCGCCCTTATCTAGAGGCAGTGGTATCCCTCAGGTAATGGCAGCGGTAGAACTGGCCAATCCCAAAGAAAATTACCTGATCAAAAATCTGCTAAGTTTTCAAAATACTGCTGGTAAAAATTATTTCCAGTTTTATCCTGGTCACTGCCGGAGGAGCCATTGGGCGTGAGGGTCCAACCATCCAGATTGCAGGTTCGGTATTCAGAAAAGTGTATGAACTGTTACCGGATTGGTGGCCCCGGATTTCTAAGAAAAATATGATTCTTACCGGCGCAGCCGCCGGGTTGTCGGCCGCTTTCAATACGCCATTGGGAGGGATTGTTTTTGCGGTTGAGGAATTATCCAAAACTCATATCAATTACTTTAAAACCGCTCTTTTTACAGCCGTCATCATTGCAGGGCTTACCGCACAGACACTGGCCGGCTCTTATTTGTATCTTGGTTACCCCAAAACGCAAGGTGTAACATTGTGGATTATGTTCCCAATCATCTTTGTTTCCGGCATCTGTGGTATTCTCAGCAGTCAATTATCAGTTGCGATGCTTAAAATCAGCCGACTCAAGAAAAAGCTAAAATCACAGGCCGCTAACATCATTTTTCTTGTAATTTCGGGATTAATCATTGCTATGATTGCTTACTTTCTCAACCGTGACATTTTAGGCTCAGGTAAAGATATTATAGAAAGAGTTTTATTCACCGAAAATAAAACGGAAGCCTGGTACGTCCCAATCCTAAGGATGTTGGGGCCGGCCTTAGCATTCACCTCAGGAGGAGCGGGAGGTATTTTTGCCCCGGCATTATCTGCAGGTGCATCCATGGGCAGTGTATTTGGAGGCGTCATGAATCTCTCTGACAATGAAACCAATGTCCTGATTCTCGCAGGGATGGTTGCTTTTCTCACAGGGATCACCAGAGCGCCTTTTACTTCTGCTATTTTGGTTTTGGAAATGACAGACCGGCACTCATTGATTTT
Organism: Epilithonimonas bovis DSM 19482; assembly: GCF_900108115.1. Taxonomy (GTDB): domain Bacteria; phylum Bacteroidota; class Bacteroidia; order Flavobacteriales; family Weeksellaceae; genus Epilithonimonas; species Epilithonimonas bovis. The sequence continues at coordinate 4,723 of NZ_FTPU01000009.1, forward strand.
TCATCTGATGTTAGCAGGCATGATGTCTTCCATTTTTTCGGTGTTGGTCAGCCGTCATTCTTTGTATGAAGAATTAAAAATCAGCTTCTTGAAAGAACTCCGAAGTAAATAAAAACTTAATGTATCAAATTCTAATTTAAATTATCCATCGAACAACACATTAATTCATAAAAAAGTTGTACTTTTGCAGCTCGAATTTTTAATTAACACAATTAACATTATGAACAATTACGAAACTGTTTTCATTTTAACTCCCGTTCTATCTGATGCTCAGGTGGAGGAAGCAGTGAAAAAATTTGAAGATCTATTAACTTCAAACAATTGCGAAATCGTTGCCAAAGAAAATTGGGGACTTAAAAAATTGGCTTACCCAATCCAATTGAAAAAGAATGGTTTTTATACCCTAATCGAATTCAAAGGAGAAGGTACTGTAGTTGCAGATCTTGAAACTGCTTTCAAACGTGATGAGAGAGTAATCCGTTACCTAACGACTAAACTTGACAAGCACGCTGTAGATTATGCAGTAACAAGAAGAAGCAAACTAAAAGCTTCTAAAGCTTAATTATTAACCTTTAAAATTTTAAAACAATGGCAATAGACGATATGGCAAAACAAGCCTCTGCCGGAGGCGAATCGGAAGTAAAATTTCTTACTCCACTTGATATCAATACAAAATCTGAAAAGAAATACTGTAGATTCAAAAAATTCGGAATCAAGCATGTTGATTACAAAGATGCTGACTTCCTTCTTCAGTTCGTAAACGAACAAGGTAAAATCTTACCAAGGAGATACACTGGTACTTCTCTTAAATATCAGAGAAAAGTATCTGCTGCAATCAAAAGAGCAAGACATCTTGCTTTGATGCCTTACGTAGCGGATCTTTTGAAATAAAAAATTGCAATTAGCCATTAGCGCATCGCTTTTGGCTTTTTGTTGCTGAATAAATTAATTAAATTCTAACTTGATTTAGATTTCAGATTTCAGACATTAGACTTCAAGTCTACTATCTAACATCTACTATCTAACATCTAAAAAAGGACAACAACAAATGGAAATTATCCTAAAAAAAGACGTAGAAAACTTAGGACTTGAGTTTGATACAGTAAATGTAAAACCTGGTTATGCCAGAAACTTCCTAATTCCTCAGGGTTTCGCATTATTGGCAACGCCTAAGAACAAAGCGCAATTAGAAGCGACATTGGAAACAAGAAAAGAAGAAGAAGCTAAATTGGTTGCTGCTGCTAATGCAATTGTAGACCAATTGAAGAAAACTTCTGTTACTATTCCTGCAAAAGTAGGTTCTGGTGACAAATTGTTTGGTTCTATCAACAATGCAGATCTAGCTGCTGCTTTGGCAAAAGCTGGTGTTGTGGTTGATAAAAAATACATCAGAATCCCTGGTAATACTATCAAAAGAACTGGTAAATTCTCTGCTAATGTTAGACTTCACAGAAATGTTGAGTATAACTATGAGTTTGATATCGTTTCTGATGCTCCGGTAGTAGCTGCTCCTGCTAAAAAAGAGGAAGCTCCTAAAACTGAAGAAGCTTAATAAAAAAACTTAATCGTTTTATCATAATAGACTGTCTCCCGAGACAGTCTATTTTTTTTTGTAAACCAATCAGCAGCCTAATCGCAAGCATACAATTACAACCGTCTCGCTTCAGCCATCGCTAATCTCACTATATTTCGAAAATATAAAACACGGTAATACGGAAAATCATTCATAAAGCCTTAACTCATGAATGATGCAAGTCGTTCTGTTAATTGATGGAAAAACACATCTCGCGGAACATAATATATCGCCTCTTAACTCAGATATGGCTCAAACGAAGCCCTCCATCAAAAAGAAATAATGATTGACCAGCTACTGAGATTGTAGATTAAATATTAAAATCTCTTTTGGGATTAAATAGGTAAATTAAAACAAAAAAGAAAATGGATGCCGCCAGGAAATATTGATAGTAATGGACAGCGGACTGAGAATTAATCGTTGTTGAGCTGGAACTGGCTGATTGATGCAATTCTTTTACAAGCTGATTAATGACTGTGTCCAGATTATTACCATCCAGGTATTCACCACCTGTGGAGGATGCAATATTCCTTAAAGCCTTGGTCTGCAGTTTAGACACGACTGTTTCCCCATACATATCGGATTTGTAGCCCATCAGCTGACCAAAATAATACTCCGGAATGGGTGCACCCTGCTCAGTCCCCACACCAATAGTAGTAATCCTGATGCCTTCTTTTTTAGCAAGGCTTATCGCTTCTTCCTCATGGCCTTCGTTATCCTCGCCATCGCTTATCAAAACAATATTTCTTGAACCTTTGGAAATATTTTTAAATTTTTGAGCAGCAATCTGCATAGGTTTAAGAAAGTCGGTTCCCTGATTTTGGATTACGCTGGTCTCGATACCAAAAAGATAATTTTCCGCTGCCGAATAATCACTTGATAAAGGCATTACCGATGTGGCGTCACCAGCAAATACGATGATACCAATCCTGTCGTTGGTTAATTTCTGCAAGGAGTTAATAATAATATTTTTAGCCTCCTCCAGTCGGCTGGGTTGGATGTCCTGGGCATTCATAGAATTGGAGACATCCAGCACAAAAATGGTGTTGCTCACATTTTGCTGTACATTGATCTCCTCTTTCCCTCCCAAAAGATCAATGACGGAAAATATCAGGAACAAAAAACCAAGCAGGTACAAAACCGGAAACAGTTTGGTAAACCAGGAGGTTTTATCAAACAAAACATCCCGGAAACGACTCTCGGCGAACAGATTTCTTTTCCTGTCTTTCCAATGGATATAATGGATGATGAAGTAGCCAATAATGGGCAACAACATCAATAATAACAGATACCAGTAATTTCCTAAATACCAATTCATCAGCCTAACATCTACTTAGTTCAAAATTTTAAAAATGACCCAACGCAACAATGCATCCAACAACAGAAAAGCTAAAGCGACCCAAAGGAAAATCCTGAAATATTCCTCATAATTATACAATTTGGATGTTTTAACATCCGATTTTTCCAGTTGGTTGATCTCGTCATAGACATTTTGCAGCCCACTGTTGGATGTTGCACGGAAATATTTACCACCTGTTAATTGCGCAATATCAATCAATGTATTTTCATCGATTTCAGTTTTCTGCTGCGTGAAAACGATGTCTCCAAAAATATTGGTACCCGTAGGAAAAGCCGCAAAACCATTGCTTCCAATCCCAACCGTATAAACCTTAATGCCATTATTCTTTGCTAATTCGGCTGCAATCTGTGGTGGCATGGCGTTAAGAACGGTATTAACACCATCAGTCATCAGGATGATAATTTTGCTTTTGGCCTTACTTTTTTTCAGGTGGTTGACAGCGACGGACAGCCCTTCACCTATGGCAGTTCCCGCCTGCAGTTCAAGAGGATTAAGTTGGTTTAATTCATCAATGACGACGTCATGATCTGTAGTTAAAGGGACTTTGGTATAAGCCTCTCCCGAATATGCCACCAAGCCAATCCTGTCATTCTCTCTTTTTTTAACAAAATCAACGGCAATTTTCTTAAGCGCTTCCAGCCGGTCCGGATCAAGATCTTTGGCCAACATACTCAGGGACACATCTACCGAAAGCATAATATCTATCCCTTTGGTCTCATCTCTGTCCTGAGAAATGGTGTAAGTCCTGGGCCTGGCCAGAGCAACAATCAGAGCAGAAAGAATAATGTACTTGGAAAGTTTCAAAAATTTTATCACCAGCGAAATATTTCCGCTTGGCTGCATATTATTAACCGTAGGTACCACAATGCCTTTGCTCTTTCTTTTGCCGGCATCCAAAATTAATAATGGAATAAACAAAAGAAAAAGAAGTAAAAACCAGGGACTGTAAAACTCGAAATTCACGTGTTACTTATAATTGATTAATGATAATTGATGTTATTTAAAATTTCCGAATATTTGAGTTGTCCTGTGATTCCGGGATATTCATACTGCGTAGGTGTTCTGCCTCTACATCTTTTGTAGAACGTCTTACAAAATCCCTGATCTCATCAAAATCCTTTGTCATCAGCTCTTGGGAAGGGATTGTTTTGGCAAACTTCACCAGGTCGCCGCGCAGGAATATATCTTCTACCACTTTCTCATTTTCCTGAGAAATAGCATTGGTATTCTTCATATAATCAATCAGATCATCAGTCAACAGTACATCTGCTGGAATCTGATACTGCCTGGTGATAAACCTTCTGGTAATATCCATCAGTTCCACATAAAAGGCGCGGAAATTTTGGTTCTCGATATACTTTTTCTTTTTGAGTTTATCCAGATCTTTCAGTGTTTCATTGGTTGTTACAGCAGGGCTGCTTTTACTTTTTCTGCCCCATTTTATAATCCCGATAATTAGAATAATGATGGCAATAATTAGCAGAGTAACCAGGACATAGAATTTATAAAGATCCCAGTAATCTTTGACATTAAGTTCTACTTCCTTATTCTTCATAATATCATTAATCTGGTCACCTTTTTTGGCGGTATTAATGACTTCTACTTCATAAGGGATTGTTTTAAAGATTTTACCGCCTACCTTCACTTCTATTTCGGGAATTTTAAACTTCCCTTCCTGGAAAATCGCAAACTTCACAGAACGGAGATAAATATCTTTCTGTTTGGCAATACTGTCGTTCACCATTTCAAAATGGAAAGGCAGTAACTCATTTCTCGGTGCTATCTGCACATCTTTCCCATCCAGATCCAGAATCTGAATTTTGTACACCGCAACCTCGCCCAAGGCCAGCGTGGTCTTGTCCAGGTTTGATGATAAGGTTTGTGAAAACCCTAGCGAGAAAAAGAGGATAAAAAACGAAAATAATATTTTGAATGATCTGTAAGGCATTTATGTTGTTGACAGTTGTCGGTTGATAGTTGATAGTTTCAATTTGTCACGCTGAGCGGAGTCACAGCGTCCTGATTCTTTTTTATTTTTTCTATTTCCTGAAATACTGATACAGCAATTTACTGTAGTCGTCTGATGTTTTAATATCCAGAAGATGTGCGGACGATGTCTCAAATTCTTCTTTTATACGACGCATTTTTTGCTTCTGTTGTTCAGCAAATTCGTACCGCCAGCGTTGGCTGGAAGTATTAGCCCAGACCTGTTGCCCCGTTTCCGCATCACGGAAAAGTGCATAGCCGATATCCGGTATCTCCACATCTTTGTCATCATAGACACGAAGCCCCAGCAACTGGTGTTTTCTGGCAGTGACATTCAGGATTTTCTGATCCGGTTCATCCTCGAAATCCGAAAAAACAAAAACAAGGGATTTTCGTTTGAAAACACTCATCATATAGTTAAAGGCGGCATCAACATTGGATTTTGCCGGAACATAGTCTACGGTAAGAATCTGGCTGATAATGGATAATATATGCTTTCTCCCTTTTTGTGGCGGCACAACTTTCAGTACCTTGTCAGCATATAAAATCAATCCTACTTTATCGTTATTACCGGCAGCAGAAAAACCGAGAGAAGCGCAGATTTCGGCAACATATTCGCGTTTCAGCTGCGTTTTGGTACCATAATCCATTGATGCAGATATATCTACGAGCAGCATCATGGTGAGTTCCCGTTCCTCTTCCATCACTTTTACAAAAGGCTCGCGAAAACGTGCGGTCTTGTTCCAGTCGATCCGGCGTGTATCATCACCTGTCTGATACTGCCGCACTTCGGAAAACGTCATCCCCTGCCCCTTGAAGGCGCTGTGATATTGCCCCATAAGCGATGCTTCCGTCTTTTTACGGGTACGGATTTCGATTTGCTTTACTTTTTTGACAATGTCTTGTATATTCAAGGTTCTGAGTTTTAAGTTCAAAGTTTTTTAATTCAACGCTAAAGTTATTTATATTTTGAACCTTTCATTTCACTATTGCTTAAATAATTAATAAAAGCTCCAATTCTCTTACTTAAAGTTTCAGTTTGTTCAATCAAATTTTCAAATTTACCTTTTGAAATAAAATTTCTATCAAAAAACCTATACATTTGCGACCCTGTCTCTCCACAAGATGCTTTTGCAATTGATAAAAACTGAATAAATTCTCTATTTCCATTTCTTTCAAAACCCTCTGCTATATTATCCATTATCGAACCCGAAGAACCGTCAATTTGATTACAAAGTCTATAATTGTTTTTAAGGTTTGTATTTTCAATTATATGATAAATCTCTTGACATAACAACCGAGACAATTGCCAAATTTCTAAATCTTCAAACGTCTTAATCGTTGCCATAACTCTGAATTCTAAACCTTAAACTTTGAACTAACAATTTTGGCGGTCATCGGTTGACAGTATTCAAATCATCGCTTTTAGTAACCCGACAATTGACCACTATCAACTGACAACCAAATTAAAAAAACCGCAAAGACTTATTTAATCATTTGTAAATATTGGGCTCCTAAGGCGCCTGGATTTTACTTAATATTTTGTTGACAATATCGTCCTGAGTCACTTCTTCAGCCTCTGCTTCAAAACTCAATCCGATCCTGTGCCTCAATACATCTTTTGCAATTTCCTTCACATCTTCCGGTATTACAAATGCCCTTCCCTTGATAAAGGCATAGGCTCTGGAAGCAATGGCTAAATTAATACTCGCTCTTGGTGATGCGCCAAAACTAATATAGTTTTTGATGTCAGACAGACCGTATTTTTCCGGGTAACGTGTTGCAAAAACCATATCCAGAATATACTTTTCGATTTTTTCGTCCAGGTAAATCTGGTTAATCAGTTTTTTAGCTTCCACGATCTGCTCAAGATTAACCACCTGTCGGATTTGCGGGATATCCTGTGTAGAAACCATCCTCATCACCTTTCTCTCATCTTCAAACTCCGGGTAATCTATTTTGCATTTCAGCATAAAACGGTCGGTCTGGGCTTCCGGCAAAAGATAAGTCCCCTCCTGATCGATAGGATTTTGCGTTGCCAACACAAGAAAAGGTTTTGGCAGTGGCATAGTCTCATCACCAATGGTTACCTGTTTCTCCTGCATCACTTCCAGCAGTGCAGACTGCACTTTGGCAGGCGCCCTGTTGATCTCATCTGCCAATACAAAATTAGCGAATACAGGTCCTTTTTTTATAGAGAAATCGTTGTCTTTCACGTTATAAACCATCGTCCCCACAACATCGGCAGGCAAAAGATCCGGCGTAAACTGAATCCTGGAAAACTGCCCGTGCACGGCATCAGCCAAAGTCTTGATAGCTAATGTTTTGGCCAGTCCGGGAACGCCCTCCAGGAGGACATGGCCGTTGCCCAAAAGCCCTATCAACAGGCGGTCAATCATGTATTCCTGACCTATGATAACACGGTTAATCTCTTGTTTTAAAATGGAGAAGAAATAGTTTTGTTCTCTAACTTTCTCTGTAAGCTGTTTGATATCTTCTGCTTGATTCAATTCTGACATGGTGGTATTAAAAATAATTGGTAAATTTCATATAAAAACCAGCAACAGCAAACACAATAACTGCTAATCTTGCGTTAAATATTTGTTAAAACAAAAGAGGAGTTATAAAGTTGTTAAAAACGCCATAACAAAAGCCTGTTAACTACTTTTTTCTTACATTTATCAATCAAAACTGAATTTAAAAAAATGAACTATCATTTTGCTAATCACAGACAGGTGAGAAAAAACCTGCTTGACATATTACAGAACACATCCGAAAAAGACCTGCTCACCATCCCTGATGGCTTCAATAACAATATATACTGGAACATTGCCCACTGTATCGCCCAGCAGCAACTCCTTTGCTACTACCTTAGCGGTAACCAGTTCCGCATCGACAAATACTGGATAGAAACTTATAAAAAAGGGACCTTTGCGAATGTGGATGTAAAACAGACCGAAATGGAGGATCTTGCATTTTTGCTTATCGAGACATCCAAAATCCTGATGAAAGATTATGACGCCGACTTTTTCTCGGATTACACGCCCTACTCCACCAGTTTTGGGATTGATCTTAAAAACATCCAGGATGCTATTATTTTTAACAACATGCATGAGTGCATCCATTACGGTTATATCCTTTCCCAAAAAAGAGCATTGATTGGCGAAGGTTTGAGCCTGTAAAGAATTTTATAGAGGCCATAAGATATTTTCATCTCGTCAAATATTCTGATTTCTGACTATTTTTTAAAATCTGCAAAATCTGCATCATCAGCGAGAATATTACATTTCTCAGTATGTCATTAATTGGTGACCTCTAAAATTTTAAAATACATAGCAATTCATTATATTTGTTATTATCTACAATCACCTATTCGTTTGAATCTTAATTCATCATGAACACAATTGTCCATAATCACGTTTTTATGGATGCATGCTGCATTATATTATTCGAAAAAATAATCGTTTCTTCCAATCATATCCCCACCGTAGCAAAGCCATGGATAAGCCATGGATAGTGCATGGGACGGCCTAATAACAATATCATACCTTATCATCGATAATTTTATAAAATCAACAACGCGGTTTAATCCTATTTTTCTAACTGCATGATATATGGAAATCATCGGTCCCAGCATGATTAATATTGATCAAAATATGGTAAAAATTGAGTAGATTATCATAATTTACAATTTTATTAAGAGAAAAACCACTGCAAAAACCTTATTTTTGCCCATCAAATTCTCATTAATGAACGATCAGAAAAAAGATGATTTTATATTTGGGCTGCGACCGGTGATGGAAGCCCTCGAGGCTGGTAAAACCATCGACAAAATATTTGTGCAGAATGCTCTGCAGGGAGAAATCTATATCGAACTGAAGCAACTTTTAGCCAAACATCAAATCAGGCCCAATTACGTACCGGTAGAAAAACTGAATCGTTTTACGAGAAAGAACCACCAGGGTGTTGTTGCATTTATCTCAGATGTCCCTTTCCATAAAATTGAGGACATTTTACCTCAGTTGTTCGAGGCGGGAAAGACACCGTTCATCCTTGTTCTGGACCGATTGACGGATGTAAGGAATTTTGGTGCCATCTGCAGAACGGCAGAATGTACCGGTGTAGATGCGGTTATTATCCCGGAAAAAGGTGGCGCGCCCATCAATTCGGACGCGATAAAAACATCTGCCGGTGCCATCTACAATATCAAAATATGTAAAGAAAAAAACCTGGCGCACACCGTTGATTTTCTTCAGCAAAGTGGCGTATCTGTATTTGCAGCTACCGAAAAGGCGCAAAAATTGATATACGACGTCAACTTCTCAGAACCTTGTGCTATTGTCATGGGAAATGAGGAAACCGGGATCTCCAAAGAAGTGATGCACCATGCCGATGAGAAAATAAAACTACCTATTGAAGGTAAAACACAGTCCTTAAACGTCTCTGTAGCCTGTGGCGCTATCCTTTATGAAGCGGTGAGGCAGAAGTTGGGCTAGAGCTTCGAGAGTATGAGTGTTAAATGAAAGGAATAACGGACATTAACACCGAAAAGCACAACCGGAGTGCAATAGGGATGGAAGCGGCATCCTTTTTTATACAGCGGCGAGGGACGAGCCGTTTCATAAAAAAGATACAGCGGACAGCCCGGCCCGGGAAGAGGGATTAGCCAAGGCGAGGGATTGCCAATATCAAAAATAAGTCCGGCCGCCAGGTTAATCTAAAATTTAATTAAAACACAATGACTGAAAAAGTCATCAAATATCATTTGTGAAATCGAAAGGAGTTGGAAACGTAAACACCAATGAAACTTTGAGATTGCATATGACGTTTGAAAAAAATAAATATCTACATATGAAAAAAATAACTGCGCTTGCGCTGATCGCCATAACATTAACGGCTTGTAAAAAAGAAACCAAAACTGTAACACGCGTAGACCCCAAAACCGGTAAAACTGAAACCGTAACAGTGGAAGTAACCCCGGAAGAAGCGGCTAAACCGAAAGCCATATCGGACAGCAGCGGTATCTACAAACAAAAATTCATCCTGGAAAAAGGACAAACGTATCCCCTGGTTTCTTATCAGAGAGAGATACAGACACTGACCTCGCCGGACGGGAAAACCATGTCCGGAACCAACGAAACCACCGACGAAATGTCTGTAACCGTAAATGATTTTAAAGATAATATCTACGACCTGACACTGAACATGGTGGGTAAAAGAATGTCCAGTACAGCCAATGGCAAAACTGTATCTATTGACACCAAGCAGGCTGCACCAAAAGAAGAGGCGTTGAAAATGGATTATCTTGTCAGCAAAGGCCTGGCTGGTAACAAACTGGCTGTAAAAATGGACGCTTCGGGAGACATCAAGTCTGTAACCGGGTTTGATGCGGTTTACAACAATCTGAGAAAAGCCATTGCTGGAACAGTTAAAGATAAGAAGCAACAGGATGCTATCATAGAAAGCTTCAAAGCTGGTTTTAACGAGGCTATGATGAAGGAGCAATTGGGCAAAAACCTGAAACTGATCCCGGCAAAAGGCGTAAAACTGGGTGATAAATGGACCGAATCTGAAGATATTGTACCCGGAAAACTGAAACAGACACAAACCTTTACACTCACCAAAGTGGAAAATGGCAAAGCCGAAATTGCTGTAAGCGGAACCATCCCATCTAAGTCTGATAAGCAGTCTAAGAATGGTATGACCCATTCTATGAGCATGAGCGGATCACAGAGCGGAAAAATTATTATCGATGAAAACACGGGCTGGGTGCTTAACCAAAACCTTTCTGTAAAAACCAATCAGAAAGAGAGTTTATCAGACGGAAAACAGACTCAGAGTATGTCAAAAAATTCAACAACATCTATTGTCATCAATCCATCCTATAAATAAGAAAAGGAATGAAATATATTTTTGAATTCATTTTAGCAACCATCATCATATTCTTTGTCTGGAATATATTGAAACGGTTGTTCTTCAATGCATTTTATAAGAATTTCCCTGCACTTAACCCTAAAAACCAGCAGGAAACAAGCAAAACAGATTCTACCAAAACACCAAAGAAAAAAGTGAACTGGGACGCCGAGACGGTTGATTATGAAGAAGTGAAGGAGGATAAAAAATAGTAGTTTAATCTAATGCAACCCCTTCAGAGTTAAAACTCTGAAGGGGTTATGTTTCTGATATGGAAAAGGAGATTTTAGAATTTGGACATTTTTATCACATTTACAATCGAGGAAATAACAAAGAGGCTATTTTTTTCGATGACGATAACTATAGATATTTCTTAAAATTGTTATTAAAATACATTGATCCAGTTGCAGATGTATATGCTTATTGTTTACTGAAGAATCACTTTCATTTATTAATTAGAATAAAATCTGAGCAAGAAATTAATGTTTCTGATTTCAAATTCTCAACAATTGAAAAATCAAAATCAATTAATCCTTCGAAACAATTTTCGCATTTCTTCAATGCCTACACACAAGCTATAAATAAACGCTATAACAGAACTGGAAGCTTGCTAGAGAAACCGTTTGAAAGAAAAAGAATAACCGATGAAAACTATCTGAAGCAAATCATTCTATACATTCATAATAATCCGGTAAAACACGGTATTACATCCAATGCAAATCAATATTTTTGGTCTTCTTATCATTCAATTTTATCAGACAAGCCATCAAAACTAAAAAGAAAAGAAGTTTTGGATTACTTTGAAAATGAGACTAATTTCATATTTTCGCATAATAATTACGATTCACTGAATTTACCTTATTAAACGGCAACCCCTTCAGAGTTTTAAACTCTGAAGGGGTTTATTAAGATTCAAACAAAAATAAATTATGTTCAAAAAAAATAAAAACCTCCTCTACATTGCGGCAAGCCTTGTTATTTTTATTGTTTTGGCTGTACTCTACGCCAATCCTGTAATCTCGGGAAAACGCCTGATGCAGCATGATATCGTATTTTACAAAGGCGGTGCTGAGGAATTGTTGCAGTACCGCGCCAACAACGACAAAGAAACCTATTGGAGCGATGCCATGTTTGGCGGTATGCCAACCTACCAGACCGGTGCGCAGTTTCGGGGTGATGTCATCAAAAAGATAGATGATCTGTTTATGTTCCTGCCCAAACCCGCCAATTACCTGTTTTTATTATTTGCAGGATTCTTCTTTTTGGGAATGGTAGCCGTAAGGAACTGGAAATATGCTTTGCTTGGTGCCACGTTTTTTGGATTGTCCACCTACTTCTATATTATCATCGCGGCAGGACACAACGGGAAAGTGCATACCATTGCTTATTTTGCACCGCTGTTAGCCGGGATTCTCTTGGTCTATATCCGTAAAAAATATATTCTTGGCTTCATCGTCACCACATTATTTGCAGGCTTGCAGATCTGTGCCAATCACCCACAGATGACTTACTATCTCTTTATCGGTTTAGGATTTTTATTCCTGTCCGAATTGATAAGAGCCGTCAAAGGACAAATCGAATGGAAACATTTTCTGATTTCTTCCGGGATTGTTGGGCTGGGTGTTGTTTTGGGCGTTGGTATGAACTCACAAAGAATCATGGCCAACGCTGAATATGTGAAAGAAACCGTGCGTGGCAAACAGATTTTGAATAATGAGAAACATTCTTCCGGTAAATCCGGAATGGACCATGAAAGCATTACCATGTGGAGCTATGGCAAACTGGAAACCCTGAATCTCTTCATTCCAAGATTAATGGGCGGTGGCAGCCAGGAAGAAGGTTCTGACAAAATAATGGAACACATCCAGGAGCTGGCACAGGAAAACATCAAATCCCAACAGGAATATGACATGATGGTAAAAGGCTTTGGCAGCGCCACCTACTGGGGCGATCAGCCGAGTACATCGGGACCGGCTTATCAGGGTGCTGTGGTTTGTTTTCTGGCAGTTTTAGGCTTTTTCTTTGCCGGGAAAAAGTACCGTTATTGGATTTTGGGTGCATCTATTCTGACGGTTTTCTTAGCCTGGGGAAGCAATTTCTCAGTCCTTACGGATTTCTTTATCGATTATGTACCGATGTACAACAAGTTCCGTGCGCCATCATCTATTTTGGTGGTGGTTGAATTTTTATTCCCTCTGATTGCCATTCTTGGACTTTATCAATTCTTTACCAATGATAAATTAACCGAAGAATATAAAAAGAGAATTTTACTTTATGTTTCGGGGACTGTTCTTGGGATTACATTGATCCTGACGCTTTTTGGGAAAGGTATTTTAGGTTTTTATACAGCCAACGAAAAGACTTATCTCCCACCCTACATCCTGGATTATCTGGTGGATGAACGCTACAAAATGTTCCAGGCAGATGCGCTGAAAGCATTAGCCTATGTAGCAATTACAGCAGCGGCTCTATTCTTTGCATTAAGAAAAAAGCTCAGTATCAATGTGGCACTTCTCATCATTGGCTTTGTAAGTTTATTCGATCTGTGGACCGTTAACCGACGTTATCTGAATGACGACAACTTTGTTGACAAAACATTTGCAGACAACCCTTTCCAGACAGAGAATTCGGAATACCTAATGAGCAAAGCAGGCAACGATTCTTTTGTACAAAGCCTTCTGCAACAGACCGAAGTTAACAGAGCTTTGCAAACCATCGCAGATAAAGACAAAACACACTATCGGATTTTCAATAATGTTTTAGGAACCTTCAGCGAGACAAATACTTCTTATTTTAAATCATCGATCGGTGGTTACCATGCGGTAAAACTGAGACGTTATGATGATCTTATCAATCAGTATTTCTCATCAACAGATCAGGTAAAAACAATCAGGATCCTGAATATGCTGAACACCAAATACTTTCTGGTTGGTAACCTGCAAAAACCGGAAATTACACCGAATCCTGATGCCAACGGGAATGCTTGGTTTGTATCTGATATCAAATATGTTAGCAATCCCAATGAGGAACTGAATGAAACAGGAAACGTAGATACCAAAAATACAGCCGTCATTGCTAGTGCTGACAAATCTTACTTCGCAGGAAAAAAACTGGCTAAAGATTCCACGGCTTATCTTAATCTTAAAACGTACCAGCCGAATGAGCTCTCTTTTGACTCATCGTCTAAAACGCCTCAATTGGCGGTATTTTCCGAGATCTATTATCCACATGGATGGAATGTTTATCTGGATGGCAACAAAGTAGATTACATCAAAGCTGATTATCTTTTGCGTGCGCTCTATGTCCCTGCAGGACAGCATAAAATCGAAATGAAATTTGAACCAGCTGTTATAGAAACTGGCAAACTGTTCTCATTAATTAGCTTTGGATTATTTATTCTGTTGAGTTTGGTTGGTGCTTACTTCCTGTTTAGAAACTACAAACAATCAAAGACAGTTACGGCTTAATTATATTCAGTCACCATTATACAAAACGGTGCCTGAATCTTTTTTGATCATCACAAATAAAAAAGCAACCCCATTGGAGTTGCTTTAATTTTTTGCTTAAGATTAGGATTATTTTCTGATTCCCAATTCAGCGATGATCGCTCTATATCTAGAGATTTCTTTTTTCTTCAAGTAATCAAGTAGAGATTTTCTCTTACCTACCAATTTTACAAGAGATCTTTCTGTTGCAAAATCGTGACGATTAGCTTTCAGGTGCTCAGAAAGGTGGTTGATTCTAAAAGTGAATAGAGCAATCTGACCTTCAGCGCTTCCTGTGTCTTGTGCAGATTTCCCGTGTTTTGCGAAGATTTCTGCTTTTTTTTCGTTTGTTAGATACATTCCAATATTATTTAAATGATTATTATGTAATTCGGGTGCAAAAGTACAATATTATTTTTAATAAACAATCAATCTGCTTTATTAATTACTGATCCAGATTCTTATGTTTTAACCAGTATGATGTCGCCTCATAAGCTGCGATGGTTTTATCGATTAGTTTTCTGTTCTGATTTTTAGTAAGAATTTCTTTATAATTGATATTGTACTGATCCGGCCAATTACTTTTTTCCATTTGCAAAGTGTATTGCTCAATCTTCTTCCCTGCTGATATGATAGTGAGTTGCTGATCTCTGATGTAGCCTAAATTCTCGTAAGTGGCGATATAAGCACGCGGAACGTAACTGTCAGAAAAAACATCCTGACCCAGGAACTTGGATTCGTAACTGAAATTAAGCAGCCCAAAAACAGTTGGCATGAGATCAATCTGCGACATAAGCCCGTCAAACTTCTGGGGTTTCACAAAACCTTCCGAAAATACAATAGCCGGGATGCGGTATTTATCTATCGGAAGCTCCGTAGATCCCGCACTGGATGCACAATGATCCGCTACAATCACAAAAACGGTATTTTTGTACCAGGATTGTTTTTTGGCCATTGCAAAAAAGCAGCGCAATGCGTAATCAGTGTATTTCACACCACCGTCACGCGATTTTATATCTCCCGGAATATCAATTTTACCATCCGGGTAAGTAAAGGGACGGTGGTTGCTGACAGTCATCCAATGGTTAAAAAACGGTTTCCCCGATTTTGCCTCCGCATTCATTACTTTGATAGCTTTTTTGGCCATATCTTCGTCGCAAACACCCCATACATTGGCAAAGCTAACCTCCTGAGGCAAAAAGCTGTCACGGTCCACAATTTGGTAACCGTTATTACCAAAAAAGGACTTCATATTATCAAAATAGCTGTAGCCACCGTACAAAAACTCAACATTGTATCCTTTTGATCTAAAAACCGAACCGGTTGTGAATTTGTTCCTGTTGTCTTCTCTCTTTATAACGCTCTCTCCGGCAGTTGGCGGGATGCAAAGCGTAAGCGCTTCCAGGCCGCGGACTGTACGGTTTCCGGTGGCATAAAAATTTGTGAACATAAGGCTTTTATCAGCAAGACTATCCAGAAAAGGTGTTATATTTTGTTGATTACCGTAATGCTTCAGATATTCAGCAGACAGGCTCTCAACAGAAATCAGCACCACATTTTTCTTTTGTTCGCTACCGCTTGCATTTATTTTTCTTCGTAAAACAGGCGGTTTAAAATCCTCCAGAAAAAGCTTTTCTGATTTTTGGATACCTAAAGTAGGATAAAACTTAAAAAAATCAAGTTCGTTGTGCGAAAATGCATAAGCGAAACGTTCTATACCATTGCTCTGTAACTCATAGGTGAAATTATTTTTGGACTGAAAATTCGCCAATTTTGGTAGAAAAAAGAGCCCCAAACTACAAATGATCACAAACGAAATGAGTAAACCTAACTTCTGTGAAATATTGGGCAGGATTTCCAATTCTTCCTTTGTCCGGCGAAATATCAGATAAGATACAATGAGACTTATTAAAATCATGACAGAAAATAGTGGGATTACCGGATAAGACTCCATGATATTCCCAATTACTTCGTTCGTATAAATCAGATAATCTACCGCTATAAAGTTGTAACGCACGCCAAACTCATTCCAGAAAAAATATTCGCTGACAAGATTTAAGATAATCAAAAGTACATACAGAAAAATGATGATGAAATAATTAATGTTCCTTATCAGCCTTCTTTGCTTAGGCAAAAACAGCATTAGAGCAAAACAAATAATCTTTATCCCAACGAAAATCATCGCAAGCTCCGCCACTACACCACCATATTGTCTAAAAATATTATTGGGATAAAAAGCAATATAAAGTTCTGCCAGGACCATCAATCCAAGAATAACCCAGCCCCACGGTCTGTGAAATTTGCTATTGGATAGGAAAAGAAAATAAAGTGCGAGAAAAGATGACGCCAAAGCAAAAACCAGAGAATCATTGATAAAGCCAATCCCGAAAATCCTGATTATATCAATAAAATCAAAATGTCCGGTAGTGATGGGATGAAATAAAAGTATCAATCTTAATAAAGACGATAACAACACATAAAATCCTCCCAGATATAGAAATGGTTTTATTTTGCCAAAGATCATAAATTATATTTTGCGCAAATATAACGATTTGATGGTTTAATATTTTGTACTGAAATATTTTAACGCGACATTATAGCTTCTTTAATTTTACTTAAATCATTGGGTAAGAGAGTTGCCAGTTTGTCTTTTCTACCAAAAGCCGCAAGTTTTTCCGGGATTTCTATTGTTTCTTTAAGGACATTCTCTACGACTTCTACAAACTTAGCAGGATGAGCCGTTTCCAACAAAACACCGATAAGTTCTTCATTATTTTTTTCTAAATATTTTTGAAATCCAAGATAAGCAACCGCCCCGTGCGGATCCAAAGTGTAACCAAAATCATTCCTCACCTTACGCATTGCAATTTTCGTTTCTTCATCGGAAAAAGAATACGAATCAATCTCTCTTTTGAATTCCGAAACATCATTATCAAACAAACTTTTCATCCGCTCAAAATTACTCGGATTACCAACATCCATTGCATTACTGATGGTTTGTACAGAAGATTTCGCCGTATAAATTCCGGTTTCTAAATAGTTTGGAACAATGTCATTCGCATTGGTTGATGCTACAAAATGATGGATAGGCAATCCCATTTTTTTTGCAAAAAGTCCGGCAGTTAAGTTCCCAAAGTTCCCGCTTGGCACAGAGAATACAATTGGTTTCCCAAGCTTCTGTAATTGTGCAAAAGCCCAGAAATAATAAAAAGATTGAGGAATCAATCTGGCAATATTAATGCTGTTGGCTGATGTCAAAGTGAATTTCTGATTCAGTTCTTCGTCAGACAAAATCTGCTTGGCCAAAGCCTGGCAATCGTCAAAAGTCCCGTCAATTTCCAAAGCTTTGATATTTCCTCCCCAGGTTGTCAATTGCTTTTCCTGCAACGGGCTTACTTTTCCTTTTGGATAAAGGATATAAACCTCAATTCCGGGCACATTGTAAAATCCCGACGCTACAGCACTTCCTGTATCTCCGGAAGTGGCTGCAATCACTTTCATCGGTTTTCCTTCTGAGAAATAAGACATCATTCTTGCCATAAACCTTGCGCCAACATCTTTGAAAGCCATCGTAGGGCCGTGAAATAATTCTAAAGAGTAAATATTTTCCGAAATCTTCACCGCAGGAATCTCGAAGTTCAAAACTTCATCAATGATTTCTTTTAAGTTTTCATCGGGAATGGATTCTCCTAGAAATTCTCTTGCCACCCGGAAACCAATTTCCTGCAAGGTAAGATTGGGCAATTTTTCAAAAAACGCCGAATCCAATTGCGGAATATATTCTGGCATAAACAATCCGCCATCATCGGCCAAACCTTTTAGGATGGCGGTTTTTATATTGGTTTCTTCCTGTTGTCTTGTTGATATGTATTTCATCTGTTGATAGTTGTTGGTTGTCGGTTGACAGTCTTTTCTCTTTGTTCTTTATTCTTTTATCTTAATAACTCTTGCGCCTTCATCATTGATTTTTGTGACAAACGCCTCGCTTTCTATATTTTTTTGATTGAGTAATTCTTTGATTTTATATGAAATATCTTCCGCAGTTTCCTTCTTTTCACACAATGCAAAAACCGACGGGCCAGATCCGGAAATCCCAAAACCAATAGCACCATTGTCCAAAGCGAGTTGTTTCATCTCATAAAAATAAGGAATCAGCATGGCACGGACGGGTTCTATAATCACATCTTCCATACTACGGCTAACCAAACTCAAATCATTAGTACAAAATCCGGCCACCAAACCGGCGACATTTCCCCACTGCTGAACGGCAGATTTGAGACTAACCCGTTCTTTGATGATTTTCCTGGCTTCGCCTGTTGGGACATCTACGTGCGGATGAACAGAAACAACAGACAAACCTTTTGGATAAGGCAGTTTGAGCGCATCTAAAGGTTCGTAACTTCTCACCAAAACCAAACCACCTAAAAGTGCCGGTGCCACATTGTCGGCGTGCGCATTGCCACAGGCCATCCGTTCACCTTCCATCGCAAGAGGCAGTAGTTCCTGTTTTGAATAAGGCTTCCCCATCAGCTCATTGATAGCAACCAAAGCAGCAACACTGCTTGCTGCGCTGGAGCCCATTCCGCTGTTGAGTGGCATTTTTTTATAAAGCTCGATATCAATTCCTTGGTTGGAGTTGATTTTTTCCAGAAACAATCGGATAACGTGCGAAACCACATTTTTATCCGGGTCTTTTGGAAGTTTTCCGCCATCGCCTTCTATTTTTGTGATAGTGATTTTATCAGAATCGTTTTTTTTCAAAATGATCTCGTCGCCTGGCTCTTCTATCGCAAAACCGAGAATATCGTAGCCACAAACAACGTTGGCGACGGTTGCGGGAGCAAAAACTTTTATTTGATTCATTCTTATAATTAATTATTGATTTAATGATAATTGATTAAATAAATATTTATGATTTCTTTAATTTTGGCTAAAGCCAAGTTATGTTTACTTTTTGAGAACGGGCTAAAGTCCGCCCCTATTGATATTTCAAAATTATTTATCATTAATCAACTATCATTTATGGTTTTATTGCGCTGTAACTCTTACCAGATCTGCGAAGACGCCTGCGGCCGTTACTTCTGCGCCGGCTCCCGGGCCTTTTACAACCAACGGTGTATTTCTGTATCTGGAAGTCGTGAACGAAATGATATTATCGCTTCCCGACAATCCGAAAAACGGATGATTTGCATCTACAATCTGTACTTCGATATTGATTTTCCCATCTTCTAAAACGCCAATCAATCTGAGTTTCCTGCCAGAACTTTCAGCTTCGTTTTTGAAAGATGAAAAGTAGGGCTCATGCTTTTCCAGTTCTTCATAAAATGCAGAAATCGATTCTGCTTTCAGGCAAGCTTCCGGAAGAAAATCTTTGATACTGACATCGGACATCTCCAAAGGCAAACCTATCTCGCGGCCAAGAATCAACATTTTTCTGGAAAAATCCATCCCGTTGAGATCGTCTCTGGGATCCGGTTCTGTATAACCTAATTCCTGCGCTGTTCTTACCACTTCAGCAAAGGTTTTGTCCCCGACATAATTATTGAAAATGTAAGAAATTGTCCCTGACAGAATCGCTTCGATTTTTAGAATCTCATCGCCGGAAATCCAAAGGTCATTCAGGGTTTTGATAATAGGCAATCCAGCTCCGACATTGGTCTCATATAAAAAGCTCACATTGTTCTTTTTTACCAGCCTCTTGAACTGGCTGTACTGTTCGTAAGACGAAGAATTGCCTTTCTTATTGCACGTCACAACCGAAATATTATTGTTGAACAAAGTCGGATATTCTTTGACCACTTCTTCGCTGGAAGTGTTATCCACAAAGACCAAATTAGGTAAATTTTTATCAGAAATAGAACCTATAAATTCTCCTAAATCCGCTTTTTGCAATTCAGAACCGAAACTGCTATCTAAATCAAAGTTGGATTCCGAATGATTGAAAATTTTCATTTGGCGGCTGTTGGTAATTCCCACCACATTGATTTTGATCTGATGATTGTCTTTCAGGTTTTTCTGTTCTCTTTCCAGTTGATGGAATAATTCTTTACCGATATTCCCCGTTCCTGCAAACATCACATTAAAGGTTTTAACCGGTGAAAGCAGAAGCGAATCGTGGACCACGTTCAGGGCTTTTGAAAGTTCGTTTCTTTCTATCACTGCAGAAATGTTGAGTTCAGAAGAACCCTGTGAAATAGCGATAATATTGATTCCGTTTTTCCCCAGCGCACTAAAAAATTTACCACTGACCCCTCTCGTTTTTTTCATATTCTCGCCAACGACAGAAATAATACTCAACTCATTGTCAAACTGCGGTTCATCTATTTTATCCGCATTGATCTCAAAATCGAACTCCTCGTGGATCGCTTTGCTAGCCTTTTTCTCATCCTCAAAATTGACCACAAAAGAAATACTGTGCTCCGAACTGGCCTGCGTAATCAGGATCACATTAACCTCATACCGCGCCAAAGCATTGAATAACCGTCCACTGAAACCCTTCATCCCAATCATTCCGTTGCCAGTAATATTGATGAGGCACGTTTTCTCAATGGACACAATGCCTTTGATTAAACCTCCGGAGGCTTCGGATTTTTGATGGATCAATGTTCCTGCGCGGTCCGGTTTAAAGGTATTTTTGATATAAATCGGGATCTGGCTCTCGATGGCAGGAATCATCGTTGGCGGATAAATGACTTTTGCCCCAAAATAGGACATTTCCATCGCTTCCTGATAGCTGAGTTCCGGCTGAGAAAATGCATTTTTTACCAACCTTGGGTCAGCCGTCATAAAACCGTCAACATCTGTCCAAATCTGGATTTCGTCCGCCTGTAAACCTGAACCCAGAATCGCAGCTGTATAATCTGATCCGCCTCTTCCCAAAGTGGTGGTATCATCATTTTTATCTTTTGCGATAAAACCAGTTACCACATAAATCTGATTTTCTAGTTTCCAGTTTTTGAGGTTTTCATTGGTTTTTTTAGAATCGACATTCGCATTTCCGAAGTGAGAATCCGTTGCAATCAATTCTCTTGAATCTTGAAAAACTGCAGGAAAATTTTCTGATTGAAGAAACGCAGAAACAATCTTGCTCGACATCTGTTCTCCGTAAGAAAGCAATCTGTCTTTGATCCGGTCTGATAATTCGCCCAGATTTTTAACACTGAATAAGATATCTTCAATCTCATTGAAACTCACTTTCACCATCATCAATAATGGATTTTGTGCGGTTCTGGGCAATAGTTCCGAAATAATCTGATAATGTTTCTCTTCTGCAGATTTTAGGATTGCGGAAAAATCATTTTGATTAAGAGCTTCTTCCGACGCTTTTACAAGCGTATTGGTAATGCCGGACAAAGCAGAGCATACAACAATCAAAGGCTCATTGGTTTTGAATTCTCTCTCAACGATTGATTTAACATTTCTCAATCCTTCTAAACTTCCGACCGAAGTCCCGCCAAATTTTAAAATTTTCATTATTTATTGTTTTTTAACAGGTCGCTCCTAAGGAGCTTCGTTTTTTATTTCTTTCTTTCTATTAACATTTTGCTCTTATAGAGCATTTTTAATTCATTAAAAACAAAAAAGCCTTTCTGAATTCAGAAAGGCTTTTTGTTAATTATCTATTTTCACAATATTACAAACACACCTTTCTGCAGCAACTAATTGTAGTTATTGTATGAATGGTTGTTGTAATAGTAAGAGTGACTGTCATTTTTTAAAATCTTTAACGAAAGTATAAAAACATTTTGCATCTGCCAAGCTTTACTATCATTATTTGAAATTAATTTAAAAATTCAATCAATTTAGACTGTTAATTTTTCAGACATAAAAAAAACAATTAAAATTTTATCACTGAAAATCAATAAGTTAAAAATATATTACAAAAATATTTACTACTTTGTATTGCATAATACCATTTTGTTTATATATCTTTGCAATGTAAAGTTAAGGAAAGATGTTTTTTTGAAGTCTTAAGACTATAGCAGGAAACTGGAAAATCTTATAGTAAAAACCAAACATCATTAATTCAACTTAAAATTTTAAAACCAAACAATTAATATGAATACCGAGAACACAAAGGCGCAAATGCGCAAAGGGATCCTGGAATTCTGTATTTTGAGTCTGATTCAGCAACGCGAAATGTATGTTTCTGACCTGATTGAGTCACTCAAAAAAGGAAAACTGGATGTTGTAGAAGGTACACTCTACCCTCTGCTGACAAGACTGAAAAACGGCGAATTCCTCGCGTACAGATGGGAAGAATCCACCAGCGGGCCGCCCCGAAAATACTATCAGATCACCGAAAAAGGAAGCCTATTTTTGGCAGAATTACAAAATACCTGGCAGGAACTGACAGATTCTGTAAACCAAATTACATCAAACTCTCACTCTCAAAATTAATACTATGAACAAGACATTATCTATAGCACTCGCAGGGTTCTCTTTTATGATAGACGAACACGCTTACATTAAGCTTAGCGATTATCTGAATGCCTTGAGAAATTCTCTGGACGCATCAGAAGCAGATGAAGTAATGCACGATATTGAAATCCGGATGGTCGAGATTTTCAAAGAAACATTGGCAAAAAGAGAAGTCATTAATGACTCTGATGTAGAAAAAGTGATTGCGCAAATCGGAACGCCAGAACAGATTGATGAGCAGGAAGAGGCTTATTTCTCCGAAGGAAAACCAAAAGCTGCAAAATCTTCCGGCAGTAATTCTTACAGCAGTAATTCTCAGAAACAACTCTTCCGTGATCCGGAAAAACAGAAGATCGCCGGAGTTTGCGCAGGTTTAGCCGCTTATTTTGGGATGGACATTACGTGGATGAGACTAATCTGGGTAGGTGCGTTTTTATTCCTATGGATAGCACCAGGATCATCATTTTTAGTCGTGATTTTGTATTTCATTCTTTGGGCCGTATTGCCAAAAGCAGAATCGGCTTCTGATTTTTTGAAGATGAAAGGGAAACCGCTCAACTTTGATAATTTAAAAGAAGAATCCAGCAAAATAGTACAGTTTGCCAACGAGACAACCACCAGAGCAGGGGAAATCTACAACGAGAACAAACCAAAAATTGGCTCTGCGGGCGATACTTTTCTTAAAATTATCAAATACTGCCTGGCTATTTTTCTGGCTTTGCTGGCTGCCTGCTGCTTCATAGGATTGTTTGCCATGATGTTTGCCTACGGGTCTGACAAATTTGGGATGGATAACAACCTTGGATTTTATCTTGAGGAAAACAACTTGGGTTACCTTCTGCTGGCTATTGCAGCTCTGCCAACTATTATTATTGGTGTAGGATCTTTGCTTTTATCTATCAAATTATTCTCACCAAAAACCAAATTCAATTATGTTGGGCCGGTCTTGGGAACTTTGGGGATTATCTGGATTGTATTGATTGGTATCCTTGCGGCAAGCGCGTCCAAGTTTAATTTCAGATATAGTGGGGAAAATCAGGATTATGAGAATGTCTCTATATCAGCTCCTAATGATACCATCTATCTGGACAGCAAAAAAGTGGCGATCCCGGAGAATTTTAAAACTTATTTTAATAACATCTATTCCGACAAATCTGTAATCTACAAAAGAGACTACCCAAGTGTAGAGATTACAAGAAGAGACGATATCAAAACACCTTACCTTATCATCAAAAAAGAAGCAGAAGGTTATAACCAACCGCTAAAGATGAAAGTGCCTGTGGAGATTGTTGGCAACCGGATCCTTCTCCCTAATTATTTTCAGTATCCCTACGAGTACAGATTCCGTGATTACAGGCTGGATTACGAGCTGGTAGTACCGTCTAAAACCAAAGTGATCAATGAGAAAGAATATGAGCTAAGCACCCGTGGCGATGATGACGATGATGACAACGATGCTGACCATTATAACAGGAATGGGATTACAGTAGAGAAAAATAAAATCAATATTAACGGGACAACTATCGAGTACAATTCTGACGAAAGCGACAGCGTAAAAATCAATGGGAAAAATTATTCAAAAGATTCAGCAGACGCCGTGTTGGAAAGAATGAAAATAGATCAGCAGGTTAAAAAAAGCCTGAAAGATCTGGACATCAATATCAAAGATGGCAAGAAAGAAATCAGTATCAAAACTAAATAAATTGAGAGTGGATTAGTTGAAAAGCGGGCAAAAAACCTTCGGTTTTCCGCTTTTCTCCTAGTTCCAAAATTTATCAATATCACAAAATATTCATTATGAAAATCTATACTTTCTTATTTTTGATACTCTTCACCACTTTATCAAAAGCCCAAACGCACCGTTTTGTTTACGAATACAGATATAAGCCGGATTCTACAGCTGATAATTTTAAAAATGTAAATATGGCTTTGGACTCCTATGCAATAATTTACTAAAATTTTAAGTAGAAGAATATCAATTTCATCAAAATTTATTAGTAAATTTGTTACTAAATAAACTTCTAATCACAAAAACCATAAAAAATGATACAACTCGTATTAGAAATCGCAATTAAGCTGGTGGATTTTATCAGCAATCTGTTCTGATGGTTAACAATATTCTTATTTCTGAGAAATAAACATATTTTGTAGATTTGTAAAGTATAACCTTGGTGGTTGTACTTTATTTTTTTGTGATGACCGCTAATCAGAATTCTCTGACGCGGCAATTCATCAAAAAATAAACAACTCTCAAACCTATCTATGAAAAAACTTCTTGCGAAAGCAATTCTTAAAATAGTCGGCTGGAAAATAGTACTCCAGGGCAATGTTAATAATCTGGACAGATGCATCCTGGTGGTAGCACCACACACCCACAACAGCGAGTATCTCTTGGGAAACCTGGCTTATTGGGCGCTTGGGAAAAAACTTAAAATCATTATCAAGGACGCGCATACAAAAAACCCGTTCTACGGTTGGCTGGTAAAAGCGATTGGCGGGATTGGCATCGATCGTTCTCAGAAAAATGATCTGGTTAATTTTGTAGCCAACGAATTTAAAAAAGATGATTTCAGCCTTGTGATAACGCCCGAAGGCACAAGAAGCTGGGTTCCGAAATGGAGAAAAGGCTTTTACAATATGGCTATTGCAGCAAAAGTACCTATTGTGCTTGCAGGCGGTGATTATAAAAGGAAAACCATCAATCTTGGATATGCGATCCCCTATGAAAAGCTTGCATCACAGACTTTTGAACAGACCATGCAGGAGATTCAGGATTTCTATATCAAATATGATATTGTCCCAAAAATCCCAGAAAACTGGAATCCCCAGATCTATTAATACGCGGTTGCAAATAAACATTGTCTGAACATAAACTAAAAGCAGAAAAATGGACGAAGCTAAAAAAAAAGATATACTTAGCAGGCTAAACCAAGCGGGTAAAAACACGCTCAACGAGACACTTGATATTGTATATACCGATGTTTCTGATGATTTCCTAAGTGCTACAATGCCGGTTACATCCCGGGTTCATCAGCCTTACGGCATCCTTCACGGCGGTGCAAGCTGCGTGTTGGCCGAGACATTGGGATCCTGCCTGTCTTTGATACATGTGGATCCGGCAAAATATGTTCCCGTAGGCACCAATATCAACAGTAATCATCTCCGAGCCAAACGGGATGGTGTGATTACGGGCACGGCCACATTTATCAGAAAAGGTAATACCATGCATGTTTCTCAAATCGAAATCCGGGATGAGAAAGGGCATCTCATTAATCATACTACAATGACTAATAATATTATCCCTGTGGGTAAAGTCTAAATCTGTCATGCTACTATTCAGACTACCAGATTCCCAGACTTTTTATACACTGGAATCGTCACAGGACATCCCCGTTTCCTTCGTCAGTTTTGACACCAAAACCGTTTTGGATTTCAAAGGCACAATAAAACCAGTGTCACGCCAAGATATTTCCGGTCAAAGCCTCGCACCTAAAAGTAAAAGCCAACTCATAGAAATCGCTAAGGAAACCGAAGATTCCTATGCTTTGAAAATTGCCCAGGCTAAGGATTTTATTGAAAAAAATGAGCTTAGAAAACTGGTGCTTTCCCGAAGGAAGCTACTGATGTACCTGGATGCAGATCCTCAGAAAAAACTCTCACTAACCAAAAGTTTCCTGAAATTTTGCGACAGTTATCCCACAGCCTTTTGTTATCTATTCGAAAAAAACGGCGAAATATGGATGGGCGGATTTTCTGAAGTTTTGGGGAAATTTGATAAAAAAAATCATGTATTCGAGACTATGAGCGTTGCCGGGACGCTGCCACTGGACGAAAACTGGACAGATAAGGAAGTTGAGGAACAAAAAGCCGTAACGGATTACATACATTCTGTCATTAGAAAATTTTCTTCCAATGTAAAAATCTCTTCCACAAAAGATTTGATTTCCGGCAATATAAAGCATCTAAAGACCGACTTCTTGGCAGAGATAAGCCCGGAAAGCCTTGATAAAATCATTGCTGAGCTGCATCCTACCCCAGCCGTCTGTGGCTTTCCCAAAGAGCTCTGTGCCCAGGGTATCAAAAGTATAGAGCATTTTAACCGCGAGTTTTACGCCGGATATATCCGTATAGAAACCGAAGACCAAATCTACTATTTTGTAAACCTGAGATGTGCCAGTTTTTTTAAAAATTATGCATTCCTGTTTGTTGGTGGTGGCATCACATTGAAAAGCGACCCGAAAAAAGAATGGGAAGAAACAGAACTGAAATCACTGGCCATACAGCAACATCTTGTCTTTGAATAATTGACTGAAAAAAAAAATTAAAAAAGATGAATAAGCAACTTATATTCATCTTTTAATTTTCTGATAATGCCTTATTTTATAATCCTACCAACAACCTAAAGACACTGTCTACTGTCACTGTGAGTTGATCAGACGCTATTTTTTCACCCTGGACTTCCAGAATCAGGTACTTTTGATCCGTTTTTAATATATCAGCTAACTCGATGGTAGTATCCGGGGTAAAATTTAGAATATCGGTACTGGTGTTATTACTAGCAGTTGCAACAAGCAGATCGCTTTGTCCTTCTACCCTTAGATAGAGCCTGGCATTGTTGATCACGTCAAGTTTTATTCCGGCCACAGAAGACTTATACTGGATTTTAAACTGCGTTAATTTTGCAGATTTTAGATTTGCTGCAGACATAGCAGGATACTGTGACTTTATAGCTGCGTTAATATCTGCATTAAAAGGAATTGGCTGAGTTTTGACATAATTTACCGTATCTGTAACAGACAGAGGAATTTGTGTGTCAAAAGTTACAGGTACAGAAAAAGGAACAGGAACGGTAATATCATCTACCAGATCATCTGCTTTGCTGCAACTTTGTAAAGCAAAAGCTAAAGTCAAAATAACAGCACAATGTAGGATTATGTTTTTCATACTATCTAATGTGTAACATTTTGGACATCAGTTTCCGAATGTTTATACTTAAAAATCAATGCAAATAAGATCGTAACCACTAATGCATACCCTGCAAATATATACCATGATGTTCTCCATCCTTCCAGTTGTAAAACAGGGTCGGTTTGAGAGTAAACAAAATGATTGACCACCTCTCCTGCTCCCAACATCCCAATAGTTGCCCCAAATCCGTTAGTCATCATCATAAAAACACCCTGTGCACTGGATCGGATATCTTTGGAAGTTTCTTTATCAACAAATAACGATCCTGAAACATTGAAAAAATCAAAGGCTATACCATAAACGATCATTGAGAGCACAAACATCCAAACGCCTGAACCGGGATTACCAAGGCCAAAAAGGCCGAATCTGAGAACCCAGCCGAACATAGCCATGAGCATCACTTTTTTTATTCCAAATTTTTTAAGGAAAAACGGAATTAATAAAATACATAATGTCTCTGAAACCTGAGATAATGAAATCAACGCGTTAGCATGATTAGATCCCCACGTATCCTGAAAGCCAGGGACGTTCTTAAAACCGGTAATAAATGGATTCGCATACCCATTAGTAATCTGTAACGATACACCTAACAGCATCGAAAAAATAAAAAATGTTGCCATCCTTCTGTCTTTAAAAAGGCTAAACGCTTTTAAGCCAAATGCATCAGCAATATTTTTCTTTTCGCTGCCTTTGCTAACCGGACAGTTTGGCAGTGTGAACGAGTATAGAAACAGGCATATCCCTAATATCCCGGATACAAAAAACTGTGAATAATTTTGCTGGTAGCCTGAGAAATCTACAAATAACATGGCACAGATAAAACCAACAGTCCCCAATGTACGGATGGGTGGGAATGCCTTGATTGTGTCCATATTATTATTAACTAAAACAGAGTATGCTACCGAATTGGATAAAGCAATAGTAGGCATATAAAAGGTAACACTGATTGAATAAAGTAAAAATATAATAGAAAACTGAACAGAATCACCTGCAACCATCCCATAATATCCTGCTGCAATAATAAAAATGGCCGAGATGGCGTGGCTTATTCCCAATAACTTTTGCGCAGGAATCCACCGATCTGCGATAACGCCCAAAATAGCCGGCATAAAAATAGAAACGATCCCCTGCATCGCATAGAAAAGTCCAATTTTAGATCCCATTCCCACATCTCCAAGATAATTTCCCATAGATGTTAAATAAGCTCCCCAAATTGCAAACTGTAGGAAACTGAGTATCGATAATCTTGATTTTAGATTCATATGTCAAAAATGAAATTGTACAGTATTTTTATTCTATTTTTTTGTTTCTGCGTTTGATTTCTTCCTGGATCCTGAGCGCGGTATCAAAATCTTCATCACGCACAGCATCGTTCAGCATCTGATTAAGTTCCTCCACTGTTGCACCAGAAAGATCATTGTAGTCAGACACTTCGGGCTCATCAGTATCTACCTGTATTTTTGGGGATTCCTCCAGCTCCAACAGAATACCTGCTTCATTAAGTACTTCCGAAGTAGTGAAAATTGGCGCATCAAAACGAACTGCCATAGCGACAGCGTCTGATGTCCTGGCATCTAAAATAAGTTCGTCTTCGTTAACCGGATTTTTAAAATTGATGTTAGAGAAAAAAACGCCGTCCTTAATCTGATAAATGATAACAGACTCCAGCTTGTAGCCGGTATTTTTAACAAACTGTGCAAATAGGTCGTGCGTCAACGGGCGTGGCGGATGGATGTCTTTTTCTAATCCTAAAGAAATGGATTGGGCTTCAAAATTTCCTATAACAACCGGCAGTTTTACCGATGTCTCCTCATGTTCTAATAACAGCGCATAGGCCCCGGACTGGGTTTGGCTGTATGAGATTCCTCTAATGATTAATCTTTTATAATCCATTTAGCAAATATAAAATATTTTGTCAATTTTAATTGAGAAATTGTTGATTTTTACGTGGTTTCTATTGTATTGATATAGAATGTAAGATACAAAAAGTAGTATGTATCAAATGATGAGCGATAACTTAATCTAATGCTTTGTTTTGGAACGCAGAATTGCAGCAGCCCGACTTGAACGGAGCTCTTTTTCTTTTTTGAATAAAAAAGAAAAAAGCGGGAGTGGAAGGCGGATACAGCTGCCCAAATAAAACAAAAAACCTGAGCCGCTGACTCAGGTTTTGATTGTGTTATAAGGAATTTTACGCTCCTTTCAAAGCTTTGATTTTCTCCGTCAAAGCAGGAATGATCTGGAAAGCATCACCCACAACGCCATAATCCGCAGATTTGAAGAATGGTGCTTCGGGATCATTGTTAATGACAACAATCGTTTTAGAACTGTTAACACCTGCCAAATGCTGGATTGCCCCGGAAATCCCTACTGCGATGTACAAGTTTGGAGAAATAGCCTTACCGGTTTGGCCAACGTGCTCTGTATGAGGCCTCCAACCAATGTCGGAAACAGGCTTGGAACAAGCCGTTGCTGCGCCCAAAACATTAGCAAGGTCTTCGATCATTCCCCAATTTTCAGGACCTTTAAGACCTCTTCCTGCAGAGACTACAATCTCAGCTTCTTTAAGATCAAGTTTTCCTGAAGATTGCTCGTGGCTGATAACCTTAGTATCGTCATTAGCAACGCTCAGGTCTTTCACTTCTTCTGATCCCTGCACAGGATTTTCTTTTACACCAAAAGCGTTTTGAGAAACGGTTACAATCACACCTGCGGCGTCCGCCTTGGCATGCATAAAACCCTTGCCAGAAAAAGCTCTTCTTTTTACCTGAAAAGGTGATGTACTCTCCGGCAAATCGATCGCATTGGTGATTAAAGAAAAATTCTTCTGGATTGCTAACATCGGCGCTACCGAAGAGGCATCTGTGGTATGAGGAAAGACAATAATATTACCGTCTACAACCTGGTTCACGGCTTCTGCATAAGCTTTTGCACTGAAGTTTTTTAGCCCTGCATCTTTTACATTGATAACTTTATCAGCACCATATTTATAAAGAAGGTCTGACGAATCTGTAGGATTGATAGATATTGCTGTAACAGAGTCTCCGGTTTTTGCGGCGATAGCTTTTGCATAAGATACGGCTTCAAATGCTGCTTTTTTGTAAACTCCGTTTATATTTTCTGCGTATACGAATACTGCCATAATTTTAAGTTTAAGATTTTTAAGTTCAAAAATTCAAGTTGATAAACATTGAACTTCAAACATTTAATTTTGAATGATTAAATAACTTTTGCTTCTTCATGAAGTAATCTTACCAACTCGTCGAGATTGTCTGCGGAAACCAATTTTACGGCTGCTCTTGGTGCAACACTGTCAAAAGAAACAGCTTCTACCTTAACTTCGGAATTGGAAGGTTCCACAACCTGAAGCGGTTTTGTTCTGGCAGACATAATACCTCTCATATTGGGGATAATCAAATCTTTCTCATCAACAAGGCCTTTTTGGCCTGCTACCACAGCCGGCAATTTTACAGAGATCGTTTCTTTACCACCTTCTATCTCTCTAATAGCAGTTGCTTCTGAACCATTCACGTCCAAGCCTACAGCCGCATTAACGAAAGGATAATTAAGGAGTTGTGCTACCATCCCCGGAACAGCGCCACCATTATAATCGATGGATTCTTTACCTGTAAGTACAAGGTCATAACCACCTTCCTGTGCAATTTTTGCAATCTCTTTGGCTACAGAAAAACTGTCTTTGGCCTCTGTATTCACGCGGATGGCATCATTAGCTCCAATTGCCAGTGCTTTTCTGATAACCGCCTCTGTCCCGGCATCGCCAACGTTTACAACCGTTACTGTTGCACCTTGAGATTCCTGTAATTTGATCGCTTTGGTAAGCGCAAACTCATCTAAAGGATTGATAACCCATTGGATTCCGTTTTTGTCAAAAGCAGATTTGTCTGCTGTAAAATTAATCTTGCTTGTAGTGTCTGGTACACTGCTGATACAAACTAATATTTTCATCTGTTAATTAATATTTTTAATTGATCATCCACCAGATTCATTTTAAAATAATGATTGTTCATATTTCAAAATTGCAGCTAATGGTGATTTCTGTGTTACTAACTTTGGCTAATTTATATAAAAAATACTATGCATGCATAATTTTTTGTTATTTACTAAATAACATTCGTAAACACTTTATCAATCGGATATTTAGAATATTTATAAATAATTTTCAAAAAATAGTTGCCACAAAATCGTGTTAAAAGCTTAATATTTTTTGGTGCTTGCAGCTTGAATAATTATCCGTTGATCTATTTTTTGACCTGACTTGCCCGCAACTCAATTTTGCTTGGCAGTACGCGGGGATTCATTTTTAGCATATCGAGAATCAGATTTCCAACATCTTCCGGCTGAATTTTCCAATCGTCTTTTTCTGAAGGTACATTTCCATTAAAATAGGTGGCCACAGAACCAGGCATAATGGTGGAAACTTTGATATGATATTGTCTGAGATCTATCATTGCAGCCTGCGTAAATCCAACAACACCAAACTTGGACGCATTGTAACCGGCACCATTTTCGAAGAAATTAGTGCCCGCAAGGCTGGCAATGGTAATGTAATAGCCCTGCGATTTTTTAAGTTCTTCAACAGCAGCCTTTAAGGTATAAAAACAACCTGTGAGATTGGTTTCCTGCATGGCATTCCAATCTTCTATACTCAGTTTATCCACCGGCTTGAAGATTCCCAGTCCGGCATTGGCTATCACCACATCCAGGCGGCCAAAATGATGAACAATCTTCTTAACTGCAGATTCTTCATCCTGATAGTTCCTGACATCAGAACTTATTCCTAAAACCTGATCAGACTTTTTTTTCAGTTCTGAGACTGCTTGATCAACGTCTTCCTGTTTTCTTCCGCTGATGGCCACTTTGTAACCGTCACGAAGCAATACTTCTGCAATTCCGAAACCTATTCCCTTGGTTCCGCCTGTGATATAAACAACTTTTGACATAATAATTTTTGATTTTAAATTAAAAAACCCTTTCGGAGTACAACACTCAGAAAGGGCTAAATTAGATTTTTTATTAATTTCCCTGAGCGTAAAACTCAAAAAAGTAAGGGATACTTTCTATTCCTTTATAATAATTATACAATCCGTAATGCTCATTGGGCGAATGGATGGCATCGGTATCCAAACCAAATCCCATCAATACAGATTTAGCGCCAAGAACTTTCTCAAATAAAGATGTGATTGGGATGCTTCCGCCACTTCTGTAAGGCAGAACTTCTTTACCAAATGCTTTTTCCATAGCCTTTTTAGCAGCCAAAAATTCTTTGGTATTACTTTCTAAAACGTAAGGCATTCCTCCGTGATGCGGCGTTACTTTTACTTTGACGCTCTTCGGAGCAATCTTTTCAAAACATTTTGTGAACTTTTCTGTAATCTCTTCCGGCGTCTGATTAGGAACTAACCTCATCGATATCTTGGCAAAAGCTTTGGAAGGAATGACTGTTTTTGCACCCTCGCCTGTATAGCCGCCCCAGATACCATTAGCATCCAAAGTTGGACGGATAGATGCTCTCTCAAGCGTAGTGTAACCTTCTTCTCCCTGAATATCATTGAGCCCGATTGATTTTTTATAAGCCTCGGGGTCATCTTTCAGCTTATTCATCTCTTTTCTGTCTTCATCGGAAACCACCACAACATTATCATAAAATCCATCAATGGTAATATGGCCTTTCTCATCAATTAGTTCACCAATCATTTTTGACAAGACATTAATAGGATTAGGCACTGCACCACCATATAGCCCGGAATGAAGATCTCTGTTGGGCCCTTCTACCTCAACTTCTACATAACTCAAACCACGGAGACCAGTAGTAACTGTTGGCTGCTCATTAGAATAAATATGTGTATCCGAAATCAGAATTACATCACAACTCAATTTTTCCTTGTTCTCTTCAAGAAAATCTGCCAAACTTGCAGAACCAACTTCTTCCTCACCTTCTATGATAAATTTTACATTACAAGGCAGAGAATTGGTTTTCATCATGGCTTCAAAAGCTTTAACATGCATAAAAAACTGGCCTTTGTCATCTGCGGAACCTCTTGCGAAAATAGCCCCATCAGGATGAAGGTCTGTTTTCTTCACCACAGGTTCAAAGGGATCGCTGGTCCAAAGCTCCAAAGGATCGGCCGGCTGCACGTCATAATGACCATATACCAAAACGGTTGGTAAATTTTCCCCAATCAATTTTTCTCCAAAAACGATGGGGTTACCTTTGGTCTCGCATATTTCCACGTTATCTGCACCGGCAGCTTTTAGATGTTTGGCAACTGCATCGGCGCAGTCAAGCACCTCCTGCTTGTAAGCCGGATCTGCACTGATGGATGCAATTCTTAGAATATCAAATAATTCATCAAGAAAACGCTGTTTGTTCTCCTGAATGTAACTTTGTGTAGTGCTCATATTATAATTGATAATGATAATTGATTTAAACTTTTCACCGATTACATCCTAAAAAAAGGATTGTGGTAAAAATAAAAAATGTCCTGCAAATGCAAGACATCTTTTATTATAATATTATTATAAAATTCTCTATTAGTGCTCCGTTTTTGGTACTTCTGCAGCCGCGGAAGGTTTCACTTCATTAGTGACTGTTTTCGCAGAATCTGACACCACAGGCTGTACTGCCTTAGCAGAATCCGCAGTCGGTTTGTATGTCCCATGAGGTGCACCTGGATCATTATATGCCACAACATCTTCTGTCTGCTTCAAGACTCTTTTATTACCTCCCTGAGGAAGGTTGCAAGAAACCAACAAAACAACTGAAGCCAATAATATAACGGTCTTTTTCATTTTAATTTTTTTGATGTGTCAAAAGTAATAAACTTTGCATTTTCTGCAAAATTATTTTTGACAAATATCTTTTTAAAGACGCATGGAATTAGAATTTTTCGCAAATCATCGTATAATAAAACTGTGTACTGTTGCTGTTTCTTGCTAAAAAGGTAACTCTGTACAGATTATTATCCCCGGGATAAGTGATATATAGCTCATCCAGCGTATTATTAGCATAAGTACTGTCCAGCGTTTGCCAGCCATTAGTATCTACTGTGCTGCCACTGCCGATGGTAACCGACTGCCCCGATGCCATGGTATTAGGCGAAGAAAAACTACTGTTGGACGAGTTAACTTTGTGTAATATGGTATAATAGACTGTTGTAGAATTACCAGATATTAACTTTATCTGAGGATGGGTGCCGGTATCATACCTAAAGCTGAACCTTCCGCAATCCATAGAATTATTAATATCGGGAGAATTGGATACATAGGTTAACTTTTTATTTTCCAATATCAATTCCTGAACCTTATATTTCAGATCATTTTTATCCCATTTGTCAAGATTACCATTGCTGTCTGCCACAATTACATTGCCGTAGCTGTTGTCAGCCGTCTTGTCTGTAAGCGTGCGAACACGCAGGTCCCCATTATGATCCAGCATTCTGGTAGGTGATGCTGTATTAATACCCACCTGAGCACTGCAAAACCACGATATGAAAACCGATATAAATAAAATATTTTTCATCATTATAAACTTTGCATGTAAAACCTTTCACAAATTACGCCGTAAGCAAAGGTGCTGGTGTTATTATTATTAGTTCTGGATACCGTAACCTTGTAGAGATTATTCTGTTTTGGAGGGATAATCGTATAAACTCTTACTGTATTACCTTCAGAGGTAACAGCAGTAGATATTGCAACATCATCCAAAACCTGGTAAGTAGAATAATTACTCGTAGTAAAGGTGACAAACCTGTTCTTATAATTATAGGAAGACCCTGACCATCGCTTTATACCATAACCCAGGTCAAAGGTTGTAATATTATTGTTGGTAAGGAAAATTGTTGTGGAATTAAGCTTAAACTCTGGTGTCCCGTTATTGTTTAACCGGAAAGTCATATCTCCACAATTACATTCATTGGCTGTAACAGGTGTGGTGGCCAGATAGATGGAGCGTTTTACTTCTACATTATTGGTTTCATCCTGTGGGATAGAGGAAACTGTCACATAATCTACATTACCTGTATTCTTATCGGCCGCAATAATTCTGTTATAATTGGTATTACCTGTGACAACATTGGCAGATCTAATTCTCAAATCTCCATTTACATCCAGTTTTCTGGTAGGTGTATCTGTCCCGATGCCAACATTTTGAGCAGAAAACAATCCTGTGTATAATATACTGATTAATAATAACTTTTTCATAATTTAAAATTTTTCGCAAACCGCAGCAAAATCCCAATTGTTTGCGCCAGTTTTCTGTAAGACTTTGTAGATGATCAATCTGTAAAAATCATTATCACCAGGATATTGAAAATGCATCACATTTTGTTCAAAATCAGCAACACGGCCTTGTGCAAAAATCTGAACCACATTATAATTACTGCTGTTAAAGACAAATGGCACAGTAGCGGCATCATTACTCCCTTTCCCCTGAAAAAGCTGATAACCATTGTTATCCCAGTTCTGTTCCATTGTCATATAAATACTAATAGCCGTTCCCGGGTTGTCTATTAATCTAAATCCAATCTAGGAATCGCTAGCATTAGAAAATGAGAAATAAAATTTTCCACATTTCAGAACTTTTGTTGGGTCACCGTTGGAAACTGTCTGATTATAGATCTGGCTATAGCTTTCTTTATCAGAATTATTAGGATTGCTGGATGGCAGCAAGCTCTCTTTTGAAGCGTAATCTATATTACCATCGTTATCAGTAACAAGAATCCTGTCATAGGAAGCGTAATCGGACTTGTTTGTAAGAGCCTCAATTCTTACGTTCCCATTTACATCCAGCTTTCTGGTTGGTAATTGCGTATTGATACCTACCTGTGCGTTGGTTTTACAAAAAGAAAAACAGGCGCATAAGACTATTAACAATTTCATATTTATAAAATCCATCATTTATGTTAAAAACGGCTGCAAAGATACTTCTTTTAGAAAAAATAAAATAATGTAAATCTGAATTTTAGGTTAATAATAATTATTACTATCATAAATTATTATCAAAGTTATTATTAATTTTACCCCCGTGATTACCAAAGAGACGATAGATAAGATATTTTCCACCATCCGCGTAGAAGAGATTATTGGCGAATATGTCCAATTGAAGAGAGCCGGATCCAATTTCAAAGGACTGAGCCCTTTTCATGAGGAAAAAACACCAAGTTTTGTCGTATCGCCAAGCAAGCAGATCTGGAAGGATTTCTCCACTGGCAAAGGCGGCACGGCCATTTCTTTCCTAATGGAGATTGAGAATTTTACCTATCCCGAAGCCTTACACCATGCGGCAAAAAAATACGGCATCGAGATTGAGGAAAACATCCGGGAATATTC
Organism: Epilithonimonas bovis DSM 19482; assembly: GCF_900108115.1. GTDB lineage: Bacteria > Bacteroidota > Bacteroidia > Flavobacteriales > Weeksellaceae > Epilithonimonas > Epilithonimonas bovis. The sequence continues at coordinate 41,777 of NZ_FTPU01000009.1, forward strand.
CGAAGAAGAAAAACAGTCTCAGACCGAGCGCGATCTTCTGTACAAAATCCATGAGGTCGCCAATGATTATTTCCAGGATCAGCTTTGGGAGTCTGAAGAAGGGAAAATGATTGGTCTCTCTTATTTTAAAGAGAGAGAGCTGCGGGATGACATTATCAAAAAGTTCCAGCTAGGCTACTCCCCGGAAAAGAAAAATGCCTTTACAGAATTTGCTTTGGAAAAATCATATTCCAGAGAGATTCTCGAGAAATCAGGATTATCTATTTTCCCGGAAAATACACCCTCCGGCATCGACAGGTTCCGCGACAGAGTGATTTTTCCAATCCACAGTTTCTCGGGCAGAGTGCTTGGCTTTGGCGCAAGGATTCTCAAAAACAATGTCAAAACAGCAAAATACCTCAACTCTCCGGAAACAGAAATCTATCACAAATCCAATGTGCTCTATGGCCTTAACCAGGGTAAACAGGCTATTTCCAGAAAAAACCTTTGCCTTTTGGTAGAAGGTTATATGGATGTGGTATCTCTGCATCAGTCCGGGATAGAGAATGTGGTGGCAAGCTCCGGGACCTCTTTGACGACCGAACAAATCAAACTGATCAAAAGGTTAACGGAAAATGTTACCATTCTTTTTGATGGTGATAACGCAGGTATCAAAGCTAGTTTCCGCAGCATCGATATGCTCCTGACCGAAGGGATGAACATCCGCGTGCTGCTCTTTCCTGATGGTGACGACCCCGACTCTTTTGCCAGAAAACATCCCCGGGAATATGTTGAGAATTTTATCGATAAAGAAGCCAATGATTTTATCGATTTCAAAGCAGAAATTCTACTGAAGGAAGCAGACAGCGATCCTATAAAAAAAGCAGACGCCATCCGCGACATTGTAAAATCAGTCTCGTTTGTACAAAATGCACTGAAACGCGAGGTCTATCTGAAAGAAGTTTCCAACAAATTTGGTCTAAGCGAACAGAGTTTGTTTAATGAACTGCAGATCCAGACCAATATTACAACAAAAGAGGCCAAACCTCATGTGGCAGAAAAAGCCAGCCAGCCAAAGCTGGAAGTGGTTCGCGAGGCAGTTTTTTCCGTCAATCCACTGTGGGTGCAGGAGGAGAAGCTGGTGGAGCTAATGCTTAAATACGGAGATTTTGTCCTGGACAGGAAAGATCCCGACGGCAATGATTACAAAATAACGGTCATCGAAGAAATACTGAACCACCTGGCAGAAGATGACTGTGAAATACAACTGGATATTAATAAAAAAATCATTTCGGAAATAAAAGACGGTATCCTGCACAACGAACTTCGTTCCGGCGGATTCTTCTTCAATTTTATGGATGAAGAAGTGACAGGCAAACTAGCCAATGCGTTGATAGATAATTACCAGACCAGCAACTGGAACAAGTACAACATCTACTTCAGCAAAGAAGAAGAAGTGGTGCCCAAACTGGTTTCAGACATTGTTTTGCGGCATAAGCGCGAATATATCATCAAATTGATTAATGACCTAAAGAATAACCTGAACGATGACAGCGATAATACCGAAATTTATCATAAAATAATCCTTCTGACACAACTTAAAAACAAATTAGACCAAGAGTTATTTCGTATTTTATGACAGAATGACTTATTTTAGCAAAGGAATATTTTTTGCCAAGACTATTCCGAATTCAATTTTAAACAATAAACCTTAATATGGACATCAACAAAGAATTTAGAGACTTTTCTGTAAAACACATGGGGAACAGCGGTTTGGCCACAGACCAATATATGGGAATGTTTAACCCAACCAATCTTACACCTTATATTATGGAGGAAAGAAGGATGAACGTTGCACAGATGGACGTTTTCTCCCGGCTGATGATGGACCGGATCATATTCCTGGGAACAGGCATTGATGATCAGGTTGCCAACATTGTAACAGCGCAGCTTTTGTTCCTGGAAAGCTCTGATCCGGCCAAAGATATTCAGATTTACATTAATTCTCCCGGTGGCAGCGTCTACGCAGGATTAGGTATCTACGATACTATGCAGATTATCAAGCCAGATGTGGCTACCATCTGCACCGGTATGGCTGCATCTATGGGTGCCGTTCTTCTGGTAGCTGGCGAAAAAGGGAAACGTTCTGCGTTGAAGCACTCCCGCGTGATGATTCACCAGCCAAGCGGTGGCGCACAAGGTGTGGCATCTGACATGGAGATCAACCTGAGAGAAATGCTTAAGCTGAAAAAAGAATTATACGATATCATATCTCACCACTCCGGACAAACTTATGAGTGGGTAGAGAAAGCATCAGACAGAGATTACTGGATGACATCCTCTGAAGCCAAAGATTTTGGAATGGTGGATGAAGTCCTTGAAAGAAAGGCAAAATAATAATTAACAGATCCGTTTTTGGTAACTCAAAAACGGATTTTTTTTTGCAGTGATAAAACAGCATTTTACAATGTATTTTTAAAAACTATGTTATTTTTGCAAAAAAATGAAATGAAATTTCATATCAAAAATCTGGCGGAATGGAATGATGTTGTGAAAGATATCACACCAAAATTACAGCATAACATCCTGCTTCTCAATGGAAATCTGGGAGCTGGAAAAACCACTTTCACAAAATTCCTCTTGCAGGAACTTGGGAGTACCGACGAAATATCCTCGCCCACCTACTCTATTGTGAATGAATATGATACACCCAAGGGTAAAATCTACCATTTTGACCTCTACCGTTTGAAAAGTAAAGAAGAAGCATTCGATTTTGGCATAGAGGAATATCTGGATAATGCCTACCTTTCTGTTATAGAATGGCCGGAAATCTACCGAGATGAGCTGGAAGACTACGGTTATCATCAGATGACAATCGACACTACAGATTCTGGCAGAGAAATCACTTTTGAATAACTGGTACTGTAAAAAATTTTATCTTTGTTCCTAAATTGTTTTTAACATCATTATTATATGAGCAGCACATCGACCATATTTACACCTTTTTCTGAAGAAGAACTGATTCCTAAGGAAGAAAAACTTGAAGTTGTAAAAAAAGGCAAAACCTTCAGCATTGGCGTTCCCAAAGAGACATGCCTAAGCGAAAAAAGAACATGCCTGATACCGGATGCTGTGCAAATCCTTGTCAACAACGGGCATCGCGTCATTGTAGAAAGTGGTGCCGGCGAAGGCTCTCATTATTCAGATCTTTTGTATTCCGAAGCCGGTGCAGAGATCACCAACGACCCCAAAGTTGCTTTTTCCCAGGATGTGATTTTGAAAATCAATCCACCAACGTTAGAAGAAATCGAGTACCTGCGGCCACTTACCTATCTCATTTCTGCTTTGCAGATCAACCTGCGCGACAAAGAATATTTTACGCAACTGGCTTCTAAAAAAGTCAACGCCATCGCATTTGAATTTATCCTTGATGAATACAAACAGCTTTCTCTGGTAAGATTAATTGGTGAGATTGCAGGGTGCGTATCTGTGATGTATGCGTCAGAACTGCTGGCTATGTCCAATGGCCTTCTCTTGGGCGGCATTACAGGCGTTCGGCCGACCGAAGTAGTAATTTTGGGTGCCGGAATTGTGGGCGAATTTGCAACCAAAGCCGCTATAGGCCTGGGCGCCAGCGTTAAAATATTTGACAATTCATTATCCAAGCTCAGAAGGCTCCATACTCTTGTGGATAGCCGCGTCCCGACATCCATTATAGATCCTAAAGAACTTACCAAAGCACTGCGCCGTGCCGATGTCGTAATTGGTGCATTGCCAAGGCTTAATTTGCCGCCAGTGGTAACAGAAGATATGGTGATGAAGATGAAGAAAGGCAGTGTCATTATTGATATTACGATTGATAACGGTAAAGTCATCGAGACATCAGAACTCACTTCTACCGAAAAACCATATATCTTAAAACACGGCGTGTTGCACTGCGGCCTCCCCAATCTTACATCCAGAATGCCCAGAACTACAACCAAGGCGATCAGCAATTTTTTCCTGAGTTATCTGCTAGGTTATGATGAGGAAGGTGGATTTGAGAATATGCTAATTCACAAGAGCGAAATCAAACAATCGCTTTATATGTACAAAGGCAGACACACCAAACAACTGATTTGCAACAAGTTTGACTTACCTTACCACGATATTAATCTTCTGATTTTTTAAAATCAAACCATGCTAAAAAAACTTAAGTTCTATTTCATCGGGTTGGTTCCGGGATTATTGATCGTATTTTTTATCCTGAATCAAAAAGGCACAAGTTGCTCCTATTTCCCGAACGACAGGGTTATTGCCGAAACACTGACCAAAGATTTTACTTATACCGACAGTTTCAAAAAGGAAATGGAACTGAATAAAATCTCAGAACAATTTCTAAAAGACAGCATTATCGCAAAAGGAGAAATCGATTTTGATAGAAGTAAACCGCAGAACGAACCTTGCCCAGAATATCTTTTGCTTTATCCAAAAAATAATCCGAGAATCGAGGTTAATTATTCTAAATGTAAAGAAACTGCAGAATTTACTTCTTTAAAAAAACTGAAATAATTAGCTCAAAAATTCAGAATTAATTTCTATCTTCGTTTTGTGAAAACAACAAACAGAACATATTATTACGCAATTCAAAATCTTATAAAGGATTAGGAATTCGTATGTATCCATATCAAAACCTCGTCCTGATGACGGGGTTTTTTGTTATAAAAAATTAAAGAAAAATATTACAAATGAAACGCTTTGCGTTCCATCTGACATAATAAAAAAACAGGTATTTACAGATGAAAACAGGTATTATCGGGACAGGATTAATTGGCGGATCCATCGCATTGAAATTAAAAGAGAAAAACTTCACCAATTTCGTTTACGGAATTGACCAAAACGAAGAAAATCTCAATAAAGCCCTCGAACTCAATATCATTGATGAAAAATCAGATTTTGAGGATGGAATCAGGAAGGCAGACCTAATTATTGTTGCGATACCGGTAGATTCAGCCAAAAAAATATTGCCGGACATTTTAGATTTGATTAACGAAAATCAGGTCGTGATGGATGTTGGTTCTACCAAATCTGGGATTGTAAATGCTATCAAAAATCACCCAAAACGAAAAAGGTTTGTTGCCTTCCACCCGATGTGGGGAACAGAAAACTCTGGGCCACAGGCCGCTACCACAGAGAGTTTTACCGGGAAAGCAGCAGTGATCTGCAATAGCGAAGAGTCGGATAAAAACGCTCTTGCAACCGTAGAACAGCTTATCCAGCATCTGGAAATGCACCCAATATATATGCAGGCCGATGCCCATGACGTGCACACCGCTTACATCTCACATATCTCACATATCACGTCTTATGCGCTGGCCAATACAGTATTGGAAAAAGAGCGTGAAGAAGACCGAATTTTCCAGTTAGCGAGTTCCGGTTTTTCCAGTACAGTCCGGTTGGCAAAATCTCATCCTGAGATGTGGGTTCCGATTTTCCGCCAGAACAAAGAAAATGTTTTGGATGTTCTTAATGAGCATATTTCGCAACTTAGAAAATTTAAATCAGCACTTGAAAAAGAAAACTTTGATTATCTGGAGGAACTAATTGTTAATGCGAATAAGATCAGGGGCATTTTGGATAAGTAGTTTCTTTTGTGATTATAACAAATCCTAATTTTTAGGCAGAATCTGCAGCCCGGCTTGAACGGACTCTTCGACAGGCTCAGAGTAATAAAACAGGAGTTGAAGACGGATTAAGCTGCCCAAAAATTATTCATCAAAATGATTGGGATGCAGTTTTTTGATATCTTCAACAGTTCCAAGAACTTTATCTTTCAGCGAATTCTGGTATTTCTGAAGTTTTTCTGAAACTTCGGAATCGGAAGTTCCAATGATTTTTGCAGCGAGAATTCCGGCATTTGCCGCGCCGTTAAGCGCAACTGTTGCAACAGGAATCCCAGACGGCATCTGCAAAATAGATAATACCGAATCCCAGCCATCGATAGAATTGCTGGACAAAATCGGAACGCCAATTACAGGCAAAGTGGTACAACTTGCAACCATTCCCGGAAGATGAGCAGCGCCTCCAGCTCCCGCAATAATAACGTTGAGGCCTCTTTCTCTCGCCGATTTTGCATAATCGAACATGCGCTCCGGCGTTCTGTGTGCAGAGACGACTGTTAACTCATAAGGGATTTCCAGGGATTTTAAAAAATCAGCAGCTTGCTGCATTATGGCCAAATCGCTTTGGCTGCCCATTATTATTCCGACCATTTCAATTTTTATTAGATGCTCAAAGATAAAGATTTATCAATAAAATCGAGTTTTTTAAAATATCTTTGCTTCTTAATTTTCCAGATTTGAATTCCAAAACCATTATCGCTATTCTAATTGTTGCCTTAGTTTGGGGCACAACTTTTCTTGGTATCAAAATCGGTGTAGAAACTGTTCCGCCTTGGTTTGTTGCAGGTTTGCGTCAATTTTTAGCATCATTGATTCTTTTACCATTTTTAATTTTTACCAAAAATCTGAAATGGATTGGCTGGAAGAGTTTTAGAATTCAATTGACTTTATCATCATTACTTTTAATCGGTGCCAATGGTTTGACAACGGTTGCAGAAAAAAATCTGACCAGTAGTTTGGCTTCTTTAATCAGTGCACTTTCTCCAGTTTTTATCTTCATTGGAAGTATGATTATCGGAATGGAAAAATTCACCATCAGAACTTTAATTGGTCTGTTGATGGGTTTTTTCGGTGTTGTTTTTATCTTTTGGGACGGTTTGAGAGAATTGGCCAATCCGGATTACAGAAACGGATTGATTGTGATGATTTTAGCATTACTTTGCTGGGCAAGCGGAACGATTTACACGAAAAAGCTGCACGTTCAAAACAATAATCTTTTCCTGAATCTGTTTTACCAATTTGCTTGGGCAGGCATTATCCAATTGATTTTCGCTTTTTCCTTTTCAGATAAAATAGAATTTGAAACTTGGTCTGTAAAAAGTATTTCAGCTATTATTTATTTGGCAATTTTCGGCTCTGTTGTCGCATTTTTCTCTTATCATTACCTGTTAAAAACGTTGCTGCCGACGCAGGTTTCTATGCTGTCTTATGTCAATACCGTTATCAGCATAGTTCTGAGTTGGCTGATTTTAAATGAGACTATTTCTGCAAAGTTTATTATCGCAACGGTTTTTATAATCAGTGGTGTTTTTATAATTAATTATAAACCAGGAATATTAAAAAAACGCCTGAGAAAAAGAGAAATTTAAGATCCGAAACGTATTGTCTGGAATCATTTTTGCAAAAACCCTACTTATGGATTAAATGTTTATATTTGCGAAACAATCTATTTAACATTAAAATTATTAACAATGAAAAAAATTTTTGTAATAGCTACTACAGCTGCATTATTGTTGACATCTTGTAAAAAAGAAGAACAAACTGTTGTAACAGACCAGAACAATGATACTGTTGCAGTCGTAACAACTGAAACCACTCCGCTTACAGAAGTAGAAGCCAAAGCTAAGGTAGATCAGGCACAAGCAGACCTGGACGCTGCCATCAAAAAAGGTGACAAGGATGCAGAAACAGCAGCCAGAAAGGCGCTGGCCGATGCCAATACTGCTTGGGAATCTACAAAAACTGCAGTTGACAAAACAGCTAAAGATGTAAAACAGGATGTAGATAATGCTGCGCAGGATACCAAAGAAGCAACAAAAAAAGCGACTGAAGATGCCAAAAATGCTTATAACAATGCATTGGATAAGGCTAAGGCCAAATAAAATTTACAAAAAACAAAGAGGAAGTCTCATAACTCAATGATGTGGGTTGAGAATCGTCTGTACAAAAACCATTATCAGACAGGAGGTCGAGAAAAAACATAAAAAAAGGCTGTTTTCACGAGTTATGATACAGCCTCTTTTTATTCGGAAACTACTTTTACAAGTGATTTGATATGAATCAGTTTTTCCATCAGTTCTTCTCGTGAATTGGCCAGAACGTTGATGTGCCCCATTTTTCTGCCGGGTTTTGTTTCGGTTTTACCATATAGATGAACGTAAGTTTCAGGTAATTTCAGGACTTCTTCCAAGCCTTTATATTTTACTTTTCCAGAGTGATTTTCTTCTCCGACAAGATTCAGCATTCCTGAAAATCCGAATGCGTCTGTATCCGCCAAAGGACTGTTTGTTACAACTCTATAAAATTGTTCGAACTGAGAATTGGCATTGCCTTCTTGTGATTGATGCCCAGAATTATGCAGTCTTGGTGCAGTTTCATTCACCCAAACTTTTCCATTTTTATCAAGGAATAATTCTATGGCAAAAAGTCCTGCAGAATCTGCACTTCGGATGAACTGATTTGCAATGACATCAATCTGTTTCTGAGTTTCTTTCGAAATATCAGCTGGACAAATATTGAAATCGAGAAGATTAAGTTTTGGGTCTGCAACCATTTCAGTCACTGGAAAAGTTTTCACTTCTCCGTTTTCGTTTTTAGCAACAATTACAGATAATTCTTTATCGATATCAACCAGATTTTCCAAAACAGATTCCTGAGTCCAAAGATTTCTCCAATCGTCATTGGAACGAATCAATTGAACGCCTTTTCCGTCATAACCGCCTGTATTTAGCTTTTGAACAAACGGAATTTGGATTTTGATTTCGTCCTCACTTCCGTCCATTATTTCAAATTCGGGAGATGGAATTCTGTTGTCTTCATAAAATTGTTTCTGAAGAATCTTCTGCTGAATGATTTTGATGATTTTAGAATTTGGAACTACTTTTATACCTTGATTTTCAAGTTCTTCAAGTGCATCAGCATTCACATGTTCTATCTCAATCGTAACCACGTCTTTGCCCTCGCCAAACTGAAGAACATCATCATAATTATTGAAATCCCCTTTGGTAAAATGAGAAATATTGGCACAGGAACAATCCGCGTTGGGATCCAGAACATAGAATTCATCATCATATTTCAATGCTTCCTGAATGAACATTCGACCGAGTTGTCCGCCTCCTAAAATTCCTATTTTCATTTGTAGACTTTTATTTTTTGATTATCAGATGAAACGAAAGCGTTTCACTTTTTATACTTATTTTAAACGCAAAGTGCGTTAAGGTTTTTTTTAATTTTGTTGAAAATATTTTTAAGTCCGCAAAGCCGTAAAACTTGGCAAAGACTAAAAATTTGTTCATTTACTTTTTACAATTATCTTTTCTTCTTGTATCAATGATGTATTGGATCTTCCACTCATTATTTGTCTTTACCAATTGGAAAGAATTGACACCACAATGTGAGAATTTTCCCTGGTAATAAAATTCATAAGGTGTCCAGACCGAAGCCAAATTACCGTCAACCAAAATATTTGAAAATACAATTTTCTCATCAAGGCTTCCTTTCTCTGCTTTGGAAATACTTACGGCAAAATCTTTGATACTTTCAGTCTTCACCTCTCCGTTTTTGGTTATCGTCTGCAAAATTGCATTGTTTGAAAAAGATTGGTTGATCTTTGTCGAATCCGAGGTTTTCATCCCTTCAAACAGACCGTTTACAGAAGCTTTTATCAAATCCGTTTCAGATGCCTGAGAAAAAACAAAGGTTGAAGCTAAAATTAAGCACAATGACAAGATTTTCATATTTAGATTTTATTGATTTAACATTTTATATGTCCGCTCTTCATCATTTTTATTAAATTCCAAATCATTGCGATTTAAATAATTATTTGATTTTTAAATAACCCAGCGTCATTGGATTATCCTGGTTTCCAGCCTCCGATTTTCTAAGAATAACAGAATATTTTTGCCTGGTCTCGCCCGACAACAGATCATTGACGTTATAAACATCATCGATATCCACGCCTAATTTGTTATCGATATGGCTCACTGCATTTTCAAAACCCATTGTTTTGTAGAATTTGGTCTGCTTGGCTCTTTTTATAACCTCACTTAGGGATTGTGCCACCATCAAGTGCTGTTCATGAAATTCTTCAAAATGCCCGGGCTGGTAACCACCCAGATTGATAAAAAATAAATCTTCTGAAGGTTTTTCTGCAGTTTTGTCCACAATCTCCACTGCATAGCCATCTGCAAAACGCACTTCCTGGTAAGCATCGATATGGAGTTTGGTGTCTTTCCAAAAAGCTTTGATCTCCGGAATAAGATCTTCCAGACATTCTGCAATCCCGAAAAACACATCGTGCTGCTCAATATGGCGGCCAGTGGGTGTGGCGCCCAAAATCACATAAAATAACTTCATCAGAAAATAACTGTTTCGCAAAAATAGTTATTTAATACAAGTTTTGAACAACTATACTGCTGCAAATGCCATCATTTTTGAATGAATTACAGTGCATAAAAATTTACGAATCGATCTCTACAAAAATGACCAAAATGTTCAATTCCTACAATGTTAATAGGCTATATATGAATTAATTATTTCGAAAAAAAATCAATTTTTGCTGACCAAAATCTTCTACAAAACTTTATATTTGCGGGATGTCAGAAATCATAATTCTCTTTTTTGGAGCTATTGCTGCCGGATTGATGGGTTCTCTTACAGGATTGGGCGGCGGTGTCATCATTATTCCTCTACTTACACTTGGTTTAGGTGTTCCGATGCATTATGCAATTGGTGCTTCGCTTATTTCTGTAATCGGAACCTCTTCAGGCGCTGCAGTAGCTTTTGTAAAAGAAGGCTTTACCAATATGCGGATCGGGATGTTCCTGGAAATCGCAACCACTGCTGGTGCCGTAACTGGCGCTCTGGTATCCGGATTCCTGAATCCCAACACCATTGGGATTATCTTCGCAAGTATCCTCATACTGACCGTCATACTGAATCTGAGAGGAAAACCCGATCATCAGGAAGCTATTATCAAAGGTAGCCTGGAAGAAAAACTGAAACTGTATGGTACTTTTCCTGACAAAGACGGGATCAAGAGTTATGCCGCCAGAAACAGTATTGGAGGATTCCTGATGATGGTTTTTGCAGGCGCCATGTCCGGGCTATTGGGCATTGGTTCTGGTGCTCTCAAAGTTTTGGCAATGGATAATATGATGAAGCTCCCCTTCAAAGTATCTACCACGACCAGTAATTTTATGATTGGTGTAACAGCTGTCGCCGGTGCTTTGATTTATTTCCAAAGAGGACAGATTATTCCTGTTATCGCGGCTCCTGTTTTGATTGGCGTGGTGGTAGGAAGTTTTATTGGATCCAAAACGCTGATGGTTTCTAAAACCAAGAAGCTAAAAACATTTTTCGCTATTGTGATTACGCTACTTTCCGTGTATATGATGTATAATGGCATAAACAAAAATTTCCAGTAATGAGAAACCAACCATTTACAGATCTTGACCTCAACCGCTCCGTGGGCAATCTACTGAGACTGGGCGTGATACTTTCGGTTGCCACATCTTTGATTGGCTTTATCAAGCTCTTTACAGAAGGTTTTAAAATGCCCAGGAAATACAATCTTCTCAATATGGGTGATTCCTCAGAAAAAGTCTGGGGAAGTTTTTGGGATTCGCTGTGCAAAGGTGAAGGAATGGCGATTATTCAGCTCGGGATTCTACTCCTGATCCTTACACCGCTGGTAAGGATTATATTTGCCTTAATTGGTTACCTGAAAGAAAAAGACTACACGTATGTGGTTATTTCGCTGATTGTGCTAACCATTATGCTCGTCAGCTTTCTCACAGGTTACGCCCATTAGTATGAATGATAATTGATTTTCAAAGTCTATCATCTATCATCCTGTTATCTTTTTATGTTAGTTTTCGTAAAATTCTAAAGGCAAATTATCAGGATCGATGGTAAAAAAGAATTTCTTGTCTGTAAATTCATCAATCCTGATTTCCTCACAATCCAAACCTTTTTGAACTAATTCACTTCGTTTTTCCTGAACATCATCAACTGAAAAAGCGAGATGACGCAGTCCGCAGCTTTCTGGCCTTGACGGGCGTTTTGGAGGATTTGGGAAAGAAAATAATTCGATAATATAATGATCTCCGATTGCTAAATCCAACTTGTAAGATTGTCTCTCTTCACGGTAAACTTCCCGAATGATGTTGAGCCCCAGAACTTCGGTATAGAACTTTTTGGAGACTTCGTAATTGGAACAGATAATGGCGATGTGATGGATTTGCATTTTCTTAAATGATTCATTATTAATAAAACTCAATATTTGTCATCCCGTAGGAATCTAAGCCGTGGAGATTCCTACGGAATGACAAAAACGCAGGCTAATTGTAACGCTATAATTTCACTTCTGACTTCCGACATTCAGCTTCTGACCTTTCTAAAACCTCATCACATCCTTCACTACGCCACCATTTTGCGTCAAAGGAACAAGCTCTGTTTTGATAAAATCTGTAATTCTCTTGTTATCAATATCATCAGGAAAAAGTAGATGGACATTAGCACCGGCATCTAGGGTGAAGAATAACGCCAGACCAGTAATTTTCCTGAATTCCCAAATCTTATTGATGACTTGCAAAGTTCCTGTTTGCATCAAAATGAAAGCTGGTTCGCTCATCATCATCATGGCATGTAGTGTCAATGCCTCGTGTTCTACCAATTGGATAAAACCTCCCATATCGCCCGTTTCCAGAATGGTTTTCAGTTTGGCAAAATTCTCGTGCGCTTCCTGGAACCGTCTTTCGGCATAAGGATTCGTATTCATCAAGCCGTGGCCAACGGTGGAAGAGACGGATTTCTGACCCTCATGAATCAATAAAACCCAATCGTTGAAATTTTTGAAAATTGGATGAATTTCTTCATTAGGATAAGGTACTGCAAATAAATCCGAACTCCCTTCTACTTCCTTGGTTTTCCCCCAAACCACCAAACCATCGTAAAGGCTTCGGCAAGCACTTCCGCTTCCTAATCTTGCAAGAAAACTGGATTTTTTATCCTTTGTCAGGCTGAAGCTCTCGAAGTCTTCTTCTTTAACAGTAAAAATCTCATCAAGATTCAGCAGGCATTTGGCAATTGCTCCAAAACCTGAAGCGGAACTTGCAATCCCGGAACTGTGAGGAAAGGTATTTTCGGTTTTGATGGTATATTTCCCTTTTAGGATCCAAGGTAAATAAAGCTCGATATTTCTAAAATATTTTTCTATTTTCTCTGCGAATTTTTTTTCTTCGTTCCCCGCTAACCAAGTCTGAACAGAAAAATCTTCTCCCGCCAAAAACTCCATTGATGTATTGGTTCTGCAATGGTTCAACGTGTAGCTGATACTTGGATTAGCCGGGATTTGATTGTCGTATTTCCCCCAATATTTTATCAATGCGATATTGGAAGGACAGCTTGCTGAAACGAGTTGATTGGATATTTCAAATTTGGGATTTCCCAAAAATTCTTGCGTCATAATGTAGCTTTTGGCAATCAGCTTTTGGCGGATTGCATTTGGTTGGCTAATTTAAGAATTAATACATCTTTGTCAAAGTCCTGAACTTTGACAAAGCTAAGAAAGCAACTTTTCTGTAACATTTTTGTCTTTTTTAAACTAATTTTGTGGAGTTTTAAAAATCGTCGAAAGAAAGACGAAACCCAAATATAGCCCCGATGGCAGCGGCATCCTTTTTTGTTTAGCTTCGGCAGGCTCGGCCTGACAGCAAACAAAAAAGATATAGCGGACAGCGGGTTGGAATAGTGAACCGAAGGACCAATCTTGTTGCTCCTAAAAAATTAAAAAACATCTGTATGCTGAAAGCAGAAAATATCAAAAAAACGTACAACGCCGGAAAAAAAATTGCACTTCAGGACTTCTCTATTGAAGTTCCAACTGCAAGTATTTATGGGCTTTTAGGCCCTAATGGTGCCGGAAAAACTTCTTTTATCCGAATCATTAATCAAATTACTCAGGCTGACGAAGGGAATGTCTGGATTGATGGCGAAAAACTGAATCCGGAACACATAAAAAACATCGGGTACATGCCGGAAGAACGCGGTCTTTACAAGAATATGACGGTGGGCGACCAGCTTCTGTATTTTGGTGAGCTGAAAGGGATGTCCCGCCAGGAAGCACTTTCGCAGGCAAAATTCTGGTTTGAGCAGCTGAATATCGACCAGTGGTGGAAGAAAAAACTGAGCGAACTTTCCAAAGGAATGGCGCAGAAAATCCAGTTTGTGGTGACGGTTCTACACCGCCCAAAATTGCTGATCCTGGATGAGCCTTTTTCGGGTTTTGACCCTGTAAATGCGAACCTTATCAAGGACCAGATCATCCGCCTGAAAAACGAGGGAACAACCATCATTCTCTCAACACACCGAATGGAAAGTGTGGAGGAAATGTGTGATTTTGTAGCGCTCATCAACAATTCTAAGAAAGTTCTAGACGGGAAGGTTTTTGATGTTCGGGAACAGTTTAAACAGAATGTTTTCTCTGTGGTTTTGTCCGACGTGAATGCCGAAAACCTGGAAGAATTGACAAGAAAATACCAAATCGAAAATCTTGGAACCGGAAATGGGTTATTCAGTTTTGAGCTGAAAAATCCCGAGCATCAAACTGTTCTTTTGCAGGATCTTGTAAAAACCGGAACGATCCGGACTTTTAATGAGAAAATCCCAAGCATGAACGAGGTTTTCATCAATGCAGTGAAGGCATAATTGATAATTGATTTTGTTTGAACACAAAGCTCGCAAAGTTTTTTTGACAACTAAATGTTCTCAGGTTCGCAAAGGTGCTTCGCTCAGCAAAAGTTCATTTTTTATAATCTTTAAATTTTACAATGAAAAATATTTTCCTCATAACAAAAAGAGAATTTTTGACCCAGGTCAAGAAAAAATCTTTTATCATCCTGACACTTCTGGCACCACTGCTCATCATTGGTTTTGGTGTGCTTATTGGCGTGATGTTCAAAGCCAACGAAGCCGAATACCACTTTGATGTTATTGATAAAAGCGGTGTTTTCAACGGTCAGTTAAAATCTACAAAAGATATTACTTACACTTTTGTCCCGACGAATACTGAAAATGCGCTCGTCAAAAACCTGAAAGACCTAAAAGGTACAGACGGCTTACTGATTATTCCGGAACTGAAAGACAGAAATTTTAACGATTTGGAAAGCGGAACCAAACTGCTGACCAACAGAAAAATAGGTGTAGATACAAAATCTTCTGTTTCTGCCGATCTCAGTAACATCCTGAAAAAAGAGAAAATAAAACAACTTGGCATCCCCGAAGACCGGATTATAAACCTGGATAAAAACTTCAAAATCATTTCCCAAAATGTGGCAGAAAGCGACCGGCCAGAGAGCGATCTGGCATTTGGAATCAAAACTGCGCTGAGCATGGGACTGATGTATGTGGTTTTTATGTTCATCATTATTTACGGTGTGCGTGTTATGAGAAGCGTTCTCGAAGAGAAAAACAACCGGGTGGTGGAGATTATCATCTCATCCGTCAAACCATTTGAACTGATGATGGGGAAAATCCTGGGTGTAACTCTGGTCGCTTTAACACAATTCATTATCTGGATAGCAATGTCTGTGACGGCTGCATTTTTCCTCAATACAGGTTTCTCAGCAATGCAAAAAAACATCCCTGCAGAACAAGGCGAGATGATGAAAAACCTGGATCTACAGCAGATGGCAACCGAAGTTTCGCACATCCTTTTGGATATGAACTACGTAGGCATCATCAGTGTTTTTGTATTTTTCTTTCTTTTTGGCTACATCTTTTACAGTTCTATGTATGCGGCGATAGGAAGCGCCGTTGATAATGAGACGGAGACGCAACAATTCACGATGTTTGCGATTGTTCCGTTGATGTTGGGACTTTACGGAAGTTTTACGATTATGAATAATCCTGACGGACCGATGGCTTTTTGGCTGTCCATCATTCCGTTCACTTCGCCCGTTGCGATGATTGCGAGAATCCCGTTTGGGGTTCCGCTTTGGCAGATTCTTTTATCTATTTTCCTATTGATTGCTTCTACTCTACTAATGGTTTATATCGCAGCGAAAATCTACAGGGTCGGAATCCTGATGTATGGAAATAAGGCAACTTTGAAGGAAATCTGGAAATGGATCAGAAACTAAGCAGACTGCCCTGAACAGGATATATATATTGCAATTGCAGCGGATTATTCTGCTGCAATTCCTGTTTTATAATCTCAGGGTTTTTACCGGAAGGTTTGATGTGTGTAATGATGATCTTTAAACCCTTTAAATTCTCTTGGCCGGCAAAGGCTGATAATTTAATAAATTCTTCCTGCAGCAAGTTTGGGGTGAGATGCCCAAATAAAAGATTTTCCGGTTGCGAATTGGGAAAAGACACTTCTATCATAATCGCTTTCAGCTGTTTATTTTTAATCAGCGGAGCGATACTTTTCCATAAAATTTCCAGGTTTTTGCTGTTTTCGATGCGGTCTGCACCAGTGTCGCCCAAATACAGAATGTAATCATCATGAGAACCTACCAGCACTGCAGAACTTTTGTAATCTTTCGTATGGCTGAGTTCAAATGCCTTTATACTAAGTCCTGTACCAGTAACCTGATGTTCTGCTCCAAGTTGTAAGGGTATCAATTGGTATTTGCCTATCGGATTATTGCCTTTATCAGTAAAGTTAACCCAAGTATCTTTGGAAAAATAATAATTGACCAAAATATCCTGTACAAACGGGATTGCATAAATATTTTTCTTAGAGTCTGCCGGCGAGTTAATCACCAAGCCAGACAGATGATCCAGATGCCCGTGCGAAATAAAGTAACCTTTGATATAATCCCGGAGTACTTTTTCTTCCTCAACATCAAATGTTTTTAAAGCGATAGCTTTTCTAATTCCTGCATTGATGGTTCCCGCATCCAGAGCCAAAAATTCGTTTTTTTGATACTGAGAGATCAGATAAGAAGAAAGATTATCTTCCCGCTCTCCGCCGTAAACCCCCAAAGGCACTATATCAAAAGTTTGCGCAGCAGCTGCCAGGTTCAACAAAACGGACGAAGCAAAAAGGAATTTTTTCACGATTTTCTGTTATTTTTTTCGCTTGGCTTTTGATTTTGCCTTCTGTTGCGCTCTGTTGGCCCCGAATTTCTTTGGTGCTTTTCGTTTGGTTGGCCCACCCAGATTAATTTTTTTATTCTTGTCTTTTTTCTCGTGGAAGGCCGATTCGCCTTCGTTAAGTTTGGCGGTAGTAAGATGTTTCATCTTGACCTCATCTTTTTCCGAAGCAATCTTCACTTTGGAGATTACAACTTCTTGCGGGAATTCGGATTTATTGATTTCTTTATCCATCAATAATTCGATATCCAACAGCTGGGATTCTTCTTTCTTTGTAAAGAAACTGATAGCAATCCCCTCTTTATCAGCACGGCCCGTCCTACCAATCCTGTGAATGTACTGTTCAGGGACTTCAGGAATCTCAAAGTTGAAGACATGGGAAATATCAGGGATATCAAGACCTCTTGCCATAATATCCGTGGTAATCACGCCACGCAATTGCTCTTTGGTAAATTCTTGCATCACTCGCAGACGGAAATTCTGAGATTTATTGGAATGGATGACACCAAACTCGCCAGGAAATTCATGATCCAGTTTTTCAAAAATAAGGTCAGCGTGCTTTTTATTATTAGCAAAAATCAGGATTTTCTCCAGATTATCTTCAGTTTTCAGAAGATGGATAAGCAGGTTCAGTTTGGTATTGAAGTTCTCTACCGGGATGGCCGATTGTGCAATTTTCTCCAGAGGTGTACCGGATCTTGCCAGTGAAATTTCTAAAGGGCCTGCAAAATATTCATTCAGCATCTCATCCACAGCATCTGTCATAGTTGCAGAAAACAGAATGTTCTGGCGTTTTTCCTTCATCATTTCAAAAATGTGAGTGAGTTGCGGGCGAAAACCAAGATTCAGCATTTCGTCAAATTCATCAATAATCAGTTTACCCACTTCTCTCAGAGAGATGGCGTTATCAATCGACAAATCCATCACTCGTCCCGGTGTTCCTACCAGAATATCACACCCGTTATTGAACAGCAGTTTCTGCGTATTAATATTTTTCCCACCATATACGCCAATCACTCTTGCCGTTAGATTCTCTGTTAGTTTTTCGATAACTTCTGTTACCTGCACCACCAGCTCGCGGGTAGGAACCAAAACCAAAACGGTTGGGTTTCCTGTTTTGTTGTACTTCCAGGCTTTGAGGACAGGCAGCAGATAAGCCAGCGTTTTGCCGGTTCCGGTCTGTGCAATTCCCATGACATCACGGCCAGATAGTATGGGCTTGATGCTTTTCTCCTGAATCGGCGTTGGCTCAAATAAATCTAAGTCGGCTAAAACATCCAGGACCTTTTCCGGCAATTCGAAATCTGCAAAAGTGGTTTTCTTCATTTTGCAAAGATAAACTTATTTTTTTGTTGGATTACTTCTGCCCTTCCTTCAGGATAATGCGAAAAGTAGTGCCTTTCCCCACCTCTGACTGCGCAATTCTCACCTCGCCATTGTGGTACTCTTCTATCACCCTTTTTGTAAGCGACAGCCCCAGTCCCCAACCCCGTTTTTTGGTGGAAAACCCTGGTTTGAAGGCATTTCTCATCTGCTGCTTGGTCATACCGCTGCCATTATCTTTGACATCGATATAGACATTCCTGTTTTTTTTATAGAGGGATATTTCCAGGCGCCCTTCTCCCTTCATAGCATCCACCGCATTTTTCACCAGGTTTTCTACAATCCAGCTGATCAGGATTTTGCTGTGTGGCACCAGGATAGGCTCATAACTTTTCTTGAATGTGAAATGCACTTTTGTAGAGATCCGACTCTTGAGGTAATCATAGTTCTGCTGAATCGTCTCATTAAGATCCAGATCATTCAGTTCCGGAACAGATCCAATTTTGGAAAATCTTTCTGAGATGGTCTTTAGCCGGTCGACATCCTTCTCCAGTTCTTTTACGCCCAGGCTGTTCTCATCTTCCAGCTTCATAATCTCTACCCAGCCAATCATGGATGACAGCGGTGTGCCAATCTGGTGCGCCGTTTCTTTGGCCAAACCTGCCCATACAAAACCTTCATCGGTTTTCTTGAGCGTTCTTAGAAACCAAAAGGAGAAAAGCAGATAAGCGCCAATAAACAACGCCAATATATAAGGATAATACCGGAAATAATTGAGCAAATCCGAGTTATCATAATAGATATACTGATTTTGTCCCGAAGGTAATTCTACAACAAAAGGCTCGTAAGAGTTTTCCATTTTCTGGATAAGACTTTTGAGTTTAACAGAGTCCTGTTCTACATCTGATGGGATATTAGCCTGGAAAATAGGGGTTTTCTTTTTATCGGTGACAATAATCGGCAGATTGGTATTATCCTGCATTACAGCAAGATACAATTCCTGAATCTTGGGATCTGCCGAGATCTCATCATCTGTGTAAGCTTTAAGCGCTGCCGCAATCAGGTTAACCTTCTGGATCTCCTGCTTACGAAGTTGACTGATCATCAGGAACGAAGAAATGGCAATTCCGAAAACAATCGCGGTAAGTGTCATATAAACCACCCAACTGTTAATCCGCTTCAGAAAATTAAATCCGTTCATCTGTTTTTGCTTATTGTTGCCAAAAGTTACAATTCAAACGGCAATTTAGGGATTTATTGTATGAGAGAAAAATAATGTAGTGTTATGATTTTGTTACCCCATAATCAAAGTTTATTATTGATATTTGTACTGGAAAAATTAAGATAAATGATCACGATTCAAAATGATAAACTCAGGGCAACATTCAACAATTTGGGAGCAGAACTGGTTTCCCTTATCAATATAGAAACCGGAAAAGAGATTATGTGGAGCGGCAACCCGGATTTTTGGAGCGGGATAAGCCCTGTACTTTTCCCAATCATTGGGGCATTGAAGAATGAGCAATATATTTTTGAAAACCAAACTTATGAATTGCCTCGCCACGGTTTTGCAAGAAGGAGAATTTTTGCAGTAAAAGAATCTTCTGAAAATGAAGTTGTTTTTGAATTAACTTCTGATGAAGAATCTCTGAAAATCTATCCATTCCAATTTAGTTTGGAAATCAAATATACTTTGGCTGCTAATAAACTTACTGTGGATTACCTGGTAAAAAACCTTTCCCAAAAACAAATGTATTTTTCTCTGGGAGCACATCCGGGGTTTGCAATTGATACAGAAAACGGATTGAATTATAACGATTACGAAATCGCTTTCTCTAATGATGATGAACTGCAAATCCACCCACTTGTCGACAACCTTATTAGTAATCAAACAAAAACAATAGACTTAGAAAACAAGGTACTTCCTTTGTCCTACGAATTATTCTCAAAAGACGCGCTTGTTATGACCAATATGAGAAGCAAAGAATTGATCCTGAGAAATAACAAGAACCATCATAAAGTAATTTTTATTTTTTCAAACTTCCCTTATTTTGGGATCTGGGCAGCCAAAAATGCCGATTTTGTTTGTCTCGAACCTTGGCAGGGCATTGCAGATCTGGAAAATCATAATCAGCAATTAACAGAAAAATTTGGGATTCTAAGACTAGAAAAAGGCGGAGACTGGACGGCAAACTGGGCTGTTGAGATTATATAAATCTAATTTTTTACAAAAAATTGACTGATTAGCTAAGATGACTTTACTAAATTTGTTTAAATAACTCTTTATGGATATTTTAAAAATCACAGAAGACTATGTAAGAAATTTATTGAAAGATAAGTTATCTTCTTCCTATTCTTATCATAATCTGGAGCACACCATTCAGGTTGTGGATAAGGTGAAAATCCTTAGCAAAGAAGAGCATATTAATCCCGAAGACACAGAAAATCTGCTTTTAGCAGCTTGGTTCCACGATGTCGGCTATATCGTTGACTGCGAAAACCATGAGGAAGAAAGTAAAAAACTGGCAGAAACTTTTCTGAGGCAATATCAGCTGGATGAAGGACGTATCTCAAAAATCAGCGAGTTGATCCTGGCCACAGACAAATTCTATAAACCCAAAAATCATCAGGAAGAGATTATCAAAGATGCAGATTTGTACCATCTGGCCTCGGATGACTATTTCAGGATTGGCGAAAACCTGAGACAGGAGATCAAAGAGGTGCATCATCAGAAATTCAGTAAGTTAAAATGGGCTGAATTAAATATTAATTTCTTTGCAAAACACCAGTTCTATACCAATTTTGCAAAGGAAAACTGGCAACCGGAAAAAGAAAAAAATGTCGAAAAAATACTGGCAAAAATTAAAACCCTGAAACAGGAAAAAAAAGAAAAAGACAATCTGGAAAAGGATAAAGCACTTCTAAACAAAAAAAAGCTTGAGAAGATGGAAACGCCGGAACGTGGCATAGAAACGATGTTCCGCGTGACACTCAGCAATCACACCAAGTTGAGCCAGATTGCCGACAGCAAGGCTAATATCCTGCTTTCCGTTAATTCCATTATTATTTCGGTGGCACTTTCTACATTGGTACCCAAACTGGACGCGCCCAGCAATTCGCATCTTATCATCCCGACTTTTATTATGATCATGTTCAGCGTGGTATCCATCATTCTTTCGATTATGTCAACGCGCCCCAAGGTCTCCAGCGGCACATTTACAAGAAAAGAAATCGAAGATAAAAAAGTCAACCTTCTCTTCTTCGGAAATTTTTATAAAATGCCTGTTGATGAATATGTCTGGGCGATGAAGGAGATGATGAATGACCGGAAATACCTGTACGACGCCATGATAAAAGACCTCTATTACCTGGGGGTGGTTCTCAACAGAAAATACAAATTATTGCGGTTAACTTACACCGTTTTTACCATTGGCATTGTCGTTTCCGTTATCACTTTTGTAGTGGCCTTCAGAAACGTGACCTTGTAATGTATGACCAAAAAATAATCTAGTTGATGACACCTGTTTTCCATTGAGTTAACATCAAAATTTTTAAATCAAAATGAATTATATAAAAAGTATCGCTTTGCTGGGAATTGTAACTGTATATTCCTGCACTTCTCAACAAAACATCCAAAATACGGCTGAGAAAAACAACCAGCTGACTGTCGGAGGCAAACTGTTTACCTCATTTTTTCAGCAGAAGGCGGCAGAATATAAAGCACTGTGCTTTCAGGCCTATAACATTGCCACGCTGCGGCTGGATGAGAACCTGAACAATAATACCGACAAGCGCCCAAAGGCCGTTATCACAGATATTGACGAAACGGTTTTGGACAATTCTCCCTACGCTGTACACCAGTCATTACTGGGAAAAGATTATGATGCGGACTCTTGGCGTGACTGGACCAGCCGGG
The DNA here is from genome assembly GCF_900108115.1 of Epilithonimonas bovis DSM 19482. Lineage (GTDB taxonomy): Bacteria > Bacteroidota > Bacteroidia > Flavobacteriales > Weeksellaceae > Epilithonimonas > Epilithonimonas bovis. The sequence continues at coordinate 63,977 of NZ_FTPU01000009.1, forward strand.
CCATAGCAGATACTGTTGCCGGCGCTCCAAAATTTTTTAAATACGCTGCATCCAAAAATGTAGAAGTTTTCTATGTGTCCAATCGGGACGAGAAAGAAAGAACAGGTACACTGGCAAACCTTAAAAAATTTGGCTTGCCTTATGCTGACGACTCGCACCTTATCCTGAGAACCACGGCTTCCAGCAAAGAAGAAAGACGGCAAAAACTGGAAAGCTCTTATCATATTTTACTTTACATTGGTGATAATTTGGCGGATTTCAGCAATCTTTTTGATCATAAAACCGAAGCAGAAAGAACAGCCAATACGCAAAAACTGGCCAGCGAATTTGGCAAAAAATTCATCGTCTTGCCCAACCCTAACTATGGTGACTGGGAAAGTGCACTGTATCAATATAATTACAAATTATCACCTGCACAAAAAGAGGCTGCGATCAAAGCTGAACTGAAAAATTATTAAGCTATTTTTTCCGCTTATTTAATTATAGATTTTCCACAAAATCGTACGTTACGTGTTCCGCTTGATAATTCACGGCGACACGCAAAGCCCGTAATCCATTAATGCCCTGCAAATCTTCTACTTCCAGCTCTTCGACCTGAGGTTCCAGGATATGCTGGTTTTGTAGAAGTTTGATCAGTTTCAGGTATTCATTACGTTCCTTTTCCTGAGAATAGATGATACTGATTTTTCCCGGCTGGGTAACACGTTCCTGAGAGTTTTTCACGATTGATTTATCAATACGTTTTTTGATCATTTCGTAGCGTGCATTGTAGCTTCCGTCCACATCAAAACGTTTCTCGTCCATACGGAATCTGATGCTGATCGGCGTGCTGTAAACCAAAATCAACGAAGAAACATCCATCGGATAAGTCAGTCGTTTTTTGTGTTTTGCGTAATCTATCTCTGTCTCGCACAGTACACGCAACTGCCATAGGCGCAGGTTTTTAAGAAAAACAGGATCATAACTCAAATCCGGATCTATCGACGAGCCAATGTATATATTATGCTCTACGCCATCCGTTTTGAACCGTTCATAATAAAACGGAAATCGGTGCTGTTGTTCTTCCTGACGTTTATCCAGGATATCAGCCAAATGCTTATTGATGGATGACAAACTTTCATCAAATTTTTGGCGGAAATTATATACCAATCCTGTTTGGGGATCCAGCTGCTTATAATATTCGGTTACGCTATAATTGTAATGGGTATTTTGCAGCTTTATCGATTCCAGCAATGGATGGACTTCTGTCAGAATAAAATTTTGGACTATGCTTTCTGTATCGGCTTTCAGACCATTATTTAACAGATGCTGCGTATTAATCAGTTTTTGATTAACAGCATCCAGGTCATTATCAGAACTCAGATTTTTGAAAAGGTCGGAAATCAGCATAAGATTGATTTCCAAATCTTTTTTTATGGCCAGATTTCGGGAAACCGAAGAATTACGGATGTCCGTTTGCCCAAACAGTGGCGTAAGGTTTTGGAAAGTGATATTGCGGTAAGGCAGATCAAATCCTTCTTTATAAAAACCGATATGGCGCTCGGCTTCCTGACGGAATTTCCAGTAAACACTTGGATGGATGGCCGTATATTCCCTTTGGATAATTGCCTGGATTCTTGTCTCGATGCCGTCGTAAAGCCTGTCCATCGTATCTTCCAGATAAGGCATTACGATTTCCATTTTGTTAGCATTAATGCTGTTCAGCATTTTTTTTCGGGAAACCAGTTCAATAATCCCAAGAATTTTTTTGTCTTTGATAATAGGCGCAAAAATAGCACTTTGAAACCCCGATTTGTAGAACTGCTTTGCCAATTGGCTTTCCGGAAATTCACGATAGGTTTTCTCGACATCAGAAATGCTGAAAAATTTCCTGGATTCTAGCAGGCTGTTGAAATTTTTTTCACATAACAGCTCATTGCTGAAATCTTTTGGCGTACCTGATAGTATAAAGCTGTCAATCACGCCATTTATAGAATTTCTTACAAACTTATTTTCTTCGATATCAATTGCCGTATAACCTAACTCCAAATCCGGAACCTGAAAAATAGAACGGAAGATCTTGTTAAGTTCCGGTTTTAGGTTTTTATCATCTTCCAGATTTATAAGTTTGGTTTTAAGGTTAGAAACAGCAATTTCTGTTGTTGCATCAAAAAAACTGATGACAGCAAAACCCTTGAGCTCCCAGCTTTTAGGTGGGAATTTTTCTTTCCAAAGCTCATAATCATCAAAATTATCCAACAATTCTGCAATTTCGTCCTTGGCCAGATTTCTATAATTATCTAGCGGGTTGACCTCTATAAAATCGACATTATTAAGAAAACGGTAATGGTTGACGACACCTTCTTCATTAGGAATATCAAAGATAAACGGCATCGACAGATTGAGTGGCACTTTGTAAAAATCCCTCAAAATAATACAGCAGCTCATTACATAAAACCGATGCGGATCTAAGCCTTTGATAAACATATCAAAATTTTCTCCTGCACTTTTTATGATCTTTTGAAACCGCTCTGTAGGATTAAAAAAGAAATTATAAAAAGGAAAACCAATGGCTTTGATCTCGTTACCTGTAAGCATTGGCGGGAAAAGATCGCGTAAAAGCTCCTTCATCAGCAACTCATTCTTTTCAAAAAAAACAAGGTTACTGACACCATTGATAAGTTCAGGAAATTCTTTAGCTTTATCCAGAATCCGTTGATGCGAAAGCGCATATTCCTGATTTACAGAAGCTTCAACTTCCATTTTCCGGATGAGTTTTTCAAAAGAAAACTTCAGTACAAAAGGGCTTTCGTAAAAGGCTTGGAATTCCATATCAGTAAAAATCAATGCAAATGTAAAAAATTATCGGATTATAAATAAAGTCGGATTATAATTCAAAATACTTTAAATTGTTTGGCGCTATTTTTCGTCTTCCGCTTCCGCTTTATCACTATGAGCTAGTCGAAGAGTCCGCTCAAATCTAGCAACGAAGTCCATCGATTCATATAGAAAAATACAAAATTAAGATAATCCGGGCGCTTCATACTATTGAAATTTTCTAATAAACCCAACCTTATCATAAATTATCACATTTTTAGTTTATCTCCCTAAAACCTTATCTTTGCAAAAATTTCAGAACGTTTTGAAAGACATCCGCACACTTTCCCTGGACCAGCTCAAAGATTACTTTAGCTCGATTGGCGACAAGCCATTCCGTGCCAAGCAGGTTTATGACTGGCTTTGGAGCAAGAATTTGCATTCTTTTGATGAGATGACGAATCTTTCCAAACCGTTGCGTGAGAATCTGACACGTGATTTTTTCATCAATCCAATTGCGGTTGATTTATTACAAAAATCAACGGACGGGACTATAAAAAACGGCGTCAAACTTCACGACGGATTATTGGTAGAATCTGTTCTGATTCCCACTGAATCCCGAAGTACAGCCTGTGTTTCTTCACAGGTAGGCTGCTCTCTCAACTGTGAATTTTGTGCCACTGCCAAGCTCAAAAGAATGCGAAACCTGGAGGTGGCTGAGATTGTTGATCAGGTTGCGCTGATTGACCGCCAAAGCAAAGAATATTTTGACAGGCCGCTCACCAACATCGTGTTTATGGGAATGGGCGAACCGATGATGAACTACAAAAATGTTGTAGAAGCCATCCATAAAATCACAAAGCCAGAAGGTTTGGGAATGTCACCTAGAAGAATTACGGTTTCTACATCCGGGATCCCGAAGATGATAAAAATGCTTGCTGATGAAGAACTGAAAGTAAAATTAGCACTTTCTCTTCATTCCGCAATTGAGCATAAACGCAACGAAATAATGCCTTTTTCTGAAAAGTTCCCTTTGACAGATATTATGGATTCTTTGCAATACTGGTATCAGAAAACCGGCTCCCCTATTACTTTTGAATATTGCGTCTGGAAAGGCATCAATGATGGTGATGAAGACATCAAAGCTCTGATAAAATATTGCAGACAAGTTCCAAGTAAAGTCAATCTGATCCAGTACAATCCAATTGGTGAAGGGAAATTTGATCACAGAAGCATCGCTGCCGAAGAAAAATACGTGCGCGAACTGGAAAAAGCAGGCATTACGATTGTTGTGCGTAAAAGCCGTGGCAGCGATATTGATGCGGCCTGCGGGCAATTGGCGAATAAATCTGCAGAGTAAAATTCTGTATATAAAAAAATACACCGATTAATTTAATAGTAAACCATTTGGTTTATTTTAACCGAATAGTTTACTATATTTGAGTTTAAATTAAATTCAAAATGGGAACAATCAAAGTAAAATACACGAGTAAAAAACAGCTTTCTACGCTGAAGAAAGTTCTTTCCGCATTGGATTTCGAGTTCTCCGAAGAAGAATTTAAAAACCCAAGCCCAAGCGGTGACAAATGGTTTGAAAATCCGAAGAACCTTGAAATGATTGATATAGGTATATCAGATTTAAAATCAGGAAAGAAAACAGTTCTTACTAAGGAACTTCAAAAGGAACTTTTGGGATTATGAGTTTTTTTATTAATTATTTCCGACGAAGCTAAAGAACACTTGAAAAAGCACAGAAAAGCGGGTTCAATAATTTTATTAAAAAAGATCGACAAAATTTTAGACGAATTAAGAGAAACTCCTTTTGATGGAATAGGAAAACCCGAGCCATTAAAATATGGAAGAATCGGTCAATGGTCTCGCAGAATAGATCAAAGGCACAGATTAATCTATGAAGTTTTTGAAGATGAAGTTCTGATAGAAGTCATCTCGGCATTCGGGCATTACGATGATAAATAATCTCAAAATTCTTTTACAATCTTTTAATCATTTAAATTTCCCGCTCAAAAAATCTCTTCCTATTTTTACAATATGAAGACGATTCTTGTAGATATGGATGGCGTTTTAGCCAATACCAACCAACATTTCATCGATTACGAATACCAAAGAAGTGGTGAAAAAATCCTGTGGGACAACATTTCCGGATTATTGGAGGAGGAAGCTTTCCCTAATTTTTTGGAAGATGTCAATACCAAAAACTTCTTCCGCACTGTTCCTGTGATGGAAAATGCATTCCAAGGCCTTGATTACCTTAATAAAAAATACAATGTTCTTATAATTTCATCTGCAACAGAATTCCCGAATAGCCTGACCGAAAAAGCAGAATGGCTGGCTGAGCATTTCCCTTTTATCAGCTGGAAACAAATGATGTTCTGTGGCAGGAAGGATTTTATAAAAGGTGATATTATGATTGATGACCATCCAAAAAACCTGAATATTTTCCCCGGACAAAGAGTCCTGTTTTCTCAGCCCCATAACAGCAATCGGGATGTAGAAAAGGCCACAAGAGTTACAGGCTGGGATGATATCATTAATATCCTTTAAATGACTGCGATGAAAAAACAGATTCTATTTTTTTTATTAATCCTGCTCAACGTTCCGCTTTTTGCACAAAGCGTTAAAAAACTAAATCTCAAAAAATACCATATTGCAGTGCTTAGCGATTCGTTGAGGGAAAGCTCTGGCCTGACCAATTTTGACGGGAAGCTATTCTCCTTCAATGACAGTGGTAATAGCAGCGAAATATTCGAAATAAAACCAGGAAGCCCGCATATTGAAAAAACCTTCCAAACCGGTCTTGCCAACATCGACTGGGAAGCCATTACCAATGATGGCAAAGATTTTTACATAGGGGAATTTGGGAATAATTTGGGAAACCGAAAAGACTTAAAAGTTTATCAGATCCCTTTCAGAAATGATTCTTTGGTTGTTGATTCAATTAAAACCATTCCGTTTTTTTATCCTGAACAAACTGATTTTACGCCCAAAAACATTAACAATAATTTTGATGCTGAGGCGATGATTTTTTTGGATGCCAACATTCATCTTTTCACCAAAGAATGGGTGACAAACACCGTTACTCATTATTTGATTGATAAAAATCTGAAGGAAAATCAACCGGCGCAAAAGCTGGAAAGTTATAATACCGGATTTGTTGTGACAGATTCATCGCTATGGGAAAACAAACTGTATGTGGTGGGGTATACCAAAAAAGCAATGGTTTACCTGATGATTTTTGAAAAAGATGATACTGGCAACCTTTTCTTTAACCAACCCGCTAAAAAATATTTTCTGGGAAGAGCTTATAATATAGGCCAGATTGAAGGCGTTACCGCCACCGAAAAAGGAATCTATATCTCCGGCGAACGTTTCTCTATCAAAATCAAAAAAGTGCCGCAAAGTCTTTATTTTATACCGTTTAAAGATTTAGAATAATTATATTTGTAGGATAATAAATAGATGTAAGACGTGAAATATTAGATGTTAGACACCTGTATTTCTCTCAATTTCATCTATCATTTTGGGGGCGACCGACAGACAACACCTGAACATAGCCCCGATGGAAGCGGCATCCTTTTTTATAAATTGTCATTCTGAGGCTCTCGAAGAACAATTTATAAAAAAGATACAGCGGACAGCGGGTTGGGAAGTTCATTAAAAGTTGAATGTTCTTGCTCCAAAAAACATCAATCTATAAACGCAAAACGTGGCAAATACAGTAGAACTCATCAAAGCACCGATCTCTGACGAAATGAAACTTTTTGAACAGAAGTTTTATGAATCTATGAAAAGTAATGTGCCGCTGCTGGACAAAGTGACACGTTTTATTGTAACCACAAAGGGTAAACAGATGCGCCCAATGTTTGTTTTTCTCTGTGCGAAGCTGGTGGGTAATGTGAACGAAAAAACCTTCCGCGGCGCCAGTATGATTGAGCTGATCCACACGGCAACACTGGTGCACGATGATGTGGTGGATGAGAGTTTTAAACGCAGGAATTTCTTCTCGATTAACGCCCTTTGGAAAAACAAAATCGCTGTATTGGTAGGCGATTACCTGCTATCGAAATCGGTTTTACTTTCTACAGACAACCGTGATTTTGACCTTTTGGCTGTGATTGCGAGAACCATCCGGGAAATGTCTGAAGGTGAACTGCTGCAGTTGGAAAAGGCTCGAAAACTGGACATTACAGAAGATGTCTATTACGAAATTATCCGTCAGAAAACAGCCACGCTAATTGCTGCCTGTTGCGAAGTGGGCGTTTTATCCAATGGTGTAGATGAGGCAACGGCGAAAAAAATGCAGCAATTCGGGACTTATACCGGGATGGCGTTCCAGATTAAAGATGACCTTTTTGATTATCAGACGAGCAACATCATTGGGAAACCGGTCGGGATCGACATCAAGGAACAAAAGATGACTCTGCCGTTGATCTATACGTTGAAAAATGCCAATCCAGAGAATTACAAAAAATATTTTGCCACCATCAAACGATACAACAACGACAGCAAAAAAGTGCGTGAACTGGTCGAATTTGTAAAGTCATCCGGCGGTATGGATTATGCGATAACAGTGATGAAAGACTACCAGCAAAAAGCATTGGATATCCTTGCGGAGTTCCCCGATAACGAAGCCAAAAAAGCAATGAAACTAATGCTGGATTATGTGATTGCGAGAAAATTGTAAATCTTATTTTTCTTCTTCTCGATATTCTAAAATATCTGCAGGCTGACAATCCAGAGCTTTGCAAATCGCTTCTAACGTACTGAAACGAACAGCTTTAGCTTTTCCTGTTTTCAGGATTGAAAGATTAGAAAGCGTTAAATCTACTTTTTCGGACAGCTCATTCAATGACATTTTCCGTTTTGCCATCATCACGTCTAAATTTACAATTATTGGCATAACTTAAATGGTAAGGTCGTTTTCATTTTGTAATTCGATTCCTCTTTTGAAGATCTGTGCTATAACATAGATGATTCCGGCAAGGAAAATGAAACTTCCTGCAGAGTCTAAATGATTTTTGATTGTAGAAACATCGTAACCACTTTTGACCAAACCTTCTATATATTGGTCAATAACTACCCAAACAATCCAAATTTCAAAAGAGACGTAGCTGATTTTTAAAATCAAATCTGAGATAATTTTATTGAATGGATTTTCTAAATTAATTTTCTTCAAAATTTCAGTAGTCAGATAAAATAAATAAGCTTTTGATGCTGAAAAGAAAATAAGAATAGAAATGAGGTAGATAAAATTGGTTTTGGTCTGAAAATGTAAATCTGAGAAATCATAACCAATCACTGCAATTTTTGATTGACTAGTTCCTTCAAACATAAGACCTGTAATACCTGCAATCAGAAAAGTTCCTGTTTGGATACATAGCCCTATAAATGCTATCCAAGCAAGTACATTCAGAATAGAAAGAATTTGTTTTGTTTTCATTCAAAATAATTTTAATCTTACAAATATCAAAAAATATTTATTGATAAACAATAAATATTTCATCTTTAACATTAAAATCAACTATTGCTTTAATTTATATTTTTCGAAAAGTATATAATTTCCGTAATTTTGAAAGATGAACAATTCGCCTCTTGCCGAAATTCTGCGCCCAAAAACGCTTGATGATGTTTTGGGACAGGAACATCTGACCGGAAAAAACGGGACGATCCGCAAAATGCTGGAAAATGACACCATCAATTCCCTTATTTTCTGGGGACCTCCGGGAACGGGTAAAACCACGCTTGCAGAGATTATCTCAGAAAAATCAGGGCGTAAATTTTACAAACTTTCTGCAGTATCATCCGGTGTAAAAGATGTAAGAGACATTATCGAAGAAGCCAAAAAACAGAATCTTTTCTCCGGCAAAAGCCCGATTCTGTTCATTGATGAGATTCATCGTTTCAACAAATCCCAACAGGACTCCTTGCTTCACGCCGTAGAAAAAGGATGGATTGTCCTGATTGGTGCTACTACAGAAAACCCGAGCTTTGAAGTGGTTTCTGCCCTACTTTCCCGTTCGCAGGTTTATATCCTGAAGGCTTTGACTTTTGAAAAACTGGAGGAACTGGCCAACATCGCCACAGCAAAATATAACGAACTCAACAACACCAAATTTTACCTCGAAGAGAAAGAAGCCTTCATCCAATATTCCGGTGGTGACGCGAGAAAGCTGATCAACTCTGTAGAATTGGTTCTTAATCAATACAAATCTGCTGAGAAAAATAAAATCACTAATAAGAATGTGCTTTCTGTTTTGCAGGAGACTATGGCCCTGTATGACAAAAATGGTGAGCAGCATTATGACATTATTTCGGCTTTTATCAAATCAATGCGCGGCTCAGATCCCAACGGTGCCGTTTATTGGCTCGCGAGAATGCTGGCTGGCGGTGAAGACATCAAATTTATTGCCCGGCGGATGCTGATTCTGGCCGCAGAAGACATTGGACTTGCCAACCCCAATGCACTGGTAATGGCTAACAATTGTTTTCAGGCCATTAACATCATCGGTAATCCCGAAGCCAGAATTATCCTGAGCGAAACAGCGGTTTATCTGGCCGTTTCACCAAAAAGTAATTCAACATACAATGCGATTAACCAGGCTCTGGCTTTTGTAAAAAAAACCGGAAACCTGCCCGTGCCGCTCCATCTGAGGAATGCGCCAACCAAACTGATGAAAGATCTGGACTATGGCAAAGATTACCAGTATGCACACTCATACGAAGGTAATTTTGTAGATCTGGAGTTTCTGCCGGATGAGATCAAAGGAACCGCTTTTTACCAGCCCGCCAATAACTCAACCGAGAAAAAAATCAAAGAGCAGCTGAAAGAAAAATGGGGAAAAAAATATGATCTCTAAGCTACCATTATTTCGCAAAATAAATTGTAAAAATCGCATCTGAACCGGGTTTTTCAATTTGGTTTTTAATATATTTGCGAAACACACAATTATATGGATCACTTTGAAAGTTGGAAAGACTTACTTAACCCCGAATTTTATATTCAATTAGGCGGATTTTGGCTGATATTATTTATCATTTTTGCTGAGACAGGCTTATTCATTGGTTTCTTTTTGCCTGGCGACAGTTTGCTGTTTATCTCCGGTATCTATGCCGTGGATATTATCAGCACAACATTCGGTTCTACAGGCTCAGATTTTCTGGATACTACAATTTTGGCGACTGCCGTAGCATTGGCAGCGGTTATTGGGAACGAGATTGGATACTGGTTTGGATACAAAAGCGGGCCTATGCTTTATGAGAAAAAAGATACTTTCCTCTTCAAGAAAAAATACCTGTTCAAAGCGCATGATTTTTTTGAAGACCATGGGACAGTTGCCGTTATATTAGCCCGTTTTCTCCCAATCGTAAGGACTTTTGCACCTATTGTTGCCGGGATCGTGAAGATGGACAAAAAGAAGTTCTTTTTACACAACATCATTGGCGCAGTGGCGTGGTCTTATATTCTCATTTTTGCAGGACATTACCTTGATAAATTATTTATGGACCAGTTTGATATCGATCTTAAGAAAAAACTGGAACTGATTATCATCGTCATTGTTTTGGTAACCACCCTGCCAATCGTCATCAAGTTCTTTTTCACAAAAGATAAAGAAAGACCAACACAAGACTAAATTTGACAATACAATAATAGAAACCGGGATTCATTTTCCGGTTTTTTTTTATTTGGGCAGCTTATCCGTCCTCCATTCCCGCTATCCCAAAAACTCAGCCGCCAATCCCCAGCTGATTTTCGTGATGAGCTCCATTCAGGCCGGGCTGCACAATTCGATGCTGAAAAAACAGCCTGTGGTAGACTATTTGATAACATTTGTAAAAAATTAAAATGAAAGTATTCATCAACAAAAAAATCCCGCAAGTAGGAATCGACATACTGAGAAAAGCACAATTAGACCTGGTATACCCCGAAAACCGAGATTTTTCTAAAGAAGAAATACAGCAGCACCTTCAAACCGCTGAGGCCTTCCTGAATGTAGGCGGAACAAAAATTGACTCAAACTTTTTGGAAAATTACCCGAATATAAAAGCCATCGCGCTCTTCTCCGTGGGTTATAATAATGTGGATATTGCAGAAGCTTCCAAAAGGAAAATCCCTGTGGGCAACACACCGGAGGTTCTCAGCAGAGCAACATCAGACGTCGCTTTCCTCCTGCTGCAAATGGTTTCCCGAAAAGTAAACTATAATATAGAGAAAGTCAAATCCGGCAACTGGAAAGACTTTGATGCGCTGGAAGAACTCGGTCAGGAATTATACGGTAAAACGCTTGGTATTTTTGGATTGGGCAGAATTGGTTTTGAGATGGCAGAAAAGTGTAAAGCTGCTTTTGGGATGAAGATTATTTATCATAACAGACATCAAAACAATGATGCAGAAAAAGAACTCGATGCAGAATATGTGAGTTTTGATCAATTGATTCAAAAATCTGATGTGATCAGCATCCATGCCAATTATACGCCAGACCAGGCCAATCTCTTTGACCAAACTGTTTTTGAAAAGATGAAATCCAATGCCATTTTTGTCAATACTGCAAGAGGCGGTTTTCATAATGAAGATGACCTGTATCAGGCACTCATCACAAACAAAATATGGGGTGCTGGTCTGGATGTTACCAATCCTGAGCCGATGAAAAAAGCAAACCCGTTACTTTTGCTCCCTAATGCCTGTGTGCTGCCTCATATAGGTTCTGCAACAGTAGAGGCACGCGATGGCATGGCCAGATTATCTGCTGAGAATATTGTTGCCTTTGCATCGGGCAAAACAATGCCAAATTGTGTCAATCCGGAAGTTTATAATATTTAGTTGACAGAATCCAATAATGGAACTATATTTGTCTTAATCAATAAAAATTAATCAAACAATATTATTATGATACCAGAAGATAACATTAATGAACAAAACAGGAATCTGAAAGAAATGAACTATAAATCCAGTGAAGATGTTTTTAACCAGGAAAAACCAATTCCTCTGGATGAAAACGGAAATCCTATCTACGACGAAAATGAAACTAACGAATACGATATGGAAATGGATCTGGATGTTCCCGGATCTGATGCCGATAACGACAGCGAAGAAATAGGCTCCGAGGATGAAGAAAACAATTACTGGAGCGAATCTGACCAGGATGACGATCACGAAGAAGAAAACGACGATCTCTTGGAATAAATTTATTGAGGTCGGAACTTAATTTCATATTGGGAAAACAGTTATCCTCGCTGATTTTACAGATTGAGCATATTCAAAGTTAAGGATCTGCATAATCGTAAGAATCTGCGAGAATTGAAAGATTACCGAAGACTTGCTATTTTTAAATTATCAGGTGAGCCTATAAAATCATAAGACTGCTTTTTTGAGTAGTCTTTTTTTTATTCATTTACAAACCAATGGTATCATACCATTAGATTGAACTATTTTCAAGATTATGTGAACTCATTGACAGTATTTTTATCTTTATTCTATCTTATTTCTTTTGGCTAAAACTATTCTGACACAATCATTCATTAGTTTTTATATATTTGATTTATAAATAAAACTATGGAGAAAAAGCTCAAACTTTGGGACGCCGTGATGATTGTGATGGGATCGATGATCGGGAGTGGGATTTTTATCGTGAGTGCAGACATTATGCGGAATCTTGGTTCCGGCTACTGGCTGATCATTGTTTGGCTAATCACCGCGGTGATGACTGTTGCCGCAGCTATCAGTTACGGAGAATTGTCGGCGATGTTCCCAAAGGCGGGCGGGCAATATACTTATATTACAGAAATCTTTGGAAAACCAATGGGATTCCTTTACGGCTGGGGCATGTTCACGGTCATACAAACCGGTACCATTGCGGCTGTTGCGGTTGCTTTTGGGAAGTTTACCGCTTACTTAGTTCCCGCACTTAATGATGCGGCACCCATTTTCCAAAGTGGTGAGTTTAAAATTACCTGGATCCAAATCCTGGCAATATTTGTAATTCTTTTTCTGACGTTTATTAATACAAAAGGCGTTGAAAGTGGGAAAATCCTGCAAAATATTTTCACCTCATCCAAAGTCATTGCATTGCTTGCATTGATTATTCTCGGCTTTGTTTTGATAAAACAATCTAACTGGAGCTCCAACATGAGTTTTGGTTTTGATGCCTTCAATAATCTGGCAAAGGACGACAAAGGTAATTTTCTAAAACTTGGCTGGCAGCAGATTACCGGGACAACGATCTTGAGCGGCATTGCAGCGGCGATGGTAGGTTCTGTATTCAGTTCGGTGGCATGGGAAAATGTGACTTTTATTTCTGGTGAGATCGAGAATCCGAAAAAGAACGTGGTAAAAGCAATGATCCTGGGAACTTCTGCCGTAATGTTGCTGTACCTACTTGTTAATTTTGTTTACCTGAATGCATTGGACAGAGACTCGATCGCATTTGCGGCGAATGACAGAGTGGCAGTTGCCGCGGCAGAAAAAATGTTTGGTAATGCCGGAACGGTGATTATTGCCATCCTCGTAATGATCTCAACATTTGGCTGTGTAAACGGCATTGTTTTGGCCGGAGCCAGAGTTTTCCAAACCATGGCCAAAGACGGCCTATTCTTAAAACCAGCCATCGAAAACAATAAAAATGGTGTCCCTGAAAAATCACTTTGGATGCAGGGCATTTGGGCGAGTTTGCTTTGTTTAAGCGGCCAATACGGCGACCTGTTGGATATGATCTCTTTTGTAATCGTTCTGTTTTATATGATTACGGTTTTTGGTGTGATCTATCTGAGAATCAAAAAGCCTGATCTGGAAAGAGGATACAAAACTTTTCTTTATCCCTTCACGCCGATTCTTTATCTTTTGATCGGAACGGGATTTTGCATCCTTCTATTCATTTATAAGCCTCAATATACCTGGCCGGGATTAGGATTGATTTTACTCGGTTTGCCGGTTTATTTTCTGATTAACAGAAGAAACAGAGAGAAATTATAAGTTAAGTTTATACGCCTGAATTATTGTAAAAGGAAGTTTAAGTTTTTTACAATTGTTTTGATTTTGAAGATGCTAATTATTACTTTGACAACCATATCAATATCATTAATTTTGATTTGATATGGCAGGTCGCCAGATCAGTTATGATTCGCTATTTTTATCTTTATCGATAACCTTTCTCAGCATCAATTTCAACTTTTGAAATGTGAATGAGCTAATCAACAAAATCAATCCAAGCGCAATAAATGCGATGATTCTGGAAATATTATCCATCTTCCAAATATCATAAGCATACAGCTTAATAATCATCAATCCTATCAAGGCAAATCCGCATTTCGTCAATTCCGGCAGAGATCTTCGGATGCCAAAGTATATCATAGAGACACCCAAAACTGCCCATATAATTGGCAGGTAGAAGACAACAAAACGCTCCTGCAGATGCACTATTTCCTGTAGTTTCCCGATAGAATAAACCAAATACAGATGATTGATTTCGCAGCAAATCACAAATATGACAGTGAACATCAACAGCCAAACGTTGTAATCTGCTGTCAGAAATGCTTTGTTTCTGAAAAGCTTCTGAATAAGATAAACCAACGGGATAAGATACAACAGGTATAATCCAAAAAAGCCATTGGAAGCCCTAAAAACCAGTATGGAATCGGTAACTGTTGCAAAGCCTGACAAACCGATAAACAATCCTAAAAGCAAATAACCCAGACCCGAATCCCAATAATCGCCAATCTTAACAAAAGATTGTAAAACCAAAACTGCAGCAGCATAGTAAACGCTGTAAAAAAGCATCAATATGATGATCCTGTTGTTTTCGAGTTCCCGAATATGATAGTATAATTCAAACAAAAATATGAAGTAGAATAATAAAAATGCTGCCAGACTAAGCAACCCAAAAGCTCTCCCGGATCTTGATTCTTTATTTTTATCGAAATAATTGACCACTATCAAATTAGCAATAACGGACAAACCTGTCCAGAAGCTTGTTATAAATACCTTATTAGCTATCAATGGCAAATTGTCGGAATCATAATAATGGCTCCACGTAAAAATCTGTGCAATGATCATCAAACAGAAAATGTATTTGAAAAACCGTTTAAAGATGGATTGCCCTGTTTTTTGCCAAAGAAACATCAGCAAGACGCTCTCTGTTGCCCAAAAACTTGTCATGACATAATTATTGAGATAGACGGCTACCGAAAAAGTCAGAAGACTAATAATCAATCCCGAAAAAACAGAGAAGTTGGTATCGTAATTTTTCGACTTGATTTCTCTTAATAAAAATACCGCATTGATCACCGCAAAAGATATCGGAATAAGAATGACAGGTTCATAGTCAAGCACTTTGAATACATAAACCAATGCTGCAACCACAAAAATATTGATCAAAACCAGCATCAGTATATCGAATTTTTGTAATACTTTCTGCCTGAACATATCTGCCAGCGCAAAGGCATAAAATGTGAAATAAAAAAGATAAAGATAAATTGTACTAATCATTTGCGGTTCAGAAAAAACCCAGCCAGAAAAGTAAAGACTGCTGAGAACGAAACAAACCCAACCAAGGCTTTTCCAGTTTTTCAGGAACGTAATAGCCAACATCCCAAAATTGAGTAAGGTGATATAACCGAAGAGAAATGGATAATTGCTCTCGCCAGTGCTCACCATCAATGGCGCACAAAAACCGCCGATGGTTGCGATGAGAATCAGAACTTCGCTGCTGTAAAAATAGGCCAGAGCGATTGCGAAAAGCGTAATACCAATCAGAACAATAAAAGCGGAAGTTTGAGAAAATAAATGATATTCTCTAAACCCAAGGGTAATACTGAAGTAGAGCATCACGACTGCGCCACCTGTAAGAATGTAGGAATAAATCCTGTAATTTTTGCGCAACAGAAAACCTGTAAAAGCAATAGCCAATCCCGCAAAAATACCTATAGAAACTCGCGCCGTCTCCCCTATCCAGTTTTTATCAATAGCATATTTTACAAAATAACCGACCCCTAAAATGAGGGTTATAATCCCCAGAACTGTGAGGATATTTTCTCTGATGAAATTGGAAAACAGATCTATCCAATTGGTTTTGTTTTCGGATATCATATCCTCGGAACGTTTGTTTTGGAGAATAACCGGGTGAGAATCTAAGTTCGTAGCAGAAGGCTTTTCTTCTTTTGGAACTTCAGCTGTCGGTTGAGCAGTACGATAACCTTTGAGATCATCAATTTGTTTTTTCAGCTCATCAATCCTGTTCTGTAATTGATTGTAGAAGTAAAATCCGATCAGGAGAAGTAAAAGAAATAGAGCAACAGTCATCCGTTTTTTTTATAAAGATAAAAATATCATTACAAAAACCGAACCTAAGACTCCAGCAAAAACTCCTTATAATTCCCCAGGAACTTAACATCAGCGCCTAAGGCCTGCAATTCGTCAACCGAATTGATGTAAAGCAGGTCATCCCATCCGCCAACAACTGTTACAAAGAAAAAATAATGGCCCAGCCCTGTTTTCAGCGTTCGGGATTCTATTTTACTAAGGTTCATTTTGCGCCATGCAAAGACCGATAAAACCTGATGCAGACCACCGGGATGATCCTGCGGAAGCGTAATGAGAAGACCTGTTTTTTCTCCGGAAGTTTTTAGGTTGCTGTCAAAATTCTCCTCTGTATTGAGTGAAACAGAACTATTTGAAATAACAATGAACCGTGTATGATTCTGCTCGAAGTCGTGGATGTTTTCATTGATAATTTTCAACCCGTATAGCTGGGCTGCAAACTTATTGGCCACGGCGGCCATTTTACGATCCGGATTTTCGGAAACCCGTTTTGCGGCAGCTGCTGTAGATGCAAAATCCTGTTTGGGAACTTCGGGATAATGCTGATTCAGGAAATTAAAAGTCTGCGCCAGTGCCTGCGGATGAGAATAGATTTTCTCAATAGCCTCACCATTATCCTGCCCGGGATGTATCATCAGCTGGTGGGCAATCGGCATGATTGCTTCTGCCTCAACCCTGATATCCGGCGTCTGGAATAGGTAATCCAGCGTCATAGAAACCGTACCTTCTATCGAGTTTTCCAAAGGTACAACCGCCTTATCTACTTCGTTATTCTGAACAGCCAAAAAGCAATCTAATATATTGGCTTTGGCAATCAGATTTTCGTTTGGAAATAATTGCGTGGCTGTTAACTGTGTAAAAGAGGCTTCGGGACCCAGGAATGCTATTTTCATTAATAAAATTAAAAAACAAAACTACGTTATATTAATGATTTCCCAAGAATAACAAGGCTGCTTTTTTCGCCATCCAGTTCTGCGATATTTTTGAGATTGCCCCATAATTCGAATCCAAACTTCTCAAACAGAGTAAGGCTTGCAAGATTATGAGCAAAAATAAAAGCCAAAATATTTTCTATTCCCAAAGCGGGACATTTTTCCAAAGACAGTTCCAGAACCTTCTTTCCAAAACCTTTCCCACGGTATTTCTCATCCAGATAAATACTGATTTCCGCTGTTTTCTGGTAAGCCGGGCGTCCATAAAAATCCTGAAAACTCACCCAGCCCACTGTATTTTTATCCGAATCTAAAACGATCCAAAGCGGACGAAAATCGGGATTATGCTGATGAAACCAACCGAGTTTGCTCTCAACCGAGACAGGTTCAAGATCAGCAGTAACCAGTCGTGATGCCACTGTAGAATTATAAATTTCCACAATTATGGGAAGGTCTTCTAAAGTAGCATCACGAAAAGTCATCTTAATTGGGTGATAGTTGTTGGTTTATAGTTGATAGATTTTTTAGTTTGCTGTCAACAATCAACTGCCAACCGACAACTTAGAAAATGCCTGTTCCAGATCAGCAATCAGATCTTCTGCATCTTCTATCCCAACGCTTAATCTCACCAAGTCATCGGTGATCCCAAGAACGGCTCTTTTATCCGCAGGAATAGATGCATGCGTCATCATTGCAGGCAGATTTGCCAAAGATTCTACGCCGCCCAGAGATTCTGCCAACGTAAATACTTTGATATTTTCTAAGAATTTTATTGCATCTTCTTTTTTCCCGGACTTGAATGTGAAAGAAACCATACCGCCAAATTCGGTCATTTGCCTTGTTGCCAAATCATATTGCGGATGAGACGATAATCCCGGATAGAAAATCTTATCCACCAAAGAATGATTCTCCAGATACTTTGCAACCTCAAAACCGTTATCGGAATGTCTTTGCATTCTCAATGCTAAAGTTTTGATACCTCTCAAAACCAAATAAGAATCGTGAGGTCCCAAAATTCCACCACTCGCAAACTGGATAAAATGTAATTTTTCTCCCAGTTCTGCATCTTTTGCAATCAAAGCACCAGCGATCACATCAGAATGCCCGCCGAGATATTTGGTTGCAGAATGCATTACAATATCAGCCCCCAGATCCAATGGTTTCTGGATATAAGGGCTTGCAAAAGTATTATCTACCGCCACCAGAATATCTTTTCCTTTGACGGCATCAGCAACCATTTTGATATCTACCAGTTTCATCAAAGGATTGGTTGGTGTTTCCAGCCAAATCAGTTTTGTTTTATCTGTAATGGTACTTTCCAGTTCTTCCACATTATCAAAACCGATGAATGTAAATTTGAGCTGATATTTCTCAAATAATCTGGTGAACATCCTGTAAGAACCGCCGTAGAGGTCATCCACAGCAATCACTTCATCACCGGGATTCAGCAATTTCAAAACACAATCGATAGCAGCCAGACCGGAACCGAAAGCCAGACCTCTCGCTCCGTTTTCGATACTTGCCAGAGAGTCTTCCAAAGCCTGTCTTGTAGGATTAGCACCTCGCGAATATTCGTAACCGGAGATGAGTTGCCCTGGGCTTTTTTGTGCAAATGTTGATGTTAAAAAAACGGGAACATTTACGGCACCTGTTACCGGCTCGTGGTGTTGCCCGCCGTGTATTACTTTTGTATTGAATTTCATATTATAATAATTTAGCAATATAACAATGTATCAGTTTACCAATGCTTTAAGATTGTTACATTGTTATACTTTTACATTCGTACATTATTTTTTTTACATTTTTATCGCCGATTTCACAGCAAATTCTTCTGCAACCTCACCCATCCATTCTGCTACATCATCTTCGCTGGTGGCACGCTGATAAGTGTGTCCGATAGAAACTAAAATCTGATGAAAAAACCGCTTCATTTCATCTACAGGCATATCTTTTGTCCAAAGGTCGATCCTAAGCGCTTCCATTGCTTTGCTGTCCCAAACAGAGATCATTGCTGCTTTGGTTTCCTGTCTTTTGATACCGCCATCTTCGGCTTTCCAAAATATTTTTTCCGGGACGTGATTATCGTCCAGCTCTACATCTATAACTATTTTTGATTTTTTCATTGATTTTATTTTTAATATTTACATTCTTATTTGGACACAAAGTCCATAAAGTTTTTTTTAAAATTATTAACTGGTTTTTAGGTTTACAAAGGAGCTTCGACAAACGTAGAATCAACTTCGAACTTAGCAAAAGAAAATTTCTTTCTCAACTCTAAAACTCTACTTTGGCCTGTAATCCGATCCGTTAAAGATTTCAGTTGCATTTTTCTTCAAAAAGACCTGCAGCTTTTCTTCCGGATGCGCTTTCAGGTAATGTTTGCAAATTTGCCAGCCTGTCCAGATGGCAATTTGGGGAGAACTTTCCCTGTCCACTTCTGTATAGAATTTTGAAAATGGCCCAACGGTAATAAAGCGCTCTGCCAAATTAGGATCCGGGCTAAACAACAAATCATTTTCCACAAAATAATTCCAGATGTTGGCTTCGTTGGCGACAGCCCACTGGTATTGTTCTTTGGTATAATTTATCTTGAGATAATCCGGTGTTTTCGGAAGAAATGCATCCTGCAAAATCTGCATCTTGCCCTGATAGATCATCTGATCCAGAAACTTCTGCTGATCTGCCTGCACAGGAACTAATCTGGCGGCAAAAAAAGCTGAAATCTTCGGCACCAAATTATCAGGATTCATTGATTTCTGAAAATATAATTCCAAGCCTTTATAATTGCTGTTGCCGTCTCCCATAAAAGCGGTAATATCTACAAACAGCATATTCTGGTCTTCCCGCAAAAATATAGGATCTGTAACATTCTGAGGATCAACAACGGATGAATACAGATAGACATGAGGCGGGACAAAAGCCGGAAAATAATTCCTGATGCGGGAAAATAGATCATCGAGATCCGTTTTCAGTTGATTTTTATTGATTTTAGCAATAGCTTCTTTATATATTTTGATTTCTGCGGTATCTTTTCTTCGGACCTGGTAATCAGCATCCGGGACAGAACCCTGAAACCACGGATATTTTTTCTTAAAATCGTCCAGATTAACGGAAGGATTATAAAACTCTCCTGACAAATCTGTAACCTTCACATTTTTGACAGGATTTTTGATCTCGACATCCCAGGGATTTACAGAATCTTTTTTGCAAGCCCACAAACTGGAAACAATTATTGCCGAAAAACAGATATATCGGAAAAACTTCATTATTTTTACATTACGATTTTGGAAAAACAAAAATAATGCTTTTGAGACAGTTTAAAAGAAGCGAAAGCTCATAATTTTCGTTAATGTTTCAAAAGTTGCGCAGCGCGTGAGGGCGCAGGGCATTGTTGGAGCTCCTCGCCTAAGCGAGAGCGACTGCCCGGAGCCCGGCCTTTTTGTTTTATCCTCACCCTAAATCCCTCTCCAAAAGAGAGGGACTTGCCCTTCCCAAAACAAAAAGGGCACGCCAAAAAATTGAAATTTTTAATTTGAAAATAAAAGAATGCAGACACAAAAAGTAATCGATCATATCGTCAACTGGCTAAGGGATTATGCGACAAACGCAAAGGTAAATGGTTTTATAATAGGAGTTTCCGGAGGGATTGACTCCGCGGTGGTTTCTACATTAGCGGCGAAAACCGGGCTGAAAACGTTGGTTCTGGAAATGCCAATCCGCCAAAAGGCAGATCAGGTGGACAGAGCGCAGGATCATATCGAATTCCTGAAAGCCAATTTTTCTAATGTGGAAGGTTTTACAGTCAACCTTACAGATGTTTTTGAAAGTTTTGAAACTACTGTCAACGATTACAAGGAAGGAGCCTGGAGCAAAAATCTTGCGCTGGCCAATACCCGCTCGCGCTTCCGAATGGTGACACTTTATTATTACGGTCAGCTGAACGGCCTTCTGGTAACGGGAACAGGCAATAAAGTAGAAGATTTTGGTGTTGGTTTTTACACCAAGTACGGGGATGGCGGTGTGGACATCTCTCCTATTGCAGACCTCTACAAAACTCAGGTTTATGAGATCGCAAAAGAGCTTAATATCCTGGAAAGTATCCAAAAAGCAGCTCCTACAGATGGCCTTTGGGATGCTGACAAAACGGATGAAGATCAGATGGGCGCCACTTACCCGGAACTGGAATGGGCGATGGAACAACAGGCTGACGGGAAAACCGCAACAGATTTTGAGGGCAGGCAAAAAGAAGCGATGGAAATTTACCTGAAACTCAATAAAGCAACGCAACATAAGATGAATCCAATCCCTGTTTGCGAAATCCCGAAGGAACTGAAATAAAAGGTCCATCAACCACAAAAGTGAAAAAGTAAATACTGAAACAGATTTTCCTATAGTTTTGCTTTTGTGGTTGGCCTAATTCGAGATGTACGATATTGCAATGATTGGGGAGTTCCGTTGTCATCGAACTTCGATTTAAAAATATCAAAAGAGTAATATCAACACCAATGAAGATCAGGCGATTGCATATAAGCTTTGAAATAAACAAATATCTAATATGAAAATAAAAAATCTACTTGCAGTTTCTTTCTGTATGGGAATTTCCGCACTGTTCTGCGCTCAGGAAACCCAAAAAGAAGAGAACATTACAAGCCCAACAGAAACTGTTGACCGGCTGAATATCCCAGGGCCGCTGACTTTTGACAGCAATGAATATTTTCTGACATGGAGCAAACAAAACTCGCCAACGTGGGCGCAACAGCAGTATATGTTGCGGGATGATGATTTTAAGAATTACAAAGAACTCATCAATATTTCTTATTTTGATAAAGAAATTGATCTTGATAATGCTGTAAGGCAAAAGGTAGATTATGTCCAAAACCGAAAAGATCGTTCCCAAGACAAATATTCTTTCACTAACGTGACCGAAAGCCCTGATGGCAAAGAGATTATCGTAGATTACCTGGTAACGGTCGTACCAAAAGAAGGCGAATCTTATGCAGAATATAACTTTGATCGTTTTAAAAATCTGGAGACTGCCGGTAAAAAGACATTTGTCATATTTTCGTATTCCAAAAGGTTATCCGGCGATCTGAAATATGCTGTAAAATCCTTATCAAAAGACCGTAGCCGGCTGATGGAAGCGGTGATTAAAACTGCCATTCCCCCAATAACCTACAAACCGACCGCTTTAGAAGCCAAAAAGTGATAGTAATGTGATTTGAATGAAAATATTATTATCTAAAAGTATCATTGCTTTTACAATCATTATTATATGGAATATACTTACAAAATATTTTTTTTCTGAAATATGCTATTATTTTGGTTGGTTTGCTTACGGAAAAGCTATTTTTATTTTGATCAATTTTTTAATATTATTTTTTTTCAACTTATTATATAAGTCTATGAAAAAATCAATTATTTCAAAAATTGAACAGTATTTTATCCTTAATTATATTGTATTTTTATTTTACACATTATTATTGGGGATTTATTTCAGTTTTAATAATGTCGATCGGTTTTGCCACGCGTACGAAGGCGATGCAAAAGTGATATTCTATAACTTTTTCTTTGGAATAATATTTAATAGTTTATTCGTCATTACAGCAACATTCTTTTTTTCAAAACACAAATTTTTCACTAAGGAAAATTCAATAATTTTCTTAGGATTCTTAATCGCTGATTTTATTATATAAATGATTGACAAGCATTACATCAATCGCTGTACAGAACTGGCGAAAAAAGCATTAGGGAAAACCTACCCCAATCCTTTGGTTGGCTCGGTGATCGTCTATAATAACCGGATTATCGGCGAGGGATTTCACAAAAAAGCCGGTGAAGCGCACGCAGAGATCAATGCCATCAATTCTATAAAAGATGAAGATCTACACTTGATCCCCGAATCTACCATCTATGTCTCTCTGGAGCCCTGCGCTCATTTTGGGAAAACGCCGCCTTGTGCAATGAAGATTGTGGAATTAGGCTTTAAAAAAGTGGTAATTGGCGCTATGGACAGCCATGACAAGGTAAACGGAAAAGGGAAAAAGATCATAACAGCCGCCGGGATTGAGGCTGTTGCTGGCATTTTAGAAAAAGATTGCAGAGAACTCAACAAAAGATTTTTCACTTACCACGAGAAAAAACGGCCTTTCATTATCCTGAAATGGGCACAATCTGCGGATGGTTTTATGGATAAAAATTTCAGGCCTTATCAGATCAGCAATTCGCTTTCGAAACAGTTTGTACATCAGTTAAGAAGTGAAGAACACGCAATATTAGTTGGAAAAAACACGGCACTGCATGATAACCCAAGCCTTACGGTGAGAGAAACGGAAGGCAGAAACCCGATTAGGATTTTAATCGATCATAATCTGGAAGTTCCTGAGAATTTCAATATTTATAATGAGGAAGCTGAAACCATTATTCTAAACTCGATAAAGAATTCGGTGGAGAAAAACATCCGCTTTATTAAGATTGAAAAGGAAAATTCTCTTATTACAATCTTAGAAAAACTTTACGAATTACAAATCCAGTCTGTCATAATAGAAGGCGGAAGATTCACGCTGCAGCAATTCATCGATCAAAACCTTTGGGATGAAGCCATTATCCTTAAAAACCCAAACCTGATATTAGAAAACGGAACCCAAGCGCCGGACTTTAAATTTAATCCTCAAAAAACCGAAAACCTGAGAGACACTGAGGTTTTATTTTTCAGTAATTCTGCGTTTGATTAATATCAAATTTTTATCAATCGAGGCTGAAAAAATTTTCCTTAAATTCGCATCTTCAACAGGATGCTTAAAAAACCTGCTGAAATAATAAAATCTTCTTATGAAAAGTCTGAGTGCGCCTGTAAAAGGTTTGATTTTTTCCGTCCTGGCGGTAGTTTTGGCCTTTGGTATCTATTTCCTGTTCCTTGCAAAACGCAATTATTACCTGGTAGACAACCCAACTCCGGAGACTTACTATTTCAAAATCAACAATGGCGAGCAAAAGATCCTTTCGGCCGGCCAGTACCTGAAAGTAGATCTTAACCAGGGTAAAAATAACATTCAGGTTTTTGACCAAAACAAGCGCATGATTTACGATTCTGCCTTTACGGTTGAGAAAATCAGAGGCCTTATCAATATCACTCACAAAGATTATTATATCAACAATCAGTACTATGGCTATGGCCTTAACAAGGATTCTCTGATGGCTACAAAACCCGGGATTGAGATTGATAATAAGATCTATATCGGTGATGTGAAGAAAACCAACCGCCTGTATACAGAGGATTTCTACTACAATCTGGATGAGGATTATGACCGTGTTATCAAGAATGTAGCAAAGGTAGAGAGCCGTTCAAAGATTTTCAGAAAACAGGATTTTATCAATTATTACAAGAATTACTATAAATTTTGATATCAGTGTAAAAAATTTTTCATCACTTATCATCTATCAATAATAAAAATGGATCACAATAAAGTAACACCCTATAATACCGAGTACAGCAAAAAAAGCCAGGTAGAAGATATGTTTGACAATATCGCGCCTAAGTATGACCTTCTTAACCATGTCTTATCAATGAAAATAGATGTGCTCTGGAGAAACAAACTGGTAGATATGCTGAAAAAAGATAAACCTGAACTGGTCCTGGATGTGGCAACAGGCACGGGAGACCTTGCCATTGCTGTGCAAAAAGGGACCAATGCGCATGTAGTGGGGCTGGATCTCTCTCAGCAAATGCTGAATGTAGGAATCGAAAAAATCAAGAGACTGAACCTCGACAGCAAAATCACCATGCAAAAAGGCGATGCAGAGCAACTTCCTTTCGAGGACAATAAATTTGATGGTGTTACCGTTGCATTTGGAGTAAGAAATTTTGAAGATCTGGAAAAAGGATTGTCAGAACTGAGAAGAGTCGTTAAAGAAAACAAAAGCATCTACATTTTAGAATTTTCTAAAGTTGAAGGCTTTCTAGCACCGTTTTACATGTTTTATTTTAAGAATATACTGCCGGCTATCGGGCGACTGGTATCCAAAGATAACAGAGCTTATACTTACCTGCCGGATTCTGTAAATGCCTTTCCTTTTGGAGAAAAAATGAAATCCATCCTTTTGAAAACCGGTTTCAAAAAAGTAGAATACACCAAATTAAGTTTAGGAATAGCCACCATTTATAAAGCCACCAAATAGATGAAGCAGCGCATTATCAAGATCGTCTCATTGTTTGTAATAGTCCTGGGTACCAATGCTCAGGCACAGACCTTCAATAACCTTTTTAAGACAAAAGACAGGCAGGATCACCTGGAGGATTTTGATTTGCAAAAATTCAGCTGGGGATTTTATCTGGCCGGCAACAATTTCGATTACAAGATGGTGCTTAACCCGACTTTTGGGATGGACGGTAACAAAAACCTGGTAGACTCCAAAGCTACTTACAGTTTCGGAGCGGGGCTTATTGGTAAAATGCGCCTTAATGAGTTTTTTGATCTTAGGATAGAACCGGGTTTACATTTTGTACAAAGAGATTTAACCTTCAATACCTTTGATCATGTCAACAACCTCTATCCGGGAGGCTATCCTTTACCAGACGGCACTTACACCGATGTGATAACCAATCCGGATATCACCCATACCAACAAATCCGTTAAATCCACCTATCTGGATGTGCCAATTTTACTGGAAATCCATGGTGACCGCTGGTATAACTCAAGACCCTATGCAGCAGCTGGCATCAATTATCTGATGAACCTGCAATCCAACGAAACCTCAGAAGGAGACAACAGTGTCAATACATTCCGCACCACCACGCACAACTTCGGCTGGTCTGCCGAGATTGGCATCCAGTTCTACTTTAGCCGTTTCAAGCTGACACCGGCCATTAGGGGGACATTTTTCACCAATAACGAGCTGGTACAGGACAAGGCCACTACGCCACCCTACTGGACGCCGGCCATCTCCACCATGCAGACCAGGGCATTTATGTTTGTCCTGAAATTTGAATAACAACCCAAGAGCTTTCCCCGAAGCTCTTTTTATTTGGGCGTGCCCATCCGCTACGCCACATTGTGACCTTGCCCAAAAACAGTTTGTTTTTAATATTATAGATAAGAATTACAAACTTTAAACACTTATCAATCAAACAGAAACAATTCTGTTAACAGAAAAGCGTAATATCCTGTACAATCATCATTAATTTTTCCTATTTTTGTAAAAGTTAGAATTAACTCTGGTGATGCTAAGCGAATTAGAAAACAATTTTTCTGTTTTGGAGAAAAAGATTCTCAGTCTGTACAAAAGCTACAGGAATCTTTCCGAAAAACATGCAGAATTGTCAGACGAATTGCAAAAACTGAAAGAAGATTATGCCGAAGAAAAACGCAGAAACCAGATATTAGTAGAAGAAAATAAAGAATTAAAGCTCTATTCAGCAATATCAGGAAACGCAGAACACAACCGGCTGATGAAAAACCATATCAACAGGCTGGTAAAAGAAATTGACATGTGTGTCTCCGAGTTACAAAACAACGGTTTATAACAATGGATTTTAGAAGAATCACCATCAATATTGCCGGACGTAATTATCCGCTGAATGTCCCTGCTGCCGAAGAAGAAACCCTTCGTAAGGTGGGCAAGCAAATAGAAACAATGATTAAGGATTTTGAGGCCAGCTTTGATGTAAGAGATAAACAGGATGCTCTTGCCATGTGCGCTTTGAAACTGGGAACCAATGCAGAAGTATATTCTTTAAACAACGAGAAAAATATAAAAAATACAAACGAGCGTATTACCAAAATTAATACACTCCTGGAACAGCTGGAAAAGTAATTTATCAGCTTACAAGTTGCCTACAATAGTTCTAACACAAAGAAGTAAACTCAACAATTAAAAATTACCGGACAAAAGTTCATTAGATGGCGTGCTGCCCTGCGCAGATTACAGATAATGAAAATCAGTCCAAATCGTGTTTTTATGGAGTTTACTCTATAACTGAACTGTTGTAGGTTTTTTTATTTTCCGTCAGAGGTCAGAAGCTGGTTGATGGAAGTTTATTAAAAATTGGAAAAAGAAAATCTTTGTAGAAGAATGAAAATCATCTGACTTCAAACAATTAAAAAGAGACAATTAAAACTCAATATATATAAATTTATGGACACAATTACCATTATTATCGGTGTTGTAGCACTTATCATCGGAGCCGTGGCAGGACTTTTCTTTGGGAAAAGCGCCATCAATTCCAAAGCGAAATACATGATAGAAGATGCTAAAAAAAGCGCTGAAAACATTATAGAAAAAGCCAATGTGCAGGCAGAAGCAGTAAAAAAAGAAAAACAACTGCAAGCCAAAGAAAAATTTCTCGAGCTTAAGTCTCAACACGATGCAGACATCCAGCAAAGGGAGAAAAAAATGCAGGATTCTGAAAAACGAATCAAAGACAAAGAAAGCAAACTCAATGATGAGCTGAGCAAGGCCGGAAAACTGGAAAAAGATCTGGAAAGACAACTGGCAGACTACAACAAAAAGCTGGACATTGTACAGAAAAAACAGCATGACCTGGATGTTGCAACGGCACAAAAAGTAGAAATGCTGGAAAAAATCTCCAATTATTCTGCTGAAGAGGCCAAAAACGAACTCGTGGAATCATTAAAAGCGGAAGCTAAAACCAAAGCCCAGGCTCACGTCCAAAGCATTATGGAGGAAGCCCAACTGAATGCGAAAAACGAAGCGAGAAAAATCGTCATCCAAACTATCCAAAGAATTGGAACAGAACAGGCGGTAGAAAACTCGGTTTCTGTATTCAATATCGAGTCTGATGAGATCAAAGGTAGAATTATCGGGCGAGAAGGTAGAAATATCAGGGCGCTGGAAGCTGCAACTGGTGTAGAAATCATCGTGGACGATACGCCGGAAGCTATTTTACTTTCCTGTTTTGACCCGGTGAGGAGAGAGATCGCCAGATTGTCCCTACACAGATTGGTAACCGATGGCAGAATCCACCCGGCAAGAATCGAAGAAGTAGTGGAAAAAACCAGAAAACAAATCGAAGAAGAAATTATAGAAGTTGGTAAAAGAACGATTATCGATCTTGGTATCCATGGTTTGCATCCTGAATTGGTGAAAATTGTTGGTAGGATGAAGTTCCGTTCTTCTTATGGGCAAAACTTACTGCAACACTCCAGAGAAGTGGCAAACATTGCCGCAACCATGGCAGCAGAATTAGGACTGAATGTTAAATTAGCAAAAAGAGCCGGTCTTCTTCACGATATAGGGAAAGTTCCTGAGCAGGAATCTGAATTACCTCACGCACTCTTGGGTATGCAATGGGCTGAGAAATTTGGTGAAAATGCCGAAGTTATCAATGCTATTGGTGCTCACCACGACGAGATTGAGATGACTTCTCTCTTATCACCGATTATTCAGGTAGCGGATGCCATCTCCGGTGCGAGACCAGGCGCAAGAAGACAGGTTTTGGAATCTTATATCCAAAGGCTAAAAGATCTGGAAGCGGCTGCATTAAGCTTTGACGGTGTATCCAGTGCTTACGCCATCCAGGCCGGCAGAGAGCTGAGAGTTATGGTAGAAAGCGGGAAAGTAAATGACGAAAACGCTTACCAATTGTCTTATGACATCTCAGAAAAAATCCAAAATGAACTGACTTATCCGGGACAGGTAAAAGTAACGGTCATCAGAGAAACAAGAGCCGTGAATATCGCAAGATAATCAAAATTTCATAATATAAAAACATTGGGCTTCCGAATAAGGAAGCCTTTTTTCATGAATGACAAATTTTCACCTAAAATGACAGAATTTCATAATAAGAACAGTTGGCATACCATTGGAATTTATGGAATTGAGTTTACAAAAAATATTGTTTAACCTTTTAAAATCAGTTTGTTATGTCAATTGTAAAAAGAAACACTGGCGATTTGTTCCCTGCCAGTCCGAGAACATTGTTCGATGACTTTTTCAGCCGCGAACTTTTTAACTGGGGCAATAATAATTTTTCTTCAACAAGAACCACACTTCCATCTGTAAACATCAAGGAACTTGATGATTGCTTTGAAGTGGAAGTAGCTGCACCGGGATTGGAAAAGGAAGATTTCATGATCACTTTGGAAGGTAATCTTCTGACAATTTCATCTACCAAAAAAAATGAAACAGAAGACAGAACCGGCCAATATATGAGAAAAGAATTCAGCTACCAGTCTTTTTCGCGTAGTTTTGAGCTGGCAAAAGATGTTGTGGATGAGGAACGGATCCAGGCAAAATATGAAAATGGTGTACTGAAACTCAACATCCCGAAAACAGAAAAAGCAAGAAAGCAAGAACCTAAACTTATTGAGATTCAATAATAAAAAGGCTTCCAAAATTGGAAGCCTTTTTTCAATATTAACTCAAACTCTCTCTTATTCTACTCCTACAGAGTCATCGCCTCGCCCATCTGCAACAGCATGGATATTTTGATTCTCATCAACAAGGATGGCTTCTGTCCTGCCAATTTGCTTAATCTTCTCGAATTTATAATTCTTTTTCTCCAATGCTTTAATCGTTGTTTCAGGGAAGTTGTTTTCGACTTTTACAACTTCCGGTAGCCACTGGTGATGAAATTTGGGGGCATTAACAGCAAAATTGGCATTCTGACCAAAATCTACGACATCCACAATCGCCTGAAAAACCGATGTTGGTATAGTAGTTCCGCCCGGTGTACCAACAACCATTTTAACTTTATTATTTTTTAAAACCACTGTTGGAGCCATAGATGATAACATCCTTTTTCCCGCTTGTATTTTGTTGGCTTCGCCACCCACAGCGCCAAACATATTAGGAACGCCCGGCTTGATAGAGAAATCATCCATCTCATTATTCAGGAAAAAACCCGCGCCGGATACCACTGTCTTACTTCCATATAAACCATTAAGAGTGGTCGTTACAGAAACAGCATTTCCAAATTTATCAAGAATAGATATATGAGTGGTTTCCGTGCTTTCTTTCTGAGCGTTCATAATTTTACCGACATCTTTGCTTGGTGTTGCCTGTTTCGGATTGAATGACTTCCATCTGTTTTTAAGATACTCATCCGATATCAGCATTTGGGTTTTATCCTGTATAAAATCCGGGTCGCCCATATATTCCGCACGGTCTGCATAAGCTCTGCGTTCTGCCTCTATCATAATCTGCACTGCTTCTTCAGAATTAAGTTGATATTTTGAAAGGTCTTCATAAGAAGCCATTCTCAACATCTGAGCCAACAGAGGGCCACCGCTGGACGGCAAAGGCATTGATACAATATCATGGCCTTTGTAATCAAAAACCAAAGCCTTTCTCTCCTTCGTTTTATAATTTTTGAGATCAGCAGACTGGATGATTCCGTTGCCATTTTTCATTTCATCAATGATCAGTTGAGCCGTTTTTCCTTCATAAAACTCTTTTTCTCCTGATTTTTGGATTCTTCTAAGCGTCTCTGCCAATTCTGGCTGGATGAGAAGGTCGCCTGTTTTCCAATCCTGATTTTTTACAAAGGCCACTGTATTTTTGTTATGTTTCAGGAAATCATTTTTGTGTGCATTGAGCAAACCTGCCTCCTGCTCTGTGATTGCAAAACCTATTGCAGCCAAATCAATAGCCGGTTCTATGAGTTTTGAGAATGGCAGCTGTGCATATTTCATCGTTTCAAACATCCCGGAGATACTCCCAGGCACTCCTACTGCTAACCTTCCGTTCTGGGAAAGATCCGTGTTGGCATTTCCCTGCTTATCCCAATACATATCGAAACTTGCTTTAGATGGTGCAGTTTCCCTGTAGTCCAAAGCCAGCTTTCTTCCATCAGCCGTTGCAGCAACCAAAAAACCACCACCTCCAATATTGCCGGCCTGAGGATAAACTACCGCCAAAGCTAGCTGCGTTGCGATAGCCGCATCAAAGGCGTTACCACCCTGTTTCAGTATTTTAGCACCAGCCTCACTGGCGAGTGGATGCGCAGAAACTACCACACCTTTGTTTTTAACCTTTACTTCTTTTATAATATTAATATCGGTATACTGGGCAAAGATCCAAGTGGAGTTAAGAACCAGCAATAAAAAGAATTTCTTTTTCATATAATTTTTTATCAAAGATAATCATTGAACTAATAAAATATCAGAACAATTAAAAAAGTTAATTTAACATAAAACATTAGTTATATATTACTAATTATATATATTAATTAAAATTAATTTACTTTTATTTTATTAATATTATTTAATGTATAATTTTATTTATTACTTTTATTTAAAATTTATACTATGAAGAAAAATTACCAAAAGATTATCACATTAGGAATCATCTTTTTTGCTATCTCCGAAGTGTCTGCACAAGTCACAGATTCTACAAAGGATAAAAGTATCGAGGAAGTTGTTGTTTTGGGATCCAGAGCAGGCAGCAGAATTAAAACAGATACACCTGTACCTGTAGATGTTTTTGATGTCCAAAAAATTGCTAAAGAATCACCTCAAACAACCCTCAACCAAATACTCAACTTTGTTGCGCCATCCTTTACATCCAATACGCAAACTGTAGCTGACGGAACAGACCATATCGATCCTGCACAATTGCGCGGATTAGGGCCTGATCAGACTTTGGTTTTACTTAATGGTAAAAGGCGGCATACCTCTTCGCTCGTTAACATTAACGGGACACCGGGAAGAGGCTCTGTTGGGACCGACCTCAATGCTATCCCTGCTTTTGCGCTTTCAAAAATAGAAGTTCTAAGAGACGGTGCAGCAGCCCAATACGGTTCCGATGCCATTGCGGGTGTCATCAACCTAAACTTAAAAAGATCAACCAACGGATTATCAGGCGCATTAACGGCAGGTGCTAACTTCTCATCAGAATCTAATAACCTGACAGGAGGTGTAGATGGTGAAAATTATCAAGTGGATCTTAATTATGGTGCGAAAATTGGCAATAAAGGAGGATTTATTAACCTAACAGCTTCTGCTGTTTACCGCGACCCGACTTCCCGAGCCAGTGCCTATAGTGGATCAATATATAATATCTTTAATGCTATAGAAGGGCGTGCAAGACAAAATGGTTTTGATTTTAACAATTATTTCACCAATATCACCACTGTTTCGTCAGCTAACGCTTCAACCATTATCAATGCGATCCATCAGTATGCACAACAAGTTACTTACCTAGATCCCGTAACTCAAGGAAAAATACAAGACGCTACCAGCATAAGTACATTACAAGGCTTATTAAGTGCTGATGTCACCAATAACGAATTAGCTTACCGTGGCCTTACCAGAGAAGATTTTAACATGCGCGTTGGGCAATCTTCACTTAGAAGTGGGCAGCTTTTTGCCAATGCAGAAGTCCCTTTGGGAGAAAACTGGAAAGCTTACGCTTTTGGTGGTTATGGTTACAGGGGTGGTAACTCTGCCGGATTCTACCGAAGACCTGTGCAAGCCAATACTTTTTCCAGCATTTATCCTAATGGTTTCTTACCAGAAATTGGTTCTACCATTCAGGATATTTCATTTGTTGGAGGAGCCAAAGGTAAAATGGGCGAATGGATTGTTGACCTAAGCAATACCTTTGGTAAAAACAGCTTCCGATACGATATCAAAAATACTGGCAATACCACGATGCGATTTGCTTCTCCTTCCGAATTCTATGCCGGTACAATGGGTTTCAGTCAGAATACAATCAATCTTGATATTTCGAGACCATTTGATGTCCTAGCAGGGCTTAATTTAGCTTTTGGTGGCGAGGTAAGATTTGAAAATTATAAAATCACCGCTGGTGATGTAGATTCCTACGCACGATACGACGTAAGCGGCAACCCTCATTATACCAATGACGGCACGCCTATAACATCGTTTCCTACAGATTTTTTTGGAGCTTACAGGCCGGCAGGCAGCCAGGTGTTCCCGGGTTTTACACCTACCAATGCCATCAATAAAAACAGAACCAGCGAAGCCATCTATGCCGATGCAGAACTTAATTTTACCAAAAGATTCCTTGCAGATGTTGCTTTGAGATATGAGAATTATTCGGATTTTGGATCTACCTTCAACTATAAGTTAGCATTACGGTATAAGCTTCTGGATAATCTCAACGTAAGAGCTGCTGCACAAACCGGTTTCCGTGCACCATCCTTACAGCAAAAATACTTCAGCAACGTATCTACACAGTTTATTGCAGGCGTAGGTTATCAGGTAGCCACGTTTGCGGATGGCTCTCCAATTAAAAATGCTTTGATAGGATCCGAATTAAAACAGGAAAAATCAAAATCCTATTCTGCTGGTTTCACTTATAAAATCCCGTCACTCAACCTGACATTTACCGCAGATGGTTATTTTGTTAAAATCAAGGACAGGATTACACTCACAGACGTTTTTGCCAGACCTACAGGACCATTTCCTAACGGCTCTCAATTGGCTATGATTCAAAAAGAGTTTGATGCAGTTGGAGCCAGCCAGGCTATTTTCTTCGCTAACTCTATTGATACCGAAACAAAAGGCCTTGATCTGGTCATCAGCCACAAAATCACTTTTAGCGAAAAGGTATCTTTAACCAATGATTTTGGGATGAATATCAACAAAACGGTCAATGTTGGCGGCATCCATGCTTCAGATATCCTGGCCAACAACGGTTATATCAACAATTATTTCTCAGAATCATCCCGTGTTTACCTGGAAGAAGCCATCCCAAGAACCAAAATGAATCTCGCCCACAGTTTAAAAGTGGGAGATTTCAGCTTCTTTGTCAGGAATGGATTTTTTGGAAAAATTACGGATCCTAATGCCGGCGATGCCAACAAAGACGGAAGGATTGATGCGATCATCGTCAATGGAAAACCTGTTGAAATTGAACATCCTGTTTGGACTGCCCGTGTGATTACAGATCTTTCTGTAGGCTACAGTTTTACAAAATCCGTACAGCTTGTAGTAGGCGCCAACAACCTATTTGATGTATATCCGGCACATAACTATACTTCCGCAAAAGTATCACGCGCAACGGGGATTACAGATGGGCAAATTGTGTATGGTGCACCGGTATCATACGATTTATCTAATGCCGATCAGTTTGTCTATTCCAGAAACGTATCCCAGTTTGGGATGAACGGCCGCTATCTTTTTGCAAGAATCAATTTTGACTTTTAAGAAAAGATAGTTTAAAATCCAAGAAACAATTTTTTATTATTTGGCCCGAGAAGCAGTGTTTTATAACATCTTCTCGGGTTTTTTGTTTCAGTTATAATCAAGTCAAATTATTCTATCACAATATTCAACTGATCCAGCAATCCCATCAGATTATCTTTTGAAAACCTGGTTTTTTTGAGTTGATTTTGATTAGGATTAATAGAAAAATGCTCTGCATTCCTAAAATCTGTACCATCCAGCACCGATCTTTCGAAAACTGCATTCAAAAGATCTGAATGATCAAAAACAGAATTTGACAAATTACTTTCGGTAAAGTCTACCTCTCGCATGGTACAATTTTTAAAAACTGTTTTGCGAACATCCAACTGGTAAAATGATGAATGGTCTAATATACAATCATTGAACCTGAAGGAGATATTGAACTGATTGCAATCCTCAAAATTAACCCCAATCATCTTACAGTTTTTGAAAACCACATCCCGGAAAACCGCCTGATGAATTTTTACGTTACTTAAATCACAATCCCGGAATTCGCAGTCAGAAAATTGGTAACCTGATAAATCTTGCTCTGCAAAATTGCAATTTTCAAAAATACAGTCATTATAATCAGCCTTGATAAATTCGGATGTAGTAACTTTTGTAAAAGTCTGTTCAGCAAAATAATCCATTAATCTATAAAATATTGGGTTGGTACGTCCAGCGTCGGTTGTTTTATATCCGCCTGCTCAAAAATAGAAAACTGAATGGTTGTACAAATGCTATTAAGAGCCAGGTCATTCTCCTCTTCGCCAAAAGGCTCCTGAATCTCCTGGATTATGGCATCCAAAGCGATAAAAGTATAGCTGATAAAAAGGACGATTACAGGCATCATCCATCCCACCACATCTACAAGACCAAATGGCAACCAAAAGCAATATAAATAAACTGTCCTGTGCAGCAATACAGTGTAGGCAAACGGCAGCGGTGTATTGGCAATCCTTTCACAACCACCAATAATCTGGGACATCATATTGAGCTGATTATCGATGGAGGCCAGCACGATCGTATCCATCTTCTTATCCTGATTCTGTCTGTTAAGCCACGCTCCCATCAAATCAAGCAAAATAACCGGTTTAAATTTTTTGTCCTTTACACGCTCAAAGTTTTCTGCAGAAAGAAGATTCTTAAGCTTTTCATTTGCATTTTTGTTCCTTAACTGATAATTGAGCGCCCAACAGAAAGCAGAAATCATCCTGACGAATTCCTGTTTTTTATCTTTTGCGTTTGGTTCGTCATCATTGATCAATGTCAAAACCTCGCGTGTCAGAGATCTTGTTTCGATGACCAAAGATCCCCAAAGCTTGCGGCCTTCCCAAAAACGGTCGTAGCTGGCAGAGTTGCAAAACCCCATAAATATTGCCAAAGAGAGACCTAAAAGCGTAAAAATGGCAGGATTAAGATGAACTTTGTATTCATAGATGTTCCCTTTAAAGTATAAAATCACCAATGAAAATAAAGTAATCATTGCCAGTTGAGGGATAATCTTGCGCAAAACAGAACCTTTCCAGATAAAAAGCATTCTGAACCAGTTGGTTCTTTGTCTAATAATCATTTTAAAATCAAATTACAGAGCCTTGTATTGTAGGACGTTTAAAAAACAGATAAAT
Organism: Epilithonimonas bovis DSM 19482; assembly: GCF_900108115.1. Taxonomy (GTDB): domain Bacteria; phylum Bacteroidota; class Bacteroidia; order Flavobacteriales; family Weeksellaceae; genus Epilithonimonas; species Epilithonimonas bovis. The sequence goes on from NZ_FTPU01000009.1 coordinate 99,807, forward strand.
TTACAGAATTGTACGAGGATGAAGAAATTCTGAAATGGAAAATCAAAAAAAAGTTTTAATTGTCACTTATTACTGGCCACCTGCGGGCGGCCCCGGTGTACAGCGCTGGCTGAAGTTTGCCAAATACCTCCCCGAGTTTGGCTGGGAACCGATTATCTACACACCGGAAAATCCGAGTTATCCCTTGGTTGACGAAACATTACTCAACGAAGTCCCAAAACATCTGAAAATTATCAAAACCAATATCTGGGAACCCTATCAGATTGCTGAAAAACTAAGCAAGAGCAACAAAAAATACAAAGGTGGGCAGTTTGATGTCGGTAAAAACCAGTCGTTTTTTTCTAAGCTTTCAATTTTTATCCGGGGTAATTTTTTCATTCCTGATGCCAGGAAATTCTGGGTAAAACCGTCTGTCAAATTCCTGAAAAAATATCTTAAAGAGAATAAGATTGATGTTTTGGTAACCACCGGGCCTCCCCATAGTCTGCATCTGATTGGGCTAGGACTCAAAAAAGATTTGCCGGAGCTGAAGTGGATCGCCGATTTCCGTGACCCGTGGACAGAAATCTCTTACTACAAACACCTGAAATTAACCCAATGGGCAGACCAAAAACACAGACAACTTGAAAAGGCAGTTTTTGAAAATGCGGATATCACGCTAGCCACAAGTTATACCGACGCCAAAAACTTCCGGAAAAACGGCGCAAATGCCTACTGCATTACAAACGGATTTGATAAAGAAAACACTTCGACTCCGCTTAGTGCGACAGAAGGGAAATTAAATTTTACATTGAGTTATGTTGGGGTTCTTGAACAATTGAGAAATCCTGAGAATCTTTGGAAAGCGTTAGAGAATTTATGCAAAACCAATTCTGATTTTGCTAAAGATTTTGAACTAAAATTTGTGGGGCGAGTAGATGATAAAATTTTGAATGAGATTGAGAGCTCAGTTTTGAAAAATAATATTAGAAATCTTGGTTATCTCTCTCACAACGATTCTGTCCAAGAAATGCAAAACTCTGATCTTCTGCTGATTACCAATTTTCCTAGTGAAAGCTCTAAAGGGATTATCCCCGGAAAATTGTTTGAATACCTGGCCACAGGAAAAAAAATTATCTCCTTTGGGCCAACTAATGCTGATGTCGAGACAATCTTATCCAAAATCAATGCGGGAAAGCATTTTGATTATACAGAAACCAATTCTGTAAAAGACTATATTTTTTCTTTGTATGAAGATTGGAAAAACGATAAACCGATTACCAACGCTGCCAACATCAGTGAATTCAGCCGGCGTGCTCTCAGCGAAAAACTGGCAGGACTGATGGACAACCTGCTGTAAACCTCAGTCTGCGGCGCAGCGCGTGAGCGATGGCAGTGGTTATCCTTTTTATTTTTTACCTGAAGCAATCTGTCAAAAAATCAAGGTTTGTGAAAAAATAAAAAGATAGGAACGGACAGCGCGGCCTGCTTGTTTTTGCATGGGATGGAGCCTGGAAAAACAAAAGGACACGCCCAAAAAAAATATTATCTATTTGGTAATGATGGCATGCATTTTTCTATTATATTTATAAATCAAATTATTAATATAAAAAATCAAATCATGGGAAATAAGACAAACGGCTTATTAGCTTTATTAGGATTGGGCGCTTTAGCTTGGTGGAAATACAAAAAATCTTCTCCTGAAGATCAGCAAAAAGTGAAAGATACCATCAACACAGCAAAGAATAATCTTACAAAATTTGGTAACGACCTAAAAGGCAAAGCCAATGACACTGTAGATCAACTGAAAAACAAAGCTGAAGAGCTGAAAAACGAAGCTCAGCAATCTGCTCAGTAAAAATAAAAAAAGCCGGAAAAATTAATTTTTCCGGCTTTTTTTGTAAAACAAACCGCCACATTTTTGCAAATGTGGCGGTTTTTATTTTGAGAAAAGATTCGGTAAATTATTTACCTTCTTCCATTTTTCTTTTAAGTTCTGCTAATGCATCGATATCACCTAGTGTAGATCTTTCTTCGTTATTAGAAGATGCAGATGTACTGTGAGATCTGTTGTTAGACTCTCTTACGTTTTTCTTCTCTTCATCACGGAAGATACCTGTATGAGAAACAACAACTCTTTTGAACTCTTTGTTGAATTCGATTACTTTGAATTCAGCTGTTTCACCTTTTTTGATTTTAGATCCGTCTTCCTTCTCTAATAATCTTGATGGGCAAAATGCTTCTACCTCAGCATCTTCGAACTGTACAGAAGCACCTTTGTCGTGAACTTCTACTGCAGTACCTGTATGAACAGTACCTTCAGCATATTTAGTTTCGAATTTATCCCAAGGGTTTTCTGTCAATTGTTTGTGACCTAGAGATAATCTTCTTGCCTGAGTATCTAACTCAAGAACAATAACATCTAATTTATCACCTACGTTACAGAATTCTGATGGATGCTTGATTTTCTTAGTCCAAGAAAGATCAGAGATGTAGATCAAACCGTCGATACCTTCTTCTAACTCTACGAATACACCAAAGTTTGTGAAGTTTCTGACAGTTCCTACATGCTTAGAACCTACCGGATACTTAGCTTCGATATTTTCCCAAGGATCTTTAGATAATTGTTTCATACCCAAAGAGATTTTTCTGTCTTCTCTATCCAAAGTTAATACTTCAGCTTCTACCTCGTCACCAACTTTTACGAAATCTCCGGCACTTCTCAAGTGAGTAGACCAAGACATTTCGGAAACGTGGATCAATCCTTCTACACCTGGAGCAATTTCTACGAATGCACCATAGTCAGCAAGAACGACTACTTTACCTTTTACTTTGTCACCTACTTTAAGATCTGCAGACAGAGCATCCCAAGGATGAGCTTCTAACTGCTTCATACCCAATTGGATTCTTGTTTTCTCATCATCAAAATCAAGGATAACCACTTTTACAGTTTGTCCGTCTTCCAGGATTTCTGATGGATGGTTCACTCTAGACCAAGAAAGGTCTGTAATGTGGATCAATCCGTCAACACCACCTAAATCTACGAATACACCGTAAGACGTGATGTTTTTAACAGTACCTTCAAGAACCTGACCTTTTTCAAGCTGCGCGATGATTTCTTTTTTCTGACCTTCGATATCTGCTTCGATCAATGCTTTGTGAGATACTACTACGTTTTTGAACTCTGGGTTGATTTTCACAACTTTGAACTCCATAGTTTTACCTACGAACTGATCGTAATCTTTGATTGGCTTAACGTCGATTTGAGAACCTGGCAAGAATGCTTCGATACCGTAAACGTCAACGATCATACCACCTTTAGTTCTTGATTTTACAAAACCGTTTACGATTTCTCCGGTTTCGTGCAGTTCATTTACTTTATCCCAAGCTTTAAGCGTTCTAGCTTTTTTATGAGATAACTGTAACTGTCCTGATTTATCTTCTCTCTTATCCACCATTACTTCTACCACATCACCTACTTTAAGGCCTTGGTTGTAACGGAACTCGTTAAGAGAAATAACACCTTCTGATTTGAAGTTGATATCAACAATCGCTTCTTTATCAGTTAATCTTACCACTTTACCAGTGATGACATCATTGTCAGTAAGATCGTTAAGAGAACCGTTGTAGATCTCTTCCAACTCTTTCTTCTCGCTTCTGTCTTCTGCGTTAAGTCCTGATTCGAAAGATTCCCAATCAAATTGTTCTGGTGCTACGTTTTGGTTCAAAAGAACCTCTGCTGAATTTGTCTCTTTTGACATTTTCTAAAAAAATTTGTATTCCTATTTACTCAGACTTTGGCTTTGCTGTGAATCCTGAAAAATACGGAAGTTGTTAATTGTTAATGGTTTACTTCGCCCAAAGTGCGTTCACAAAAGTGGTGCAAAATTAAGAAAAATATTTGAAATGAACAATATTTTCAAAGAACTTGAATTTAATTATAACTTACTGATAATCAAATAAATATTATGCGAATTTTTAGGAGCTATTTCCCGCTATCCACTATTACTCCTCGCGCCAGGGCTTTTGTCCATCGCTTGCTGTGGGGTAACCGTTATTATCGGGGCTATTTTATAAGATGACATTAAACAAACTGACTGATAAACTCAGTCACTTCAACACAAAAGCAATTACAAACACCTAAGATTAAAACCATATTTGCCTTTAATCTTCCATTTTCTATTTTGGAAAGTTTACTTTGGGAGATGTTAAGCTGAATAGCTAACTCTTCTTGAGACATATTTTTCTCCTCACGTAACTTTTTTATCTTAGAGCCAAAATCTTTTTCGGTCATTAGTTAGTTCATTTGTGAATAACAAAATTAAAAAATTATTTTTCATTAAAAACCAATCCTGTCCTAAATAAAATTTATCATACATTATTTAGACTATTTCATTGTGTTTATCCATTGAAATTTGCCAATTTTTAAAATAGAACCCCCTGCTGGAATTTTGGTGGTGGTTCTATGTGCTCCTCGAAGGGTTTATCTAGCCATTTTTGCAAGTCGATTTTAACAAAGAGATTCAGTCGTATAAAAGCTACCAAATTGGATAAGTACCAGTCGAATTTTGATTGCGCCTTCAAAGCCTTAAGGATGAGAATGGTAATCAAGGCAGTCCAAATTTGTATCATCACCGCATTTTCTGAAGTTCCGATAAAAGATTTTATATGAAGTAATTGTTTAATG
>NZ_FTPU01000035.1 GCF_900108115.1 Epilithonimonas bovis DSM 19482
AACCATAAAAGAATCGATTGATAATCAAAGCATTGTTTTCACGGATAAAAGCACATCATACGTTGATATTTCAGATTTTGTTGAACTTCATATCACCGAAAAATCTGATAAAGAAACTACCAACGAAACCTTAAAATGGGTTCACATCACCATCAGCAATGCTAAAAGAAATCTATTGGGAAATTATCATAAAATCAAAAGAAAATATCTTCAATTGTATCTCAACGAATTTATTTACAAACTAAATCGAAGATATTTCGGAGACAAACTATTCGAAAGGCTCATTATTGCTAATATTACAGCAGTATGATTAAAAACGGATATACATATTCTAAATAAACTAAAAAGAAAAAAACAAGGCTTAATGCAAGATTTATTATCAGGCAAAGTCCGTGTAAACTACTAATAACCCAAACACCAAACTACAATTATGATAATTTCTAACGATAACAAATACAGAGGGCAGCAAGGGCAAACGCTCAAATTAGATGAATACAGCAATGTAGAACTTCCGTTTATAGAACAACTCAAACAATTGGGTTGGGATAAAGAGCATAACGAAGTCATCCAATTGCAATTGCAACAAAAACCCGAAGACAGTTATCGTACGTCTTTTGCACAGGTACTCTTAGTACCAAAATTAGCAGAGGCATTAGGCAGAATCAATCCTTTTTTAACATCAGCTCAAATAGATGAGGTAATACGTAAATTATCATCTTTTACATCATCTAATCTTATAGAAAATAACGAGCGTGTATTAAGTCTCTTATTAGAAAATACTACCGTAGGACATAACGAACTAACAGGCGAATTAAGTCCTACGGTAAAATACATAGATTTCGATAATCCATCGAACAATACCTTCACTGCCATAAGTCAGTTTAAAATCAATATTGCAGGTACAGAAAAACACATCTTACCTGATATTGTATTGTTTATCAATGGAATTCCTGTAGTTGTCGTAGAAGCAAAATCATCAAAGGTGAAAGAACCAATTGATGAAGCGATCGATCAGTTACTAAGATATTCAGAACAACGTGATGCAGCAGACGAAGGGTGCAAAGAATTGTTTTATTACAACCAATTTGTAATTACAACTTGTCGTACAGAAGCACGCTTTGGCTCGATTACAACGCATAATAAGAAACATTTTTACCGATGGACAGATCCATATCCGTTAACGCTAAATGATTTAGACCACGGACAATCGTCTCCTAGCGATCAACAACGTTTGGTGGCTGGGATGTTAGCGCCTCAAAACTTATTAGATATCATTCGTGTATTTACAGTTTTCCAAGTAAACGCCAAAGGATATAAAATAAAAGTAGTCGGTCGTTACCAACAGTTTCGTGCCGTTAAAATTGCAACACAAAGACTTTTAGAAGGAAAAAATAATAAAGAGCGTGGCGGTATCATTTGGCATACACAAGGTTCAGGTAAATCCTTGACGATGATGTTTATGGTACGCCAAATGAAATTGATTACAAAATTAGCTTCTTGGAAAATTGTATTTGTTACCGACAGAACGCAATTAGAAGAGCAATTATCAAGCACAGGAAAAAGTATTGGTTTCAATATCAAAACAGCAGAATACATCAATCCTAAAACTACGCCTAATGGGAAGAGTTTAAAAGAATTGTTATCAAGCGATAATTCAGATATGATTATGGCAATGATTCATAAATTCCAAGAAAACGGAGATTTAGAAGGTTTAGGTATTTTTCCTGTTCTGAACCAAAGTCCAAACATTTTAATAATGACGGATGAAGCGCACCGTTCACAATTTTCGATGTTAGCGGCTAATTTAGACCGTGCCTTACCTAATGCTACATCAATCGGTTTCACAGGTACACCAACAGACAAAACAGAGCAAAAATATAAGGATTATATCGATAAATATACGATGCGTGAAGCGATTGATGATGGGGTAACATTAGAAATCGTTTATGAAGGAATCACACACAATGCTGAAGTTGAAGATAAACAAGCAATGGATGCTAAGTTTGAGGATGTATTTTCAGATTACAACCTTACAGAGCGCTTACAAATCTTAGGTTTTGGTACTAAAGATGCCTATATGGAAAGCGAAATTACGATTCGTGACAAAGCCAAACATATGGTTAATCATTATTTAGAAAACATTTTTACCAATGGATTTAAAGCACAAATAGTAGCTAATTCTCGAGAAGCAGCAGTTCGCTATAAAGTATTCATTGACGAAGTGATAAAAGAAGCCTTATCAGCTTTAGAAATAAATAATCCAATGCTTATTGATATCGAGACTTTGAAAAAAGTAGAGACAGCAGTAGTAATTTCTGGTAGTCATAACGATAAGCCATACATCAAAGCATTTACAAATTTAGCATATCACGAAAAATCAATTAAACGTTTCAAACTACCATTTGGTTTAACAGATGAAGATGATAAATCAATTGATGGTAATGTAGGTTTTATCATCGTAAATAATATGTTATTGACTGGTTTTGATGCACCTATTGAACAAGTAATGTATTTAGATCGTGTAATTGTAGAACATAATTTATTACAAACCATTGCTCGTGTAAACCGTGTAGGCCCTAAAGGGAAAGAAGTCGGTTTTATTGTCGATTATGTAGGGGTTGGTCATCATTTAAAACGTGCATTAGATAATTATGCAGAAAAAGAGCAACAAGAGATTATTGATTGTCTAAGAGATGATAAAGAGCTATTTGATGCTTTACAATTAGCTTATGATGATATAATGGATTTTCTTAAAAAGTACGGTTTAGAAGACTTACAGGATTCAGATGCTTTTTTTGATACATTTTATGATGAAGATGTTAGATATGAATACATTAAGTTATTCAATAAACTAACAACAGCATTTAATAATGTTTTACCAGATAAAAAAGCGTTAGACTATTTTAGAGACTATAAATCATTTGCAGAAATCAACAATTTGGCTCAACGTCATTTTATGGACGAACGTTTTAGTATGAAAGGCATACCGCCAAAATTACGTAAGCTTGTAGATGAGTTTTTAGTATCTAAAGGAATTGAGCAAACAATTGAACCTATTTCAATTATATCAGAAGATTTTGGAAAAGATGTAAAACCATATAAATCAGAAAAGTCACAAGCAGCACAAGTAGAACACGCAATTAGGCATTATATAGATATTAATTTAGATGAAGATCCTGAATTATTCGCTTCATTTTCTCAACAGTTAGAGGATATTTTAGAGCAGTTTAAGGGAAATTGGCAAAAAATTTACGAAGAGTTATTAAAGTTACGTGAGAAAATCAAAGATCGTGAGAAAGAAGTGACTTATGGATTAGATCGTAAAAAGCAAATGCCATTCTTCCGTATTTTCAAAAAGGACTTATTTGAAAATAGAGATTTAAACGCAGACGAAATTGCAAAGATGGTGGCTTTAACACAAGACATATCACACACTATTACAACGGAAATTCGATTAAAAGGATTTTGGGATAGTATTCCTGCTCAAAACAAATTAAAAGAAGAATTGAAAAAAATATTAATTTCTAAAGAATATTTCCAAATGCCGAATATGTTTAAAAAGCATACCGAAATTATTTCAAGATTATTGGAACATTCGAAGAAAAATCATTCTACAATTATAGGTTAATGGAGTTTAACTATACAATCATCTATTCAAAAAGAAAAACAGCAACTATTTCAGTAGAAAGGGATAGAAAGATAATTGTACGTGTTCCAGACGGATTATCAAATGAAAAGATAAATGAAATTGTATTAAGTAAAGAAAAATGGATATTAGAAAAATTAAACCACAATCAAAAATACAATCCAAACCCAAGTAGCAAAGAGTTTGTCTCAGGAGAAACTTTGATCTATTTAGGTAGAAATTACCAATTACAAATCGTTGGTGAACCTATAGATAATATAAAGTTCGAAAGAAGATTTATTATCTCTAAAGAGAATCAAGCGAATGCTAACGCTTTATTTAAAGAATGGTACAAGCTAAAGGCAATTGAAAAAATTAAACCGATAGCGAAAAATTATGCACAACATCTTGGAGTAGCTTATCAAGAAATTAAAATTTCAGAGATGAAATACCGTTGGGGTTCTTGTACAGCAGGTGGCAATTTATTGTTTAATTGGCGTATCGTGAAAGCACCAATATTTGTATTAGAATACGTGATAGTGCACGAATTAGCACATCTAATAGAGCATAACCATTCAGATGATTTTTGGAATATTGTTTCTGTTCAATTACCAAACTACCAAAAAGCAAAAGATTGGTTGAAATTAAGTGGAGAAATTCTGGAAATCGATTTTTGAATTGTGTTTAAATGATTAAATTATAAATAAAAAACTAATCATTAAAAACGAAATCATAGAAGGCGTAAAATTACTTTGCGAAACTTCTAAAACGATACAAAATTGCTACGAAAACAAACAGGTTTTAGTAGATGAAATCAACAGAGCGAAAAGGAGCGATATTGAAAAATGTTGGCAATATTATCAAAGCAAAAGCGGTGTAATTGTAGATGTGAGAAAAGAGTTGATTAAATATATTATTGACGGAGGAAATGTCACAGTTGATTTTCTTGAGAAATTAGTATCGAAGCATAAAGAAGGCAAAGAAAACCAATTCAAAACATATAAGAATTTTTATACTATATTCTATCCTACAATCACATTTTATGGTCACCAAAATTTAAGAGAATTTATTGAGAAATTTATTTCGCAACTTATTTTGGATTTAGGAATTGGTGAACACGTAAAATCAATTTCGTTTGATTTTCAGGGTGCCAGACAGCTCGGTAGTGATAGATATTGGTTAGCTATCTACAATAAACAACAGGAAAATCAGTCAACCGGCTTACAATTTTTTATTGATTTTCATCAAGGCAATATGTCCTATGGAATTTACAGGCATTCTGACAAATCTTATGTTAAGTTTGAATAAGAAATTTTCATCGTTTTTTAAGATTTTAAGATTGTTTATCACTACTAACCGACAAAAAAATATAAGGAGCCATCTGTTCAGGTAGCTCCTTTTTTCATATTTTAGTTTTACTACACACTAAAAATATGAGTGTTATCATGCCGGGAGTTTCCATAGGAAACAACTGTATTATCGGTTCTTTAAGCGTAGTAAGTTCTTCTGTTCCAGATAATTCGGTTTATGTTGGAAGTCCCGCGAAATTCATTTGTACTATTGATGAATATGGCGAACGATTGCTGACGAACAATGTGATGTATCCGCGAGAATTGGAACAAAACCGAAAAGCACTCGAAGATTATCTCCAAAAAAATCTTCCCCACACCTACAAACCTGTGAAAAATTCTACTCCACGCCCTTAACGCCAATTTTCAACATTCTTAGCGACAGTTCGCGGAAATCTCCCAACGTATTGTAAGCCGCATCTTCACTCAAAACACCGTGCGGGAAACCGACTGGAAATTTATTTTCGTTCGCCGCTTCGAAATCTTTGCTCCATTCTTCGCTGTAGTAATAACTATAAAGTTTTTGGTAATTGGGTAGGTTCTCTTCCCATTTTTTCAATAGATTTTCCATTTCCTTGATCAACTGGTCGGTTTGGTTCAAGGCATTTTCCATCTCGGTGATTCTTTCAAGATCAATTTCCATTTCCATTAAAATTTGTTGCAAAAATAAAATTTAAAAAAGACTAAACGTATATTTGATGAAAATTAAGTTTGCAAAGACGGTTTCCTTAGCATGAAAAAAAAGAAAATCCTCGTCCGAATCGGTTCTCTGCGTCATGGCGGCGCAGAAAAAGTTTTGGCGACTTTTCTTAAAAAACTTCCGGACGATAAATACGAAATTGATCTTCTACTGAATTTGTATTCCGGAAAATATCTGAGTGAAATCCCAGATTGGATTAATGTTATTTACCTGAACAAAGGCGAGATGATTACCACCAACCGGCTTCAGGATATTCCGGTAAAAGTTTTCCGCGTGATGTATCAGTTTGTTTTGTAGAAGTTTCCGAAACTGCTCTACTCCACGATTTTAAAGAATAAAAAATACGACATCGAATTTGCTGCAATCCACGGATTTCGCGATGAAATATTAAATTCGCCATTAAAGAATTCAAAAAAAATCGTCTGGATTCATAATGATTTACGCAAAACTCATTTTCACAACTACACCGACAACGAAATCCGGAAGTTTTTCGGTTTTGATAAAATAATGGTGATTTCCCAGCATATTCAGAAAGATTTTGAATCACTCGCAAAGAATGAGGATGAAAAGAGCCGGATTGTCCGCGTTTATAATCCATTGGATACTGAAGAAATTTTGCAAAAAAGCCGGAAGAGAAAAGCAGGAAGTATCGAACGCAGTACCCGTTTTCGTCTCTGTAGGAACCGTTTTTCCGCAGAAAGGTTTCGACAGATTGTTGAAAGTACATCAAAAACTTCTAGAAGAAGGATTTAATCACCAACTCAAAATTGTTGGTGATGGTTATGATTTTGAAAACATCAAAAAACTGAAATCTGATCTTGGTGTGGTCGATACTGCAGATATGACGGGCTTTACCGACAATCCTTATCCGCACTTTCGGAATGCGGATTTCTTTGTTCTGAGCTCGAGATATGAAGGTTTTCCGACGGTTTTATTTGAAGCAATTACTTTAAAAAAGAAAATTATCGCCACCGAAGTTTCGGGAGTTAGCGAAATGCTGGAAAACGGAAAATTAGGACTTATTGTAGAAAATTCCGAACAGGGAATTTATGGTGGAATGAAAAAAGCACTTGAAAATCCCGAATCTTTCGACAAATACCTGGAAAATATGAAAGGTTACCAAATGCCATTTACCCTCGAAAAATCTGTGCAACACATTCAAAAAATCATCGATAATCTTTAATTTTGTCTTATGCAAAGTAATCACACTAGTATCCAGAAGGATTTTTATAGGGAAAGCGGAAATTGGCTGTCTCCTTTGCAAATTTGGGCAAAATGCATCAATCCCAACTTGCATTTTATCTATATCTTACGGAAAACCCAGCATTACAGGAAAAACTCTGTATTAGGAATGTTTTGGCGATTAGTTTTAAGGCATCATCAAATTAAATACGGCTTCCAAATCTATCCGGAAACACAAATTGGAGAGGGTTTTTATTTGGGACATTGGGGAAACGTGGTGATCAACCCAAAAGCGAAAATTGGAAAAAACTGCAACATCGCACAAGGCGTATCGATTGCCCAAGCCAACCGTGGAAAAAATGAGGGCGTTTCTGTGATTGGTGACGAAGTGTGGATTGGTCCAAACGCGGTGTTGGTGGGAAAAATATCAATTGGCAGTAAATTGTTAAAAAAATAATACAATAATTTCTAAACTCTCTTATTACTATCTTTCCTCAAAGAATAAATTAAGTTATATGTTTTTAGATATAATAATATTCTATTTCCAATTTTATATCTATTTGCATATATTTTGTAAATTTGTATAACAATAGACGTAAAAGCATATAATTATGTATACCAACTTATCAAATTTTGTAAAACAAAAACGTAAAGAAGCTAATTTGACTCAAGAAGAATTTGCTGATAGAACAGGTGTTGCTCTTACTGTAGTTCGTAAAATCGAACAAGGAAAAGATAATTTGAGTTTAGCAAAGGTCAATCAGGTTCTTTTGATGTTTGGTAGTAAGCTTATTCCAATGAATTCTAAAGAAGTTGAGGAATGAGACAAGGAAAAGTTTTTTACAATGATACTTTTGCAGGAATCATTACAGAAACTAATGATGGCGAATATACATTTGCCTATGAGCCATCTTATATTAAAGAATATCCTAAACAGTTTCTAACATTTTCTATGCCTGTAACTGACAAAGTGTACAAAGACAAAAGATTGTTTCCTTTTTTCGAAGGACTTATTCCTGAAGGTTGGCTTTTGGATATTGCTTCTGATAACTGGAAAATCAATAAGAATGATCGGATGGGCTTACTTTTAGCTTGTTGTAAGAATTGTATTGGGTCGGTGAGTGTTGAACCTTTAGACTTATCTACTGATGAATAAGTGCCTTTTTTGTTATCAGCTTTTGAAAGACAACGAGGTTGACTTTCATAAAAAATGCAGTAAAAAAATCTTTGGAACAGAAACAGCTCCATTACTTAATTACACTCTGAGCGAAATGGAATTTTTAGCTAAGGGAGTCATAGAAACATCTATCTCAGTACCAGGTGTACAACCAAAATTGTCTTTAAGTTTCGTGAAAGAAAAATTACAAGATGGGACTAGAGGAAGATTAACCATTCTGGAAGCTTTAGGCGGAAATTACATTTGCCTGAAAACGAACATTTGAAATTAACAAGTGAATAAACTGAAAAATTTTTTATTTTATCTTAATTTGTAAAAATAAACATGTTGTAATGTGTTTATTTTTACTAAATTTGTATAAATAAGCGAAATAATGAACAATTCAAGACTTATTCCTACAGAAAAAATTATCGAAAGATTGCAATATGAAAATCCTTGGTGGATCACGCAAGAAATTCCGACGGTATATAAAGAAATGTCGAAACGCTTGTATTTCGAGTTATTTTATCCTTTTGTAAAAGAAAAAGAAATTCGTCGTGCAGTGGTTTTAATGGGACCAAGACGTGTTGGAAAAACTGTTATGATGTTTCACACGATTGATCAGTTAATTGCAGAAAAAACTAATCCACAACATATTTTTTTTGTACCCATAGATAATCCTATCTATGTCCATCTAAGTTTACAAGAAATTTTAGATCTCTGCAAAGAAGCTTTAAAAATATCAAACTTAGAAGATTGCTATATTTTTTTTGACGAAATACAATACCTAAAAGATTGGGAGCGACATTTAAAAGTATTGGTGGATAGCTATCCTAATACAAAATTTATTGTTTCAGGTTCAGCCGCTGCTGCATTAAAATGGCATAGCACAGAAAGCGGAGCAGGAAGATTTACTGATTTTATGTTGCCACCCTTAACTTTCCAAGAATTTATTCATTTAAAAAACAAAAATCATTTGTTGAAAAATGGATTTATAGAATATGGAGAAAAGCAACTTCCATATTATATTCCACATAATATTGATGAACTAAACAAGGAGTTTTTACAATACCTCAATTTTGGAGGATATCCAGAAGTGGTTTTATCTGAAAAAATTCAGAAAGATATGGGACGGTATGTAAAGAATGATATTGTAGATAAAGTGCTCCTTCGAGATTTACCTAGCTTATATGGGATAAAAGATGTACAGGAGTTGAATCGTTTTTTCACTTATATCGCTTATAATACCGGCAATGAATTTTCTTATGAGACAATGTCGAGAGATAGTGGCATACAAAAAGAAACTTTAAAAAAATATTTAGAATATTTGGACGCTGCATTCCTAATCAAGGTTCTTAACAAGGTAGATGTAAATGCGAAGCGATTTAAACGAATCACAAGCTTTAAAGTATATCTTACTAACCCATCTTTGCGAACGGCACTATTTTCACCTGTTAAAGAAACAGACAGCGAAATGGGTAACATGGTAGAAACTGCAGTATTGTCCCAATGGATGCACCGTGAAAATTTGGATTTAACCTATGCTCGCTGGAAAGATGGTAGATTTGAAGGTGAAGTAGATTTGGTTTTGGTAGATGATAAAAAATTTAAACCAGTTTGGGGAGTAGAAATCAAATGGAGCAATCGTTTCTTTGAGATGCCGCAAGATTTGAGTAGTCTCATACAATTTTGTAAATCCAATCAATTGAATAGTGCTTTGGTAACAACAATTGATAAAATAGAAGCAAAGAAGGTAAGTGATCTAAATTTTACTTTTGTACCTGCATGCGTTTATGCTTACAACATTGGGGAAAACACACTCAGAATGAAATCTACTAATTAACAGTCTGTATTACGATGTTTGTAAAAAAGCAATTTCAAAAAATGTCGCAGGATCTTAATCGTGTACCACTTTTGTACACCTCAATCTACGTAAAGTACCATAAATAAAGACTTATTTAGATTCTGTATCGGCAAGTAACCTGCAGAAAACAACATCCAGCCATAAAGACGGACCGCCGGCGGACATCTTGCTGGTTTCCTCTCACAAGATTATCATTAAAAAAACTCTTCCAGTCATACTAAGGAAAATCCGTTTTTTGTGGATGATTAGGATGTGATTTGCAGGCTCTGTAAATTTATCATGATTTAGATTTTCGAGATCCGTTAAATCAATGAAATATTCACTTTGGCATTTTTTAGTTCTTACAGCTTGTGGGTTCTCAGGGATATCCCAATCACGATAAATTCTGAAACCCCGTTTCCTCCCTTGTGACCGGTTAAAAATTTTATTCTCACTCAATATACTTTTTTGAAAACAGAAAAAATCCAAATATTGAATATTTGTAAAATAGTTTAGTTTAGAAGATTCTTGTGGTTAAACCTGGAAATTTTTTTAAAGGTAAAAATTCCTTTCCTTACTTTATTTGTTAATCTTCAAATTAATTGTTTAGCTTAAATTATGTTTATAATCTCCTGATTGGCTGGGAATAATTGAAAATTCATAACAGATATTTAGTTATTTTTGTAAATGCAAAATCACAAATATAGGGCTATGTCCGGACCAAAGCTGCTCATTTTAAGTATGTTCTTCATAGGGTATTTGATTTCTGCACAGGATGCGGATTCCTATAATCGCATTTACCGGAAAACATTTCTGGAAGTATGGGCAAAAGACCCTAAGGACGCACTCCGTATTGCAGACTCTTTGTACCAGAAATCCGAAACGCCTCATTATAAAGCAAAAAGTCTGATGCTCAGCGCAACTCTGTATCAGCAACAGTCAGATCTTCAAAAGGCTGTCTCTTTTGCAGAAAGATCTGAAAGTATCTTTGCTGGCACAGATGAGTACGAATGGCAATCCAGGATCTACGGCTTTTTGGCAACGCAATACCGGCTTTTGAAGCTCTATATCAAATCAAAGGAATATGCGCAAAAAGCCGTAGCAATCAACAGTAAGATCAAGGAGCCGGCACAACGAAATGTGACTATGGGCATGATGCTGCAGGAAATGGCCTATTACGAGATCTCTCTCAAGAATTATCAATCTGCCATTACGAATATAAAAAAAGCGCAGCGTTTTTTTGATGATGCACAGACAGAAAGGCCTCATTTTACGGGGAACAACCACCAGCTTCTGGGAGACTGCTATTATTCTTTAGCTAATTATCCGCAGGCAATTACCCATTATAAACTGGCAGAAAAAAACCTGGCAGCTGAGCCCGATGGTCATCTTATGGCGCTTACCTACAATGGCCTTGCCAAAGCATATCTGGAAGAAGGCAATATGGGCCAGAGTAAAATCTTTCTTGCCAAAGTGCAAAAAATGGCTCGGGAAACCGATTTTCCGCAACTCAAAAGTGAAGTGTATGAGACTGAACGTAACTTTTATGCAAAAAATGGACAGCATAATGCCTATAATGCTTCACAAAAAAAGTTAGACATTATTAATGATAATATAGAAGCAAAGGGTGTTGCCTTTATCAATAACAGTTACAGGAAAATGGAAAATAAAGCCATATCTGATAAGGCTGTCGGTGATCAACAAAAACTACTGATTGTAGTGTGGATCATCATTTTTATCATGGTTGTGGCGTACATGATGATCCGCCATCGTAACCAGAAGCGGGAGTTTGAACGGTTTAAGAAAAAATACTTTTCTGACAGAGATGAGTCCTTACATCCTACAAGAGAAGCTGAAAAAAATATTAATTATTTCCGGATAAAAACCCATACAAAAGTTGCAGAGGAGCTGGCAGCAAAGCCTTATCTCATGACAAGTGATACAGTGCAGCGGTTGTTGAAGCAACTCGAAGAATTTGAAAAATCAGACCTTTTTTTACATAGCAATATTTCGCTCTCAATGCTTGCTGCAAAATTCGGGACTAATACCAAATACCTGTCACATATCATCAATACGTACCGAAAAAAGGATTTTAATAATTACATTAATAGTCTGAGGATCCGTTATATCACACAAAAACTGACTACCTCCGGGCGTTACCGACAGTATAAGATTTCTGCCTTGGCCGAGGAATGCGGCTTTTCTTCTCAGGCTAAATTTTCTACCATTTTCAAAAATGAGACTTCTTTTTCGCCCACTGCGTTTCTTCGATTCATCGAAAAGGAAACCAATGTATTGCCGGATGAGAATACTGGTAAAATCTAAACGCTAAGTTAGAATTTATCTTCCGTTTTTTCGGTTGTATCTGTTTCAGCACCGGGGCGCTAAGATCTGGCAGCAGATGCTGATCTCTGGCAATACCAGCAAGAACGGAGGTGATGCTCTTGGTTACAGATTTTATACTGAAAACCGTATTCCTGTCAGCACCATGAAAGTACTGTTCATAAACAATTTGCTGATCTTTAGATATGATAAATGACCCCAGGCTGGGAATTGAATCATTCAACCTTTTGCTGAAGCCTTCTAAAAAGGCTTTTGATAAAGGGTAATGCTTTGGTTTTTGAGCCACGGATTTTACACTGAAGAACGGGATAATCAGCAATAGAGCGATTCTCAGGAGATGTCTTTGTTTCATCGTTTGGTTAAGGGTTTTCAAAAAGTAAATATCCGAATTATAAGCGGCCTTTCTTTAGGTTGTGGAAAAGTAAATATAATTCCCTGCTTACGTTTTCAATGCCTGTCTTTGATAAAAAAAATACTAATGCAACTTAGTGTACATTATAATAAATGTTTTAAATTTGCAATCCTGTTGCAATAGCAGTTTCAAGACTGGGATTATTGTTGAAGTCTTATGAATGAATAAAGTTCTGCAGCAGTTTTATTACTTATGAATAATTGTGTTGTCCTGCACACTGTGCATCTAGGTTTTATGATCAATTGTCAATTTCTTGGAGCGTATCATTATGGCGGTTGCCCTACAGTTTTTGAAAGACCAAAGATCAGTAATGCACAAACCGGCCAAACACAATACCTGTACCGATCAACTTTTTTATCAAATAAATAACATGAACAAAAAAATGTACATGCTGCTGCCACTACTGGCAGCTCAGGCTCATCATGCGCAAACTGTAAAAGACAGTACAGCAGCAATAGAGCAGGTTGTGATTACTGCCAGCCGCACAAAGCAGAAGCTCGTTAATGTGCCACAGAAACTTAGTGTAATAACAGCCTCAGACATCAATAAAACGTCATCTGCAGATGTCACTGATATTATCAAAAAAAATACAACAGTCGATGTGATCCAGTATCCTGGTTTATTGTCGGGTATCGGGATCCGGGGATTCAGGCCACAGTTCTCGGGGCTTACACAGCGGACATTGTTGTTGGTAGACGGGCGGCCTGCCGGTGCTACCAATATGGGTCTGTTGGATCAGAATTTTGTGGAACGTATCGAGGTGCTCAAAGGCCCTGCTTCTGCACTATATGGTTCACAGGCTATGGGAGGAGTGGTGAATCTGATTACGCCAAAGTCCACCGGGCCTGTTCATGGGAAAATGTCCGGATCTTATGGCAGCTTTGATACTTACACAGCATCTGTAAAAGCGGGAGGCAGTATAGACAAACGTTTTGATTTTGATGTTTCGGGCATGTTTTTCAAACGGGCATCTAATTACAGGACAGGGAAGGGCAATGTCTTCAGAAAAATACTGAAAGGGGATCAGGCCAAGCAGGTCTACAGCATCAACAGGAATGGTACAATACAGGATTCATTGGCTTATGTGAACGATGAATATGGCGACGGCGTCACAAGGCCTTATACCCAATACAGCTATTATACAACATCAGGAAGAGTGGGTTATAAAATCTCCTCCGGATGGCGTGTGGATCTCAGCAGCTCTTCTTTTGTGGCTAATAATGTAGAATCTCCGGGAGAAATCACGAAAAACGGGACCGATGCAGGGCTGAAGGATATTTACCGTTATGGCGGAGACCTTAGCATTACGGGTATACAGGGAATTCATGACCTGTCTTTCAAAGCTTATCTGTCCAGCGAAAAATCCAACAACTTTACCGTTCGCAATTCAAAAGGTGAAGTAATAGATAATCCCTTTCTTTCAAGAATCACCGGCTATAATTGGAAGGGTATCCAGCTGCGGGATCAGATTCACCTGGGCAGGCATCGCATCACCGCCGGATATGATTATAATTATGCTTACGGAAACCTGAAGGTATATAGCGCACCGGTAGGGCAGCAGGCTAATGAATACACCACATCTCCCAATTCATCACTGGTAAGCAACGGGATCTATGTACAGGGAAATCTGAATTTTCTGGATAATAAATTAATCCTTAATCCCGGTGCACGCATGGATTTTACCACGTTCAGCATTCTTGATACGCCTGGTTTTATCAATGAGCTCCAGACAGGCAGCAAAACCACCCGCTTTTTTAGCCCGAGTTTCAGTGGCCAGTACCGCTTCTTTGACCGTTTTGCCGTACATGGTAGTGTGGGCAGGGCTTTTGTTACACCAGATGCTTCTAATATTGCTGTGTTACCATTATTGGTAAAGGTACAGGTAAGATCACCATCAATCAGGGAAATTCTGATCTTAAGAACGAAAACAGCTGGTCTCAGGATTTTGGTGTCAAATATAACAGCAATGTCATATTGGCGGATATCACTTACTTCCGGACCGATGTCAAAGACCGTATCACTTCCAGAGCTCTTCCGCCGGAAACGCCTATGGTGATTGATGGTGATAAGGTGATGTCTGTTACCAATTATTTTAATTCCGACAAGAGCTACATCCGTGGCCTTGAGTTCTCTTTCAGTTACGATTTTGGTGCAGCAGCAGGCCGCTCCTATATGCTGAAACCTTTTGTAAATGTCAACCATTTCTTCTGATATGTTGACAACAGTGTAACAAACGGCATTTCACAGGAAAGTCTGATGACCAATATTGCCAAGGACAATTACATCTACGGGGTGGATTTTGGAACAGCAAAATTTTCCGGCAGGCTCAATGGCCGTTATGTGGGAAAACGCTGGGACCGGAATTATAATGATGTGCTGCGCCCACTGATTGAGCTGCCTTCATTTATGACCATAGATGCCAACATATCATACAGGATCAATAGCGTGCATGAGATTGGGCTGTATGCCGATAACCTGACGGATGAAAACTATTACGAAAAAAGAGGTTATAACCTGGCAGGACGAAATTTTAAAATCAAATACACCTTGAATTTTTAAAGATATGCAGAACATCTTAGAACAGATACTCTATATTATTTCAAAAATATTTCACCTGCCGGTTATCCTTGTGTTGCTGGGGCTTTTGGTCTTCATTTGTTTTCAGTGCGGGATCTTTGTGGCAGATTTTTACCTGAGGATACGGAATAAAAACGCCTTCACAGGAAAAACTTTACAGAAGATGGCTGAATGTCCCGATACTGACGCCGATGAGCGCGAAATTGCATTGGCAAAAATCATCCATGAAGCTCAGGATGACAATAACCGCAAAATACAAAGTGCCAAATACTGTGTTAAGATAGGCCCTACAGTAGGGCTTATAGGCACACTCTCACCAATGGCTACAGCCTTGGCTGGCTTATCGGCTGGTAATTTTGCTAGTGTTTCCCAGCAGATGGTGACCGCTTCTAGCACGACTATAATTGGTCTTATTGTAGGAGCAGCCGCCTACAGCATTGCCCATGTCAGGATACAGTGGCAACGCCGCGAAAGGTTTTTGCTGGATGCTGCTGCAGAGGACAATCTTAACCTGCTAAAATCTGCATCATGAGGTTTCTTAACAGAACTAACCTGGATGAAGATGCTCTCGGAGAAGAAGATCCGATGAATGGCGTCGCCCAGCTGTTTGATATCAGTATAGCTTTTATTGTAGCAGTGATTGCGGCCGTGTTTGCACTCCAGTCCCGCAATCCGCAACTGATGTCACAAGGCAAAGCTACACAACAGGAAGCTCAGTCCCAAAGTGTCAGCAGAAAGGCAACTGCAACTAAACAGTCCGGTAAAGGTAAGCGTCTCGGAACGGCCTACCAGCTGGACAATGGCGAAGTGATTTACGTTCCGGATGAACAAAATTAGAAGACTATGAAAAATATATGCTGGCTTATCCTGCTCTGTGCGCTTGCGGCGTGCAGCAAAAACAGTAAAAAGGAACTGGCCCTGGTTTCTACACACATTTCCTCATCACCGGCAGAGTTTCAAAAGGCTGTAGAGGCATTTGGTGACCAATACAAGGTCAGAATTTATGATCCGGAAACCTTCACCGCAAAGCAGGTTGATAATGCCGATCTGGTTATTTTCGAGAGTTTTGGTTCCAGGATCAGTCTGGTACAGCCTTCGGTAGATTCTGTAATGGCCCGTACAAAGGTATACTTTCTGGATACGCCCGGGGTTAAAGGTAATGCTGATGAGAGCAGGTTGAAGGGGATTGCTGCCTATTGGGAGAATGCCAATACAGAGAATTACAAAGGCATGCTTTCTTATATTGGCGCCACTTATTTCAGACTGCCAATCCGTGTAACGCCGCCAGTAGAGTTCCCAAAAAGTGGCTACTACCATCCTGACTCCAAAGTTTTTTTTCAGTCGCCGGAAGCGTATTCGGCATGGTACCGGGGCAAAAACCACAGTCCCGGGGCGGTAAATGTGGGGCTGGTATTTTATCAGAGCAATTATGTGAAAAAGGATCTGAAAGTCATAGATGCGCTCATCAGAAGTATCGAGGCAAAAGGGGCTAATGCCATGACTTATATGGCGAAAGGCAAATTCAAGCTGGATTCTGCTTTTAGCGTCAATGGTCAGCAAAAAGCTGATGTGCTGATCTATGGTGGGATGTTTCTGGATTTTGCCAAATATAAAAAAGGGTTGGAACGTGCCCAGAAACTGGATGTACCCATTCTGGTTGCCGATGTCGATATGAAACAGACGGTACAGGAGTGGCGAAAAAACCAGCAGGGTTTTCTGCCGGAGAAAGCGGGACGCTTCTATTTTAATGAGCGCGATGGTACCTTGAGCCTATGATTGTGGGAGCCAAAGCGCTGGCAGAAAACGGAGACGAATTAATGGTTCCTATTCCAGAGCAGATCGAATGGCGGGTTAAAAGAGCTATCCAATGGGCGAAACTCAGGAAGAAGAGCAATGCTGACAAAAAAATTGTCATCACCTATTATTCGGAAGGGAGTGGCAAGGCCAACGTCGGCAGCGATTCTGATGCTTATCTTAATGCCCAGCGCAGCCTGATTGCGATTTTGAAAATGCTGAAACAGCAGGGCTATAATGTGGGGAATCAGCCGCTGCCTGACGAAAAAAAACTGTCTCAGATGATGTCAGAACATGCTTCCAATATTGGCGTTTGGGCACCACAGGAGACAGACCGCCGTGCAGCTACAGGTAAAGATATGATTAAAATCCCTTTATCACAATACCAACAGTGGTTTTCCGGCTACGTCACAGCGCAGCAGAAAAAAGTGATACAGACCTGGGGTATTCCTCCGGGCAAACTGATGGTCTCCGGGAATCGGCAGGCTATTATAATTCCTGTTATCCGATTTGGAAACATAACCCTGGCACCTCATCCCAACTGGGGAATGCGGGACAACAAAAAGCTGATATATGGCAACGACCCCATACCGCCAAGTCACGAATATATTGCATTTTACGAATGGCTGAAGCATAGTGGCACCGATGCTTATGTCACATTGTTTACACAACTCTCGCTGATGCCTGGCAAGAATGAAGGGCCCTCGGCAAATGATTTTGTAGGACGGCTTATAGGAGATATACCGCATATCACGCTGACACCGCTGATGGCGGGCAGTGCCGTTAAGAATAAACGTCGTGCCAATGCACTCAGCATCGGATATATGAATGAGGTGATGTCTGCCGGGCTTCCGACAGCGTTACAGCCTGTAAACAATCTCCTGGAAGAATGGTCCGCGGCAACCAATCCCAATCTAAAAAAAGCCGTGGCAAAGAAACTGATCGATTTTGCCAAACAGAATCCTGGTAAGTTTGGTAATACAGATAACCCAGAGCAGGCCATTAACAGCATACGGGACTATCTGCACAAAGTGGCGGCCGAAAAAATCCCCAACGGCACGCATACGCTGGGTGAGATCCCGGCTGGAGACAAGCGGCGAAAGATTCTGGAAGCCATGCTGGATGATGATATTCATGAATTCGCAAAGAAACATAACGCAGATCCGGCGCTTGTGCTCAAGGCAGTCACCGGTCATCAGAACACATACCGTTCAGACAGCGGCTTCATCAGGCTGGACTCGCTTTACACAAACTACCGTCAGAAACTGAATGCTGCGGGAAACGAACTGCTGTCGCTGGGACGGGCATTGGATGGCCGTTATATTATGCCGGGGCCTTCCGATGATTTGGTCCGCAATCCCGAATCGCTGCCTTCCTGGAGAAATCCCTACGGCGGTAATGACAAGGCCATACCAAGCCAGACAGCCTGGAACCTGGGGCAACAGATGGGCGATGCATTGCTTCAGCAGTTTAGCGAGAGAAAAGGGAAAGGCCGATTTCCTAAAAAAGTGGCTTTTGTGCTTTGGTCTACAGAGATTACCAATTCTCAGGGCGCGACAGAAGCAGAGATTCTTTACCTTTTGGGGGTCAAACCGGTATGGAATAAAAAGGGTAAGATCATTTCTCTGAAAGTGATACCTCGTTCTGAGCTGGGCAGGCCTCGGATTGATGTTTTGCTAACGGCTTCCGGGACCTACAGGGATCATTTTCGGGATAAGATCAATATGCTGGAAGAGGCTGTTGATCTTGCGGCAAAAGAACAGGACAAGGATAATCACGTCAGGATCAACAGTGCAAGGTATGCCCGTGTATTAGGCATATCAGAAGACGAATCTGGGGCAAGGGTATTTTCTACCGCTCCGGGCGCTTATTCTACTAATGTGGAGTTTGCTTCAGAAGACGAAACTGCAGATACAGCCAGGATGTCATCGCTGTATCTGTCACGCATGAGTAACAGTTACGGCAAAAAGGGCAATAGCAGCACGCCAAAACTGTTTGCGCTTAACATCAGGGATGTGGATGCTGCAGCCTTCAGCAGGAGCAGCAATGTACTGGGTATTATGGATCATCCGATGGTGGCGGCCTATTACGGCGCTGTTTCAGCGGCTGTCAAATCACAGGGTTCCGCAGCACCCGAAATGTTCATCAATGATCTGGCATCCGGAAATGCTGATGTAGAAGGGCTTGAATCATACTATCACCGCGAGATGGACAGCCGTTATCTGAATCCTGAATGGATTAAAGGGATGATGGACCAGGGCTATGACGGCGCCAAGACAATTTCAGGATTTACAGAAAATCTGTTGCTTTGGAACAAAACAAACCCCGAAATGGTAAAGTCAGCGGATTGGGACGAAGTTTATCAAACCTATATTACCGACCGGAACAGGCTGGGGACAAAGGAATTTTTTGATAAAAATAACCCCTATGCGGTTCAGACCCTGAGTGCGCATATGATAGAGGCGGCCCGGGATGGCTACTGGAAAGCATCTGAACAGCAACTTCAGAGCCTGGGCAAAATACTTGTAGAATCGGTGAATAACAACGGGCCTGCATGCAGTGGCAGCATCTGCAATTCACCCAAAAAACTGGATTACATCAAAGGGATCTTGCAGAAAATACCGGCTAACAGCAATGCTTTGAAAGAATTTGACAAGAGAATAGCTTCGGTTAAAACGCAGCCATCATCTGCCGGTAAGCCGTCTGAGATGCAGAATGTAGAGGGTTACCACATCTCAGAAAGGAAAAGTGTGGCAAAAGAATCGACTGGCAGAATAGTTATGTTAATCTGCTGGCTGCTGCCCGGGCTGATTTTGCTCGCCGGTATGTTGTTCAGGCTTTTAAGGCAAAAAAAGTAACAGCCTCATAAGGCTTTATTTTGTTTAAGAGGCTGTCTCAAATGTGAGACGGCCTTTTTTTATTCTTGATAGAGAGTTAAATTTTTTATAGGACGGATATACAACCTTCATCATTATTAATTTTGTTTTGCTTTTTGGGAATTTTCACTTGCCTTAATCTGTTCAAATGCACTTTTTATCAAAAAAGTTTGTATGTCTGACGGACTAATACTAACTTTTGGCTTCAGTTAAAATTGAATATGGGCAATAGCATTCAAAAAGAATTTGGTGGATTCATAGAACTTAAGGGAGGTCGGGAAAACAATCTGAAAAATATCAATGTCAGCATTCCCAGGGATGCACTCGTCGTCTTTACCGGCGTATCCGGATCGGGCAAGTCGTCACTGGCCTTTGGGACGCTCTATGCCGAGGCGCAGCGCCGCTACCTGGAGTCGGTGTCACCCTATGCCCGCCGTCTGTTCAATCAGATGCAGGTACCAGATGTGGATGAGGTTAACGGTCTGCCGCCTGCGATTGCTTTGCAGCAGCAGCGTGGTGCCTTCAGCAGCCGCTCATCCGTAGGCAGCGTCACTACCATTTCTAACCTCCTCAGGATGCTTTATTCGCGTGCCGGGGATTATCCGGAAGGGCTTGGCGTCGTGCATGCTGAGTTTTTTTCACCCAACACACCCGAGGGTGCCTGTCCCAAATGCCATGGTTTAGGACGCATTTATGAGGTGTCAGAAAAGCTGATGGTACCCGATGACAGCCTTACAATCCGCCAGCGTGCCGTTGCTTCATGGCCAACTGCATGGCAGGGGCAGAACCTTCGGGATATTCTCATTTCGCTCGGTTACAATGTGGATATCCCATGGAAAGAGCTCCCAAAAAAACAGCGTGATTTTATCCTCTATACCAATGAGCAGCCTACGGTACCGGTCTATCCGCGATTATCGCCCGAAGAAGTACCAACAGCCATTGCCGAAAACCGTAAGCCGGCTTATATGGGGTCCTTCACAGGTGCTAAGCGTTATATCATGCAGACCTTTGCCGGCACCCAAAGCCAGCTGATGAAAAAAAAGGTCAGCCGCTTTATGGTTAGCGAAGTATGCCCCCTGTGTCACGGGAAGAGGCTCCGCCGGGAGGCTCTTGCCGTATCATACCATGGCATGGACATTACCGAACTTTCTGCCATACCTGTTGAAGAGTTACTTGTTATTTTTAAACAGGATGCGCAGAAGACTGCTTCTCAGGATACTTCAAAAGCGCCCGAGCGTGCTGTCGTCAAGCAGCGTATTGCCGCCGACCTGGCCTCCAGGATGCAATTGATGATAGATCTTGGCCTTGGGTACCTTAGCCTTGAGCGCAGTACACCGTCTTTATCGCCCGGCGAGCTTCAGCGCTTGCGGTTGGCAACGCAGATCCGCTCTAATCTTTTTGGGGTTGTCTACGTACTCGACGAGCCTTCGGCGGGCTTGCATCCCGCTGATACGGCAGCTTTGCTGAAGGCCCTGGATCAGCTGAAAGCCGGAGGTAACTCCATTCTTGTCGTAGAACATGAGACTGATGTTATCCGTCACGCCGACTGGATTGTGGATGTGGGTCCCGGCGCCGGGCAGCATGGTGGTGAAATTCTATACAGCGGTGTTGCAGAAGGGCTCGCAGGTGTCAAAAATTCGGTGACTCGCAGGTATCTCTATGATGTACCACATCTGCTCAACAGCCAGCCCCGCATGGCAGATGGCTGGCTGAAGCTAGAACATGTTTCCCATAATAACCTGCAGGATATCAATGTTGCATTTCCTTTAGGTGTTCTCACGAGTGTTACCGGCGTATCTGGTTCGGGCAAAAGCAGTCTTGTGAGCCAGGCATTGGTAACACTTTTAAATGACAAACTGAAAGCCTCAGCCGATACGGATGATAACGACGATACAGATACGCTCCTGATGGAGGAGCAGCAACCGGTGGCCGGCAATATCACAGAAGGCCGACAATTGATCAAGCGCCTGGTTCCCATAGACCAGAAACCTATCGGCCGTACACCACGATCCAACTTTGCCACCTACAGTGGTATTTTTGACAGCATAAGGAAACGCTTTGCTGCCACTCCCGAAGCCCGTAAGCGCCGCTACGATGCTGGCTGGTTCTCTTTTAACGTGGCTAAAGGGCGGTGCCCGCGCTGCAAAGGCGAAGGCCAGGTGATGGTAGAGCTACTGTTTCTGCCAAGCGTTTACACACCATGCCCGGAATGTCACGGCAGCAGGTATAATCCCAAAGTTCTAGAAGTTGGTTATAAAGAAAAAAACATTGCCGAAGTGCTGGATATGACAGTAGAGGAGGCACTGGTATTTTTTGAGGATGATCCTGCAATAGCGCGGGGCCTCAATGTAGCAGCGGATCTGGGGCTGGCTTACCTCAAGCTCGGTCAGCCAGCCACCGAACTGTCCGGTGGCGAAGCCCAGCGCATAAAATTGGTAACCGAGCTGCAGAAAACCCAGCACAGCGGTACAATGTACGTCCTGGATGAGCCAACGACCGGTCTGCATCCGGCAGATACAGACCGCCTCTTACGCCAACTCAAAAATCTGGCAGAAGCGGGGAGTACTGTGATTGTGGTAGAGCATGATCTGCAGATTATTGCCCAAAGCGACTGGGTGATAGAGATTGGCCCCGGTGCCGGTAGCCATGGCGGCCGCCTGGTAGCGGCCGGTACACCGCAGGAGTTTATGACTAACAAGAGCAGTGTTACCGCACCTTACCTCAAGCGATACCTCAAAGAATAAATTGCTGGAACTTTATGAAACTCATGGTTGAAAGTAGCCTTAGATTAATAATTTCATTTTGTTTTATCAATTTGATAATATCTCTTTTATGCATTCATGCACTATATATAAATTATCCATTAAGGCTAACGGATAATTTTTTTTTTGAAGCTTTTATTCTATTACTTTAATATCTATTTAGTTTGCGGAGACATTTTTTATAGACAGACCTTCAGGTAACACTAGTTTCCTTAAGAATGGTTTTGAAAATTTCGTCTATGATTCGGGTCGCTGTATCATTTTGATTATGAACTATTTCTTTTGCGGCAATCTCTGTGTTAATATTTTATTATATTAATACAGGATCAATTAATAGATTTTTAATTAGTTGCATGGTAAAAAAATAATAATTCACCTGCCAAATTAAAAATATGTTATGGAATTTTCCGGGACTTTTATCGCCGTTATTTTAGAAGCAATAATTT
Source organism: Epilithonimonas bovis DSM 19482 (assembly GCF_900108115.1). Taxonomy (GTDB): domain Bacteria; phylum Bacteroidota; class Bacteroidia; order Flavobacteriales; family Weeksellaceae; genus Epilithonimonas; species Epilithonimonas bovis. The sequence continues at coordinate 23,066 of NZ_FTPU01000035.1, forward strand.
CCTTTTTTCTAATTAAGAACAGTAAAATAAAGGGCAATTATTATCTAATAACCTATATTTTTATCATCATGCTGGATTTTATTTCAGAGTATGTGGTGTTCATATTTTTCAATTCTACTTCATATATCGATAAGTATCCCAGCAGTTTTCGTTTTATAAAAGGGCCACTCCTGTACTTGGCTAGCCGTCAGATGCTCAATATTCCTTTAGGAAAAAGGCAGTGGTTGCATTTCATTCCTTTTTTAATTGCTTTTCTGTTCAGTATAACGGTTTTTTTAACAAAAGGATCTGCTGTTTTTGGTAACGTTTACTTATGGATATTTAGATTCTATCCTGTTTATTGGGGTGCCTATCTGGTTTTTACTATTTTCAGTTTCAGGCAAAGGAAAGATAATAATTATAGTTTTCATACCCTTTATTTTCAGTTTTTATGTTTTGCATTGGTGATGATGCTCTCATTTACCCTCATGACTTATGTGCATGTCTTAGACCGAGAAATTATGAGGATTATTTATACTCTTAGTTTTTGCATCCAGTTTGCGATGCTTATCAAACTCAGTCTTAGCAGGCATCTTGCCGAAGAGCGATTGATGGCTGCATCACCCGCCACTTCTAATAACGGGAATACAAATTCAAAGGGTTTTTATTTTAAATTATTGATTTTTAGAGATTTATTTTTTTTTATTGCTGACTGCTAATTTTTGATATATTTGAAAGCTTCGTCTATATATAGACCTCAAAATATAGTCTCCAAGTGCATTCTCAGTTTAAAATATTATATGCTGAATACAAGCATCAGATTTTCTTCTTCGTGAAAAAGTATATTCACGGACAGGACGATATTGAAGATGTGGTTCAGGATATTTTCGTTCATCTTTGGAAGCACAGGGATCAACTGGATAAGAATAAGGAAGCCATTATTTTTAAAACTGCAAAGCAGGAAGTTGCCAATTTTTACAGACGAAATAAGTTGTCATTCTCAGATTTCAAAGAAGAAACGCACCTTAGCATTGTGAAAGATGAATATGATGAGGATGAATTCCGATCCTATTCTGAGCAGGCACAAAAATTACTAAAATTAATTCCTGAAAAAAGTAAGTCATTTTTTCTTAAACATAAAATTGATGGGCTTAGTTATTCTGAAATTGCAAAGGAGAGTAGTATTTCTAAAAATGCTGTAGCCAAGCACGTTAATAAAGTATTGAATATTCTTAAAACAAACATACACCTGTTTTTTTTCATATTGATTTTCATAAAAAAACTTCTTTAAGGTTGACGATTTTGTTAGTTCTGCGTAATTAATCATAAGACCGTTTTAGCAGACCTAAAAAATTAAGTTTACAATGAAGAAATCAATTTTTATTCTATTCCTTGCAGCAACTTTTTTGTATCAAGGGCAAACCACAAAAGAAGAAATTCTATCCAATATAAATCAGACCGGCGGCGTATATTATGCTTACCCAACTCCGACAAAAAAATTGACAGCCGTTCCCACTGGCTATCAGCCGTTTTATATCAGCCATTATGGAAGACACGGCTCAAGATGGCTTATCAGTGACAAAGATTTTTCCGGTGTCATGGACATTCTAAAAAAGGCCAATGATCACAACGCCCTCACAGAAAATGGAAAATCAGCGCTACAGCGACTGGAGTCGATTTGGAAAATGGCAGAAGGTCACAATGGAGATCTTACTGAATTAGGAGCTCGACAACACAAACAGATCTCTGAGCGGATGTTCAGAAATAACCCGGAAGTTTTCGGAGATAAAGCTATTGTGACAGCAAAATCCACTGTTGTTCCCAGATGTATCATCAGTATGGCTTATTTTACCAATGAACTGACAGCTAATAATCCCAAACTAAACATCAGCATAGAATCTTCCGATAAATATATGGCCTATCTGCATCATCATACTAAGGAATCAATAGATATAGTAAATCAGGTTAACGCGTGGCAGGAAGAAAAGAAAAAACTTAAAAAAGAAGCGTTGCATTCCGATAGATTTACCAAAAATATCTTTAATAATGATAATTACGTTTCCCAAAATGTAAATCCTGAAAAAGTAATGGAGTCATTGTATTGGATTGCCAGCGATATGCAGAATTTGGAAACAGATATATCTTTCTACGACCTTTTTACAAAAGATGAATTATTCAATATCTACCAATCGGCAAATTATAATACCTACATTAAGGATGGTCCCTCTCCGTTAACAAAAGGATTGGTGATAAACAACGCAATCCCTCTAGTGAAAAATATTCTAGAAGAGGCTGATGATTATATCCGTAACAACAAAAGCGGAGCGTCGCTCAGGTTCGGACACGACGACAATATTGCGCCATTATTAGCTTTTATGAAAGTAGACGGATTGGACAAGGCGGAAGTTAATCCAAAAGAGGTCTATAAAGTCTGGAATGCATTTCAGGCCGCTCCAATGGCTGCCAACCTTCAGATGATTTTTTATAAAAACAAAAAAAATGACGTTTTGGTCAAGGTTCTCCTGAATGAAAACGAGGTCAATATCCCGATTAATACCAAAAGTTATCCGTATTACCAATGGATTGATGTAAGAAAATATCTTGACGATCTTACCCACACAAATTAATTTTCTTTTTTGGGTTACAATTGCCGATGTTCTTGCCGCAGATGCTATTGGCAAGCTACCGGACAGAAATGCTGCTGAAGCTATCCAACGACTGCCGGCAGTTAGTATAGAACGGGATATGGGCGAAGGCCGCTTTGCTGCCGTACGAGGCACCCCAATCCAATGGAGCTCCAGCACCCTTAACGGCAATAGGATGCCCAGCGCGAGTGGTGATTATGCTAACAGAGGTTTGCAGATGGATATTTTTCCTTCAGAATTAATCCAGTATGTAAAACTTTCAAAGTCACTTACTCCGGATATGGATGGTAATGCCATAGGCGGGACAATTGATTTTATCACCAAGACAGCTGTAAATAAGGAAACTCTTTCTGTAAATGCTGCAGGAGGCTACGTTAACCAATCTCAATCACCTAGTTATAATGCCTCTGTTGTGTATGGTAACAAAATTACGGACAAGTTTAAATTTATAAGCTCTGCGGTAATCTGGAACCGGGATACCGGCATTGATAATTTTCAGATGGTATATGATTTTAACAATCAGAACTACACCAAATCATTTGGTATCAATCAGCTTCAGCTCAGAGATTATATTGCAGAGAGAAGAACCTTAGGCTTCAACGGCGCTTTAGAATACGAGTTTAATTCCAAAAATAAAATCTATTTCAAAGGCTTGTACAGCCAATATCTGGATCAGCAAAAAGTTAGGGAAACTTATTTCAATATCAATACAAAAAATGTTCAGTTACAGGCCAGGCATGCCGATTATCTTACTGACTTATATTCACTCAATTTTGGTGGAGAGCATCAGCTGACTGGTAAGTTAAAAATGGATTGGGCGCTTATTAAATCCAGGTCAGGCTTCGAGTTCAATTCACCGAAGAATCTGCCGGACAGTGAGCGGGGTTACCCGATTGTAACCTTTCGTCAGAATATGACCTATGGCAATCTATCTGCAGATGGCATAAAATATCTCGCCATGGATGCTCCCGATCATACTGGCGACAGCCCGGATGTTGTATTGCCACATAATCTCAATGATATGGATGCTTCCAAAACATATCTTTATCAGACTATTATCAGCAGAAATAAGAATACTGAAAGAGATTATCGTGCGCAGTTCAATTTTGATTTCAAACTCAATGATCATGTTAATTTTAAAGCCGGTGGCAAATTTATAGACAAAGCCAAAGAATTCAATTCAGCTATCTATGTCTGGATGCCATCAGCATTGCTGGGGATTCCGGGTTCTAAGCCATTGGTCTATCTAAACCAGCTGCAGACCGAAGGTTTCCCTTACAACGGCGGATTTCTAAATCCTCTTCATAACCCTTACAACAATGTATTGATCAACCAGATTACCAATGGCCAGATCGATCAGATGTTTACGGCAGATTACATCAGCACCAATGGTTTATACAATGTTCAGGGGGCTAATACACCAAGCAATATTGCAGCATCTTACTCAGGTACAGAAAATGTATATGCTTCTTATATTATGGGGACTTTTCGTCTGGGAGAACACTTCAATATTATTGGCGGATTCCGGAATGAATATAATGTTACCAATTTTAAGGGCAACAGTATTGTGCAAAATGGCAATACAATCTCTACGGAACCGGTAGAAAAAGAAAACCGGTATAATGCCTTTTTGCCGATGGTGAATTTAAAATACAGCCTGAATCATAATACCATCATCAGGGCAGCGTTTAACAGATCTTTTGCTCGGCCGGATTTTGGAGATCTGAATCCCGGATTACAAATTAATGATGCTCTACAAACCATTACCTAGGGTAATGCAGAATTAAAGCCGACCTATGCCACAAATTTTGACCTAATGTTTGAGAAGTATTTCTCAAACCTGGGAATTATCTCTCTGGGGAGTTTCTATAAAAGTTTATCTAATATCATTATCAGGATCAGACTTTTGAACAGCGCAACGGGGTCAACTACCTAAAGAACTCTCCCAAAAATCTTCAGGATGGCTGGATCTTCGGTTTAGAAGCCAATATCAGCAAACGTTTTACAGCACTGCCTGGCTTTCTGCAGTATTTTGGTATAGAGGGCAATTACACATATGTAGATTCCGGTACCAAAATCCCGGTATATACCAATGGGGTAGAGGCCAGCACAATCGACTCATCACTTCCCAAGCAGGCCAAACACATCTTCAACATCAGTCTTTTTTATGAGACCAACCAGCTGATGATCCGCGTGGCTGGCAATTATAAAGGCAATTACCTGAATGCCATCCGCTCTCTGGCCGGTCCGGACCACTACCAGTGGTTTGATAAAAACTTTACGCTGGATGCCACGGCTTCCTATGCTTTTTCAAAAAAAGTACGTGCTTTTATAGAGATGAATAACATCTTTAATGAGCCCAATCGTTTTTACCACGGCACACAGGCCAGAACAGAAAGTATCTCTTACACATGATTCAGGGGTCAAGTCGGTGTTTCACTTAATTTATTTTAATATTATGCAATTTTCAAAAAACCATATTATAATGGCTGTGCTAATGCCATTCAGCTTTTTTACACAAACCAAAAAAGAATTCAGCAATTATCCTAAGGGGTTAAAAATCAATCAGATTCAGGTACTTGGAACGCATAACTCCTATGCAAAACCTGTAGATCCAAAAGTTCTCAAAATGGCTTCGGATATTTTTAATCAATACAAAGGCAGTTTTCTGGATAAGATGCCGGCAGATGAAAAAGCGAAGTTTCAGGAATACCATCCTAACGGTATGGATTTTACAGAAGCCCTTAACTATAACCATCCCGATTTTGATGAGCAGCTAAATGCCGGACTTAGAAATCTGGAGATCGACGTCTATTATGATCCTACGGGAAATCGTTTTACAAAACCGGCATCTTATGAGCTTCTTAAAAAACAGGGCATTACCGACCTCTATCCATTCTCTACAGATGGAATGGATCAACCAGGTTTCAAGGTATTACATATTGCAGATATAGATTTCAGAACTCATTATACCACCCTCAAAAAAGCCCTTACTGCGCTCAAAACCTGGTCGGATGCCCATCCTAAGCATATTCCGGTTTATATCCAGATCGAAGCCAAAGATATGGCCATCCCGATATTTCCCAACTCCAGCCAGGTATTGCCATTTGACAGCAAGGCTTATGAAGATCTTGATCAAGAGATTCTCAGTATTTTGGGACGACAAAAAATCATTACACCAGATGACGTTAAAGGAAATTATAAAAGTCTTAATCAAGCCGTTTTGCATCAAAACTGGCCGACTGTTAATGCATCTTTGGGTAAGTTTATATTCGTTTTGTTGCCCGGCTCCGCAGGTATGAAATCTGGAGAATCAGCTTATCTTGAGGGACATCCACAACTGGAAGGAAGAATGATGTTTCTACAGTCAGAACCAGGGAAAGATTATGCCGCCTTTCTGTTGTATGATAATGCCATTGTACGACAAAATGAGATACGGAAAGCTGTAAAAGAAGGTTATCTGGTCCGGTCGCGCTCTGATATTGAGACTTATGAAGCCAAAGTCAATAATCCTGCAAGAAAAGAGGCCGCCTTCAGGAGTGGTGCGCAGATTATCTCTACCGACTTTTTCAGACCGGGCAATACCTACGGAACGCCTTATTTTGTGGAACTCCCTGGAGGTGAAACGGCTCGGTGTAATCCCATTAACGCACCAGCAGACTGTAAAGTGAAATAACACCTTCTGCAAATTGTTGCAACCAATTAGCCCCGATCTATTCGATCCGGGTTATTCTGAGTCAAAAATTAATCAATACAAGGATCTCTTAAAGCTTTAGAAAGCCCCTGAGATTCACATGATTCTCAGGTTATGAACAAAATACACGCTGGTTCATTTTTTTTGTTATTTTTATAACAGAGATAAAAATTTTGTGAGTATGGATCCAAATTTCAGAATCTGCGTAATCCGGATCATCTGAGAGAATTAAAAATAATCAGATATTCTTTAACAAAGGATATTTGGTGATATGAAAATAGCTTACGACACCTAAGAACAATAAATATCTGAATATGAATACAGGAAACACATTTTACACCGGAGAGAATCACGGCAACTATGAGCTGATTTCGCTGGGCGCATTTCAACTCAGCGAAGGCACGACCATCCCTAATCTGGAGCTCGCCGTAAAAACACGGGGCACACTCAACCAGGATAAAAGCAATGCTATTCTGATCCCGACATGGTACAGCGGCACGACCAGGATATGGCATTGGGGAAGGACGGGCACTGGATCCGTCCAGGTATTTTATCGTGCTGGTGAACCAGATTGGTAATGGCCTTTCCACTTCAGCCAACAACGCCCCGGAACCCATCAGTGGAGGGCATTTCCCAAAAGTAAGGATCGAGGATGATGTCAAAGCACAATACCAATTGCTGACAGCGCACTTTGGCATTACCCAGCTGGAACTGGTCGTAGGCGGATCAATGGGTGCCCAGCAGACCTATGAGTGGATCGTGCGCTACCCGGATTTTATGAGAAAGGCAGCACCTATTGCCGGGTATGCTAAAAACAGTGAACACGACTTTATTTTTACCCAGACCCTGATGGATACTATTTCGTCTGATCCTCATTTCAAGGATGGTTTTTATGATCAGGCAGAGATGGTGCCGGCGCTCAAACGCCAGGGGAATCTTTGGAACGTAATGGGCTATTCTCCAGAGATGTTCCGTCAAAAAGCCTATCAGGCACTTGGCTTTGATACCGCGGAAGCTTTTGCCAAAGGTTTTACCGAAGAGTATTTCGCGGTCATGGATCCCAATGTACTGCAAACCTGTGCCTGGAAATGGCAGCGTGGCGATGTCAGCAGAAATACCGGTGGTGATTTAGCCGCGGCACTGGGGCGTGTAAAAGCCAAAGTCTTTGTGATGCCGATTGATCACGATATGTTTTTTATAGAAGAAGACTGCCGCTTAGAACAGGAGCTGATTCCCAATAGTGAATTTCGCCCGCTGAAAACGATCTGGGGGCACCTGGGGCTGTTTGGTATGGATAAGGGCTACCTGGATCAGGTCGACCGCCATCTGAAAGAGTTACTGAGTCTGTAGATCAGCAAACAGATACAAAGCAGCCGTAGTGCTGCTTTTTTTGTGTATTAATTAGCGCGGTATAAAAAAGATGTTGAAAACGGAAGAAAGAAAAAAGCATTATACCCTAATGAAAACCAAACGATAATGATATGTGATAATTGAGCCGGTTAGATTTATAAATTTTTTTTTTACGTAGAATGATTGCAAATTAACTAATAAACATAGCCATGAAATTTAAGGATAGCTTTATTCTTTTTATGTATATCCGTTTTTAATCATACTGCTGTAATATTAGCAATAATGAGCCTTTCGAATAGTTTGTCTCCGAAATATCTTCGATTTAGTTTGTAA
>NZ_FTPU01000066.1 GCF_900108115.1 Epilithonimonas bovis DSM 19482
CAAAATGCGTTGTAAAACTAAATATATTCATCTAACTAATTAAATTATAAGTAAATATACGAAATTATGTGTAATTACGGATATTCATAATTTTTAATTACGTAAATGAAATTTTTTTTGATAATAAAATTGTATAAAAGAAACTGCAGATAACATTGTAACCGTTGCACAACTCCCTATTTCTGATAAAATATCATGATCAACTATAAAAAACGACCTCTTTTAAAGCGATTTGAGAGAGGTTTTTGTTTGGATAGAAAAAGGCAGCAGTGATAGATTTTGTCATGATTTTTGGTCAAAAATACGCGCCAAAATCTTTGTGGGTTAGGTGGTTTATTTTACCCTCGGTTGGCACCGGAGGTTATTGACAGGGCACACCTACGGTGTGCGGTGTTGCGGGTGTCTGTGATAGTCTACACAGATGACATTCCTAAGGAATGTGTAGGGTAATGATAGTATGATTAAAAGTCTACGTATAACAACCAGGTTTTAGCTTCGCTCCGTTCGGTAGAGCCTCGGGTCGTTGGGCTTTAAAGACAAAGAATGAAAAGCCTGTTGAACTGATAAAATCAAAGCTAGTAAATCCTGACGGTGTTGGGATTTTTTTGTAGGCAGAAGATGGTTGGGGAGAGGGATTTTGTCACGATTTTGGTCAAATAGATACGCCAAAATTTTGGGGTTGGGTGTTTCTTTTTACACCGCTTGGCACCGGGGGCTATTAACAGGGCACACCTACGGCGTGCTGTCGATTGGGATTTTTTTGAGGATTATGGATAACCGTAATGAGGATTGAGAGGGATTGGGTATATTTGGGTGTTAGGCGAGATGGTGCAAAATAGCTTTCCCTAAAAATAGATTGTTTAATTATAAATCTTATTATGCATAGTTTTTCAGAATTGATTTTACGAAGTAGTGCTTTTTTGCAAAACACACTTGAAGAAATAGAAAATAAAATTCTTAAAGAATTAGAAACAAGTGGAGCAACAAATCACGTCAAAAATTTGCAGATGATTAATTTGCAAAAGACATTTTTCTTTATTGGTGTTTTTTCCTATTATGAAGCTCTACTGCAAGAAAGGTTAGAATGTAAAAATGGATTTGAAGAAACTAAAAATATTTTAAAAGAAAATAACGAAAATGAATTGCTTGAAAACTTCATAGAACTGCAATTAATTGTCAACGTTTTGAAACACGGAAAAGGTCGAAGTTACGATCAACTTTTTGAAAAGTCAGATAGAAAAATTAATATAAAAATCAAGGCAATTGATGAAGCATTTTTTGATGAAGGAAATATAGATGAAATAAGTTCATTGATTGAGGTCAATAATGAGTTTATAGAACAAAGCATAAAAATTATAAACGACGTTTCATTTAAAATACAAAAATATAGGTCGGATATCTTTATATAAAAATTACGCTTAATGAACGATTTTATTTTTCACTACACTTCTCTTGATACTCTAGCAATAATATTAAAAAACAAAAACATCAGATTTAATAGTCTAAAAAATGTAGATGATGTTAATGAAACTGAATTTTCAGATGAAAATAATATTAATTTGTCATCACATACATTAATATCATGCTGGACTAAAAATGAGGAAGAAAACTTAGCATTTTGGAATATGTACACTCCAAATATGCAGGGAGTAAGGATCAAACTACCAAGAGATATTTTCGAAGTTTATAATTTTAAAACTACGAATGATTTTTATGTTCGCGAAAATCAAAATATTATGAATTCATTAGTTCCTGAAAGCGAATGTTTTAATGATAAATATTGGATATTGCCTTTTAAAAATCATTTTTTGGAAGTTGAATATACTGATGATGAGTCATTTCTCAAGCCTAAACTTTTTAATCTTGATGGTGAACAATATAAATTTGAAACAGGTATAATTGGAAAATACAAATCTAGAATTTGGGAATTTCAAAAGGAAGTCAGATTTAAGCTAATCGTTCTTCCAACTCAAGATTTAAATAACAATAGAATCAATCCATTTAATGATTTTGTCAGAATAATGTACGAAAATATTCCAGCACCAATAGAAAATTATTATTTACCAATTAAACAGAATGCATTTGAGAAAATGGAAATCACTTTAGGTCCAAAATGCAATCTTTCGCAAGAAATAATTGTAGAATCGCTTATTGAAAAATATAATCCAAATGCAAAAATGATAAAAAATAAATATCAAGGTTTAATTAGATAAATATTACTGCAGGTAATAACAAGATTTTCGTTGGCCCAGAAAAGTTTAGAATAAAAACACTTGTTGTATAAAGAAGCCAAGCATAATATCCTGACGATGTTGGAATTTTTTGTTTTTAAGGAAAACCGTAAGGAAGATTTATAAGTGTTTGGGTATATTTGGGGTTAAGTGCAATATTTATCCAACATTATGCTAAATACATCTGAAGAATTAAAATCCATATTACTAACGGTAAAACAACTTTTAAAAGCTGATGATGAAAATCAACTTTTTGAAATTTTGAATTCTTCCGATATTGGAATAGAAGAATCTGGTTATGACAATTGGAATGGTGGAATATATTTTTATACAATATTTTTAAAAATTGGAGTTGCAAATTTTGTCAAAATTAGAAATGAAATTGAAAAAATTGAGTCCGATTTGTTAGAACGATTTGAAGTTGCTACAAGACACTATGAAAGTGAAAATATTTCTAATGTGAGAATTATTCCTATTGCAGAAAATAAAGTAGAATGGGATAATATTGCTGGATTAAATACAAAAGAAAATCTTTTAAAAGATATTGATTTTTTAAATAATACAATGATTTCAGTATCAACAGGTGGTCAAAGAATACAGGAAGTTGATGAAGAATATAAAAGAAAATTCTCTTCTGTAAATAAAACACTGGAAAGACTAAATATTCAAAATCCAAATCCATTTGCAGATTTGTGGGCTTGGTATGGAAAGTGGAGTTCAGAATTTAAAACTTATCAAGAAAGAAGAACTTTTATTAGAGAACTTTATTCTTCACTACAACAGATTTTAGCAGAAACAGAACAACCTAAATTAATTGCAGTTACTGTTGATTTAAGAGGCTGGGAAAGAATTGAAAGATCATTGATTCAAATAAATTTGAAACACAAAGAAGCTAGTACAGAAGAACAGTTCCAAATCGTTGGATTATTATGTAGAGAAACTATAATTACATTAGCTCAAGCTGTTTATAATCCCGAAAAGCACCCTTCACTTGATGAAACAACAATTAGTAAAACTGATGCAAAAAGAATGTTAGAATCATATATTGCAGTTGAACTTTCTGGATCTTCTAATGAAAAATTACGAAAGTATGCTAAATCAACTTTAGATTTGGCTAATGAATTAACTCATAAACGAACTGCAACAAAAAGAGATTCTTCATTGTGTTCTGTTGCGACAATTTCACTTGTAAACTTTATTGGAACAATTGAAGGTAGAATCTAAAAATACTGCAGATAATAACCAGTTTTTCGTTGGGCTTGGAAAGCCCACAATGAAAACCTGGATAGAATAAAAGAAACCAATCGTAAAATCCTAACGAGTTGGGATTTTTTATAGATTATGGTTTCCCGTAAAGAAGTATTGTGGGGATTGGGTATATTTGGGTGTTAGTGGGCAAGCGTATCTAACCAACCAACACAACAACCTTAAATCAACAAAAAGAACTAAAAAATATGGCAGATTTACACGTAAGTAAAAAGACAGTTGGAAAATTATTCAGTGAAATGCAAAATAGAAAATTTGTAATTCCTGACTACCAAAGACCTTATAAATGGAACATCGAAAAGTGCGAAACTCTTTGGAATGATATTGAAAATTTTGCCCAAACAGACGCTAAAAATGGTGCAGATTATTTTTTAGGTACAATCGTTTCTTATGTAAATGAAGACAAAAACCAAGAAATAATTGACGGACAACAGCGTATTACTTCTTTTATGTTATTGTTAAGGTCATTTTTCAAGAAACTTGATGATATGGTTGAAGATGAAGATGTAATTGGTTTGAAAAACCAACTCGCACCTTGCATTTGGGACATTAATCCAATTTCTCAAAAGGTAACTGACAAAACAAAAATTCATATTGTTTCCGAAGTAGCAACCGAAGAAGACAACGAAACTTTTCATAAAATTTTACAAACAGGGATTGTTTTACAAGATAGAACAGACAATTATTCAAGAAACTATAAGTTTTTCAAAGAAAAATGTGATGAATATGCTACGCTTAATCCAATGCAATGGAAAGAGCTTTGTGTTACAATTTTACAAAAATGTATTATTCTACCAATAGAATGTGATGCACAAGACACAGCATTAACAATCTTCTCAACACTTAACGATAGAGGAATGCCATTAGCTGACTCTGATATATTTAAAGCACAGATTTATCGTAATTGCAACACAGAAGATAAGAGAAAAGAATTTACAGAAACTTGGAAAGAACTAACTCAAATTTGCAAACAAGGTAATTTTTCAATTGATGATATTTTTCGTTATTACACTCATATTTTGAGAGCAAGAAAAGGCGATAAAACCAAAGAAGTTGGTTTACGTAAATTTTATGCTGACAATAAATATGAACGCTTGAAAGACACAAATCTAATTAGTGAACTAATGGAGTTGGCGTACTTTTGGAGGTTTATCAATACTGAAACCGAACCAGAAATTGATTACACATATTCAATCTCTACAAAAGCAAAAATACATTTACATTGTTTAAGTTGTTATCCGAATGAATTTTGGAAATATGCCACGAGTGTATTTTTCATGAAAAACAAAGACAGTCAAACTTTTGAAACTGACTTTGAAAATATGTTGCAAAAATTAATTGCTTTTTTATTTGCAAAATTTATTGACCAACCTTCTGTAAACGCAATTAAAGACGATATTTACAATTCTTGTATTTCATTAAACACAAACAATGAACTTCAATATAAATTTTCACTTAACGAAGAGCTTTTGAACCAACAAATTGATGGACATTCTTCATCAAGAATTTCAAGAGCATTACTTTTACTTTATGCTTACTTAAATCCTAATCAAACTGAACTTATTCCAAGTACATTTGATATTGAACATATTTTTCCTAAAAAATGGCAAGACACAAATTACAACGGTTGGACAAAAACTGATGCAGATTTGTGTTTAGACAGATTTGGGAACAAGACTGTATTTGAAAAGAAATTAAACATACAAGCAGGAAACGGTTACTTTGGAATTAAAAAACAGAAATATAGAGTATCAAGTATCGCAACAGTTACAGACCTTTCAAACTATCCAAATAATGATTGGATAAAGACAGACATTGAGAACAGAGAAACAGAATTTAAAAACGCTTTAATGGTCTATTTCAGAACTAATTTAGCGAACAACTAAAACGCCAGCCACTAATTACCAGGTTTTCGTTGGGCTGGAAAGCCAACAATGAAAACCCGGGTGGTATAAAAGAACCCAAGTAAAATCCTAACTAGAGTTGGGATTTTTGTGGATGATGGGAAACCGTAAGGCAAACAAAAAAGAATTAGTAATTTGGTTGTTGGAAAAACAGAAGTTGTATTTGACAGAGCTTGAACTTCCCGTTCAATTCAGCCCGCCTCCGCCGACACTTTTTCCTTTAGCTGCAATGTTACCAAAAAAAACCAAAAATGAAATATTTTACAATCTTACTGGTTCTTCTTTTTATGAGCTGTAATTCAAATAAAAAAATCAGTGAAAACAAAAGAAACAAAATAATATCCGAATTGGATTATATTGAGAAAATTGACCAAAAATATGCTGGAATCCCTTCTGAAGATCTATTTAAAAAATATGGACAACAAAAAGCATGGGAATTTTTTTTAGCAAAGAGAGATAGTGTGAGTAATGATAACCAATCAAGAATAAAAAAACTATTTTACAAATATGGTTATTTAGGATTTAATGAAGTTGGAAAAGACAACACAACAAAATTCTGGCTTCCAATTCAACACGCAGATAATGACATTGAGTTTCAGAAACAGATGTTGCAAGAGCTTAAGAAACAAATTGAAATTAAAAATGCAAAAAGAAATGAATATGCAATGTTGGAGGATCGAGTTGCAGTAAATACAAATCAAAAGCAAAGATTTGGCTCTCAGGTTACATATAATTCAAATGGTCAGGCAGTTCCTCGCAATGGCTTAATTGATACTTTAAATATAGAAAAATTAAGAGCGGGATATGATTTACCAACATTCAAAGATTATTACAATAATATGACAATAATGCACTTTGAAATGAATAAAGAAGTTTTAAAAAAACAAGGAATTACAGAACCTATGCTGTACAAATAACAACACCGCAGCTAACTAAACTTTAGCGTCACTCCCTTCCGCGGAGCCGTTGATATATATAATCCTGACAAACGTTGGGATTTTTTTATGTGTGATAGTAAAACATTAGAAAATTAATTAGTCGTTCCTTAACAAAACCCACTATTTAGTCATTCCTTAAAATAAATACAACGATTTGATATTCAATATTTTATTATCAAATTTCGCTTAAAAATGTTGTATAAAATTGCAGAAAATCGTATTTTTAGGGTATAAAAAGTGGCAAAATGTTAGGAAAAATAAAACAGGATTTACAGCAAAATTTATTCAAGACCAGACTTACCGAGCTTATTAATATGGATCATCCACTTGTAAAATTAGCGCATGAGATTTCTTGGGATAAAATAGAAGCTGAGTTCGAGGGTTTATTTTCAAAAGAAGGAAGACCCTCTATTGCGGTTCGCAAAATAGCAGGAATGCTTTTGCTCAAGGAAATGTTTAAAGAAAGT
>NZ_FTPU01000014.1 GCF_900108115.1 Epilithonimonas bovis DSM 19482
ATAGACCAATTCCCATTTCGGAAAATCACCAGGCAACATCCTCCATTGGCAACCGGTTTTCACCAAATACATTATGGCGTTCCAAATGGTTCTTAAATCATATTTTCGCTTTCTGTCATTGAGGTTCAAAGTTTTTTTTATAAATTGCCACTGATTGTCAGAAATGTTTGTCGAGTAATTTTTCACTGTAATTTAATTGATTAGTAACCAACAAGTTACGGAAAATAAACAACATAAACAACTGACAATCAGTTTTTTTATAAGATTATTTTATAAAATAAACGCCATACGAATTTTTCTAATTTAATTTTTAAACAGGCTCTAAATAAACAAGTTGCCATTGTTACCGGCTCTAGCAGTGGAATAGGAAAAGGAATTGCTATCAGTTTGGCAAAATCCGGTGCAATTGTTATCGTGAATCATTCATCCGAACATTCTCGTCCGGAAGCGGAAGAAACGCTTAAAACCATTGAAGAAAACGGAGGGGAAGGCTTTATCATCCAATGTGATGTGAGTAAGGAAGACCAAGTTTTGGCAATGTTCCAAACGACTATTGATAAATACGGAACTGTAGATATTCTTATTAATAACGCAGGTTTACAACAAGATGCACCATTTGTAGAAATGACCCTTGCTCAATGGCAAAAGGTTATTGATGTGAATCTGACCGGACAATTTCTTTGTTCAAGAGAAGCGATTAAGGAATTCCTGAAGCGAGGAATGGGCTCAGGAATATGGGAAACAAAAAATCCGTGTGAATAATATTTGTCCGGGCGCAATCCAAACGCCAATCAACAAATCCGCTTGGGATAGTCAAAAATCTCTGGATGCGCTGATGACGCTAATCCCGTATGATAGAATCGGGCAACCGGAAGACATTGGAAATTTAGCCGTATTTTTGGCGAGTGATTATTCGGATTATATTACAGGTGCGAGTATCTATGTGGATGGTGGAATGACCAGCCTGGAGAGTTTCTCGGATAACGGGTAAATTATAGATGATGAGTGATAAATGATAAATGATTGATATTTTGGATCAGAAAAAACTATTGGGTAAAATTGAACTCAGGTTCTAAGAAGTATCAATTATCATTGACCAATCATTATTTATTAGTTGAAAGAATAACAAAACCTCAGCATAGCCCCGATGGGAACGGCATCCTTTTTTGTTATTGCGATTGTTGATAAGTTCTACAGATTGCTTCACTTTGTTCGCAATGACAAGAAAGATATAGTGGACAGCGGGTTGGGATGTTCTAGCAAAGGTACAACCGTGTTGCTCCTAATAAAAAGAATAATTATTCTCGAAAATAATTAGAAAAATGAATGAAGAAGAAAAATTAAAAAATCCGGATTGGAAAAAGTGGGGACCTTACGTGAGCCACCGCCAATGGGGAAATGTACGCGAAGATTACAGTACCAACGGTGATGCGTGGGGATTTACTGGTCACGATATGGCGGAAGCCTGGACTTACCGGTGGGCAGAAGAAGGCATCGCGGGAATCTCGGATGAGAAGCAACAGATGTGTTTTGCACTTTCTTTCTGGAATAAAAATGACTGCCGAGTCAAGGAGCGTTTTTTTGGACTGAGTAATTATCAGGGAAATCACGGTGAAGATATCAAGGAGATTTTTTACTATCTGGACAATACACCTTCTCATAGCTATATGAAGATGGTTTACAAATACCCAATCAATGCATTTCCGTACGATGACCTCATCAATACGAATGCGCAACGATCCAACAAAGACCCAGAATATGAACTTATTGACACAGGAATCTTCGACAATGATGAATATTTTGATATTTTTATTGAATATGCAAAAGCTGGCGAAGACGATTTTTTAATCAGAATCGATGTTCATAACAGAAGCAACAAAGCTGCGCCAATCGTAGTTTTACCAACAGTGTGGTACAGAAATAACTGGATATGGGGTTACAATGATTACAAAGGAAAACTAGGATTTTCTAAGCGGGGCGAAATTGATATTCATCATAATAGTCTTAGTATAAAAAAACTTTATTCCCGAAACAGAAATGTGGATGCGTTGTTTTGTGAGAATGAAACCAACCGTTCGAGGTTATTTAATCTTCCGAAGACTGAAGGTTTTTTCAAAGACGGAATCAATCAATACATTACGAAAGGTCTTGATACTATTAATCCTTCTAAGACTGGGACAAAAGCATCTGTTCATTGTGAAGAGATTATAGAAGCGAATAGCAATAAAGTTTTTGAGTTCCGATTATCGCCACATATTATGGAGGATGCGTTTTGGGATTTTGATGAAATTGTTGCAAGAAGGAAACAAGAAGCTGATGATTTCTACGGAAACATCCAGCAAGACATTGAGAATGAGGATGAAAAAAATGTTCAAAGACAGGCTTTTGCTGGATTGCTTTGGAACAAACAATTTTATCATTACAACGTTGGAAAATGGCTGAAAGGCGACCCGAATTTCCCGATCCAAAGAAAAGGCTTTGTAAGAAACAGCAATTGGGAACATCTTCATAATAAGGACATTATATCGATGCCAGACAAGTGGGAATATCCTTGGTATGCGACTTGGGATTTGGCGTTCCACTGTGTGAGTTTTTCTGTAATTGATTCGGAATTTGCTAAAAATCAATTGATTACATTGACAAAAGAATGGTATATGCATCCAAACGGTCAGCTTCCGGCTTACGAATGGAATTTTGATGACGTTAACCCGCCTGTTCATGCCTGGGCAACCTTCCGGGTTTTTAAAATTGATGAAAAAAACAACGGCAAACCTGATCTTGCATTTTTGGAACGTGTTTTCCAGAAGCTGTTGCTCAATTTCACATGGTGGGTCAACCGGAAAGACTACAATGGAAAAAATATTTTCGGAGGCGGATTCTTAGGACTCGACAATATTGGCGCCTTTGACCGCAATATGGAATTCAATGAAGGGGAACATCTTGAACAAGCCGACGGAACAAGCTGGATGGCAATGTACGCACTGAATATGATGCGTATCGCTATGGAATTGGCAACGTACAATCCTGTTTATGAAGATATGGCGATTAAATTTTTCGAGCATTATCTTTATATCGCCGAAGCAATGGAAAACATTGGGGAAGGCAAGCAAGGACTTTGGAACGAAGAAGATGGTTTTTTCTACGATTTGCTTCAGCTTTCCAATGGAGACAGTGTGAATTTGAAACTTCGGAGCATCGTGGGATTGATTCCGATGTTTGCAGTAGAAGTTGTGGAACACAGTCTTTTGGAAAAACTTCCGGAGTTCAAAAAAAGAATGGAATGGGTTCTGAAAAATAAGCAAGACCTGACCAAACTCGTTTCCCAATGGTATGTTGAAGGCGAAGGCAATAAACACCTTTTGAGTATCCTCAGAAAAACAAGATTGACCCAAGTTTTAACAAGATTGGTTGACGAATCTGAATTCCTCAGCGATTACGGAATCCGCGCGATGTCTAAAGTCTATGAGGAAAATCCTTTCCGATTCACTGTTCACGGGCAGGAACACGTGGTTTATTACACGCCTGCAGAAAGCGACAGCCGAATGTTTGGTGGCAACAGCAACTGGCGCGGACCGATTTGGTTTCCGATTAATTTTCTGATTGTTGAAAGTTTACAGCGTTTTGATTTCTTTTTCGGAGATTCTTTAAAAATAGAATATCCAAAAGGAAGCGGAGAATACAAAAATCTGGATGAAGTTTCAAAGGATATCAGCAACAGACTTTGTAAGATTTTCCTGAAGGATGAAAATGGAAACAGAGCATTCAACGGTGGCGTTGAGAAATTCAATCAAGACCCACATTTCAAAGATTACATTATGTTCTTCGAATATTTCCACGGTGACAATGGTCGAGGCGTTGGCGCTTCACATCAAACAGGATGGACTTCTACGGTGGCGAAGTTGATCCAGCCGAGACTTTCTAGCCGATAAACTAAAAACCTTATCAGATTTTGATAAGGTTTTTTATTAGAATGAATTACTTCTATTTTATAGCATTCTTCGAAATATCTTTTAAAAGTTTTTTCTGATTAACAAAAATCAGTTGATTTGCTGAATAGCTAAAATTTGGTCCTGAACTTTTTCTATTGATTTGTTCTTGAAGAGTTTGTTCAGACGGATATTTTCTTCCTTCTAAAGTCTGGGAAGACGAGACTTTTTGATAGTATATTTTTTTCAAAGATTTCAAATCATAGACTTCAATAATAACAAATGCTTCATTTTTACTGTATTGAAATGGCAATTCTGTTTCAATATTGGCAATTTCATCCCTCACATTTTTGGTATAACTATTAACCAAATAATCAAAATCTGTAGAGTTTTTCAAAGTCTCCAGTTCGTCTAAACTTGGATGATAAGCGATTTTGTTTGGAATCAAGTTCTCTTTTTGCGCATCCATAATCGTTTTGGCATTTCCATTACTTAACTTATTAAACAAGTCAAAATTGTTCTGATTAAATTTTATTGCATCAGTAGAATTTAAATCCGTAAGGGCTTTATTAATCATCCATTTTTTGTTATCCTTAAAAACCAAAGACTTACTAAATCCTTGATAATCTCTTTGAGGAACTACAATACAACTTTGGAAAAATATTAAAAGAAAAATTGGAAAAATAATTCCTAATTTAATTTTCATTTTTTAGTTTTTACGGATTTTTAAACTACTACTCCATTCACGCTGACTTCATAAGAAATCTCAACATTTGGCTCCAATGTTTTAGAAACAGAACAATATTTTTCGAAAGATAATTCCGATGCTTTTTTTGCTTTTTTCGGGTCGATTTCGCCTTCTAGGAAAAACTTTACTTTGATGGATTTGAAAGGTTTTGCTTCATCCACCTGAACTCTTTCGCCTTCCACTTCAGCTTTGAAATCGGTGATATTCTGGCGTTGTTTTTTCAGGATAGAAACGACATCTATCCCGCTGCATCCGGCAACCGCCATCAGCACAGACTGCATGGGCGACACGCCTTTGGCTCCCGGCAAAGTTGTATTATCCAATAGTATTGAATTGCCCTGTTCGTTAGAACATTCAAACAAAAAATCATCATTGATCCTGTTAAGTGTAATTTTCATTTTTTTATTGATCTCGTTAAATTAACCTCAAAATTACAAAAACAAAATTTGGCAAACCTATTCATTATTATAATTAATTTGGCAAAAATTTTAAATAAAAAACATGAGATATTTCTTTCTTGTTCTTACTTTATTTATTAGTAATTAGTACTTTTTTTATACACAAGATTCAGATTTGGGCATGCCTGATGTTGTTACAAAAGCAGAATTCCCCGGCGGTATGGAAGCATTCCGAAAAGAATTCATGACGATGGTTTACGGTTATGTGGATGTAACAGCCTACGCTGTAAACGGGCCATTTTCCTTCATTATCACCATTGATGAAAAAGGAAAAATGAGCGAGCTGGTTATCTACCCAAAAGTTAAAAATGATGAAGAATTTGTTCAGGATATGACTTTTGCCATGAAGAAATGGAAACCGGCAACAATTGACGGAAAACCAATAAGTTCCAATATCAATTTTACCAACTTTACAACAGATCATGCTGATCATGGTGATTAAAGATGAAGAAACCCGCCCTTTTCTCATGGATCATCACACTCATTGTCATCGATCAAAATTTTCGCAAAACAATTAGCCCTGCCATTCTGTCACAATATTTTGTATCTTTGTAAACTAAATCAACTCGGAGAATTTTTCGAGACTTAAGTTTATAAAAGTGCAGGAAAAATATATAGACGAAACCAAACAGGGCGAAGCTTTTGCCATCGCAGAAAAACCGGAAAACAGCAAAAAACTGTTTTTGGAAAGCTATGGGTGCCAAATGAATTTCTCTGATTCTGAGATTGTTGCATCTATTCTTAACGAACAGGGATACAACACGACTCTGGACGTAAAAGAGGCAGACCTAATCCTCATCAACACGTGTTCTATCCGTGAAAAAGCAGAACAAACGGTAAGAATGCGTTTGTCACAATTCAAAAATCAGAAAAAAGAAAATCCTAATCTTACAGTTGGTGTACTTGGCTGTATGGCAGAGCGCCTAAAAACCAAGTTTCTGGAAGAAGAACACCTCGTAGACCTGGTTGTAGGGCCCGATGCTTACCGTGATCTTCCGAATCTTTTAAAAGAAACTGAAGACGGAAGAGATGCCATCAACGTCATCCTTTCAAAAGAAGAGACGTATGCAGATATTAATCCGGTCCGTTTGGGAGGGAACGGCGTTACTGCCTTTGTGACCATTACCAGAGGCTGTGATAACATGTGTACTTTTTGTGTGGTGCCTTTTACCAGAGGCCGTGAGAGAAGCCGGGATCCGCACTCGATTATCGAAGAATGTCAGGATCTTTGGAACAACGGTTATAAAGAAATTACACTTCTGGGGCAAAATGTAGACTCATATCTTTGGTATGGCGGCGGTCCCAAAAAAGACTTTGCCAAAGCTACCGAAATGCAAAAAGCAACCGCTGTTGATTTCGCACAATTGCTCAGTCTGGTAGCGAATGCTGTTCCGGAAATGAGAATCCGTTTTTCTACATCCAACCCGCAGGATATGAATATCAACGTGTTCGAAGTGATGGCTAAGCACGATAATATCTGCAAGTATGTTCATTTACCCGTCCAGAGCGGCAGCGACAGGATTCTTGGACTGATGAACCGTCAGCATACCAGAGCAGAATATTTGGATTTGATCAGAAAAGCGAAGGAAATTGTTCCAGATATTTCTTTTTCACAGGATATGATTATTGGGTTTTGTACAGAAACCGAAGAAGACCATCAGGATACTCTATCGCTGATGCGGGAAGTAGAGTATGATTATGGCTATATGTTTGCCTATTCGGAAAGGCCGGGGACGCCAGCTCACAAAAAGATGGCTGATGATATCCCAGCAGATGTGAAGCAAAGGCGTCTGGCGGAAGTGATTGCCCTGCAAGGCGAACTCTCTAGAAAAAGAATGGCTTCTTATGTAGGCCGGGTTCATGACATTTTAATAGAAGGGGTTTCCAAAAAGAATAAAAACCAGTGGAAAGGTAGGAATTCTCAGAATGCTGTTTGTGTGTTTGATATGCTGGAAGGGCAAAAAATTGGTGACATAGTTTCCGTTTTTGTTCACGGCAATACGCAGGGAACGCTTTTGGGGGAAACAGTGGCTTAAGTCTCGATGAAAAGTTTTTCATACATAATCATTATGATGAGCCTGATTGGCAATTGCCAGTCAGCTAAGGCTTTCTGCACTCAAAACACAACTTATGTATGTTCGGAAAACAAGATTGAAAAAATATCAAATGAACAGGCCAAACAGCTTTTAAAAGATTTTGGACACTTTATTTCAAAATACAATCAAAATCTTCAGAAGCATTTTGCTTTTCTCTGCACCAACCAACAAATTGATTTTACTGGAGAAATATCTAAAAAGGCTGAAAGCAGTAACTCTGAGCAAATTTTTAAAATCCACAAGAAAACCTCCAAAGTTAGGAACAAAGACCATTTAGATACAATTGTTTTAAACTGAAATAAAAAATTTAAAACTTAAAAAATCTTCTAAAATGGCAGACTTACAATCTATAAAAACAAGGTTTGGGATTATCGGGAATTATCCGGCACTCAACCGCGCACTAGAAAAGGCAATTCAGGTTGCTCCAACAGATATTTCGGTCCTCGTAATCGGGGAATCCGGCGTTGGGAAAGAATTTATCCCAAAAATCATTCATGCAGAATCCAAAAGAAAACATCAACCCTATATCGTCGTCAACTGTGGCGCAATACCGGAAGGTACGATAGACTCTGAACTGTTTGGTCATGAGAAAGGTGCATTTACCGGTGCAACTTCTACAAGGAAAGGTTATTTTGAAGTGGCCGACGGTGGGACTATTTTCCTTGATGAGGTGGGAGAACTCCCGCTCCAGACACAGGTTCGACTTCTCCGGGTTCTGGAAAGTGGCGAATTTATGAAAGTCGGGTCTTCTCAGGTTCAGAAAACCAATGTGAGAATCGTAGCGGCAACTAACGTTAATATGATGAAAGCGATTACGGACGGCCGTTTTCGCGAAGATTTGTATTACCGCCTGAACACCGTTCAGATCGATATGCCGCCTTTGAGAGAAAGGAAAGGTGATATCCATCTTTTATTCAGAAAATTTGCTGTCGATTTTGCCGAGAAATACAGGATGCAGGAGCTTACCCTGACACCGGATGCCGTGTCTTATCTGGAGAGCTACTCGTTCCCGGGCAATGTGCGGCAACTGAGGAATCTCGTAGAGCAGATGACTGTGGTAGAGCAACACCGCGAGATTAATGCTATAAAACTGGCAGAATATATCCCGATGAATGCCAACCTGCCTGCTGTTGTTCAAAAAGGCACCACGGGAAGCAGCGGTTCCGATTTTGGTTCGGAGAGGGAAATTATGTATAAAATCCTGTTTGATATGCGCAGTGATATCAATGATTTAAAATCATTAACTTCGGAGCTTATAAAAAACAGAGGTAACGGCGACCTTAGCAATCAGGAGAAAAATCTGATTAACAGGATCTACACACCAGAAACGCACAGTCAAAACCCTAATTCTCTGTTGTATTTTGAAAACGAAACCCGTCATCCAACCATCATTTCGGATAATGACGACCATCATTTTAACGATGTCGAAGATGTAGAAGTAGAGGAGGCCAAGCCAGAATCCCTGTCTTTGCAGAATAATGAAAAAGATTTGATTATCAAAGCATTAGAAAAACACAAAGGCAGAAGAAACAGAGCAGCGGATGAACTGGGTATTTCTCAGAGAACGCTTTACAGAAAAATAAAACAGTATAACCTAGAAGAATAATGGTCAGAAGTCACAAGCCACCAGCCACAAGCCCGGGAATTAAAATATTTTTTCTATTATCTTGGCTCATGGTCCTTAGCAGTTGTTATTCCTTCACAGGTTCTTCTTTGCGGGAGGACATGAAAACGGTAAAGATCAACACGTTCCCCAACAATGCTCCCAACAATCTCCCGAGCCTTAGCCAGGATTTTACGGTGGCCGTACAAAACCGTTTTTTGCAGCGAACAACACTGAAAGGTGCTGTAGAAAACCCGGATCTGCTTATAGAAGGAGAGATTACAGATTATAACATTACACCTACCAGTATTGGTAACGCTACGACCAGTACTACAGGCAATACCGTGCAGGCACAACAAAACAAACTGACTATTACTGTAAAAGTGCATTACGAAAACGCAAAAGACCCCACGCTGAATTTTGACAGAACTTACAGCGACGAGGCCGTTTTTAGCAGCGATCTTGACCTTAATACCATAGAAACCTCACAGGTGAAAATTGTAAATGAGAGAATCATTAATAAAATCTTTAATGACATTGTAGCCAATTGGTAAAGACATGAATACGAGAGTTTTAGAATTAATAAAAAATCCAAAAATCATTACAGAATCTGATCTGGATATCCTGGCATCCGAATCAGAAAAAACACCCTATGCACAAAGCATCAGAGCACTTTACCTCTATGGGATCAATCTTTATCAGCCAGAAAAATACAAAGAAAACCTTTCCCGCACTGCGGCATACACCACCGATAAAAAGATACTTTATCAATTCATCAATTCTGAAAAGATAAACAAAAAAGAGCAGTTGCCTAATGAGCAACTAGCCTTGGAAGACGCTAATATTCAGCCAACTAAAGAGATTAGCAAAACTCAGGAAGAACAGATTACTCCGGAAGAGTTGCCACAGGAAGAAATTGAAGAAAAGCCTGAAGAAAAGCCGGTAAACATAACGGATTCTAATGAAAATATAGAAGCTGAAAAAGTGAGTAAGCCATCCTATAACATTTCACCTTCCATCACATTTACATCGGCTAACAACATTGTATATCAGATAAATAACACAAAAACACAAAGTGGGAAAACAGGCTTCCCAATTCCCCAAACTGTTGTTTCTAAAAAAGTTATTGAAAGACCGGCAGAAGAAGAACTATCCGAACCTGCCAATCCCGAGCTTATTGCAGAAATAGAACAGGCAGAAACACCATCACTCAACAAGTTCGACATTAATAAAATTATTGAATCAGAGGATCAGGAAGGATCAGAATTTATAGTTGTGGAGGGCGAAAAAAACAGATTATTGTATGAAGGTGAAGAAAACTTTATGGCAGAGCAAACGCCTGAACTGGATCTGGAAGCTACGGCAGAATCTGGCGAACTGACTCTGAAACAGGAAAATGAAACTGTTGTTACGCCAATCGTCCCGGCAGAAAACAGGCCGGAAGAAGTCTTGTTTGAAAATAACAATGGACTTCAGAGCAATGAACCTGTTGAAAGCACTGTTAAAGATGAGAACGATGATATCAGCTTCGGTGGTGCTCAGGATTTTATGCCGGATGTGAAATTTTCTGTCCCAAAAAATCATCTTGATTACCTCAATCCCCCAAAATATGAGACCCAATTAACTAAAGAAGATCAGCATAAAACCGGTCATCATTATGAAGGCCCAACCTTACAAGAAGATCTGGAAATACAAGATGCCAATGCAGTAAGTTTTGCAGAAACGCAGGCTTTTGACTTTGCTAATGCAGAGGTAGAACCAAGCAAGATAGAACATAATTCGGATGACAAAATCGTTATAGCAGACATCCCGGAGCCGGAAGACAACGGCTGGAAACCGATGCAGTTCTCGGGTAATACACCGGATGCTTTAATTGGCAAGCCAGAAAAAGAGCCGGCCGTGGAAGAAGAACCGGCTGTCAGCGAAAAATTCAAAATTGACCTGATTGAAGAGCCAATGGTCCAAGATAACGAACAAAAGAATGGTCTCGAAGAGAATTTCGTAGTAGAAGAAAGCACTGTGGAAACCCCTCAGGAACCTAAAGAAGAAGAGCTTCCCGTTATCAATGTTTCATTTTTTGGGGATGATGTTGCTAAAATAGAAGATCATAAAGAAATACCGGTTACTTCTTCTGTGGAGAAACCAAAGCAGAATGATGACAGCAACGTTGGCCGTTTTATCAATACCTGGCAAAACTGGCTAAAGATCGAACGTAATGACCAGCCTGAACAAAAGGTAACAAAAAAAGAAAAAATTATTGATAATTTTATCGAAAACAACCCGAAAATTTCCCAGCTGAAAGACGAAAACGCATACGTTATAAAAGAGAGAAAAGACGACATCTCGCACCTGATGACCGAGACGCTTGCCAGATTATACACCGAGCAAAAACTCTATACAAAAGCTATTAAAGCTTATGAAATCCTTTCTAAAAAACATCCGGAGAAGAAGGCTTATTTCGAAGATAAGATAGAAGAAGTTAAAGAAAACAGAAAACCATAAACAAAAACTCCGGGAATTATCCCGGAGTTATTTATTTCAGTTCAATTGGGTTATTTCGGCTCTTGATCTCATTCTCCATTCTTTTTTGCATATTCTGCATTTGTTTTGGATCAAAGGAAGGCCCGCCGGGGCCTCTGCTACCGCCAGGACCAGAACCACCGCCCCTTTGGGAATTAGAAAAGCTGACAGGATCTTTCTGAAATTTCTTCTCCAGGTCAGCGTACTTACTTTTACTGATATTGATGTACTGGCCTCTGGTTTGTGGCTGTTGTACACTCGCAATTTTTTTAGTTTGCCTCAGGTCAAAAGAATAATCTCCTTTAGCATCCTGCACTTTCACAATCAGTCCCGGCAGGCCGGAAAACTTGTAAGGCCCGTCCTGCAAAGGAATCTCTTGTGTAAACCATGCATACCATGTCCTTCCGCCATATACTACCTCTGCTTTTTGCGTATTATACTCGCCTATCTTAACAGTCTCCGGTAAGATTTTCCAAGGGAAAGCTGGTGTTTCATTATAAGAATACTGATCTCTGCCAATTCTGGATTTATAAAGCAGGCTTTGCTTACCAAGATCTTTTTCAATAGAGAACTGCAGATTGCTTCTCAGATTTTCCATCTGTGAGCGGTCAAAACTTTTTGTTGCACGCATCCGTTCCATTACAGAATCTCTTTTAAGTGTATTTTCTGCATAGAAATAAGACTGCTTGCCATTGGTATCCAGATAAGCCAATTCAGATTTCCTGCTGTCTGTATTAGTAGAATCAGGCGTTGTTGTGACTTGATAAACAAAGCGTGTACTCTGCTGTGCCATCAGCATCGGCATAGCCAAAAGGCTCAGTATTTTCACAATCTTCATATGATTATTTATTAGTTAGTTCTATAGGGTTTGTATTTCCAAAATTGGTAAAACCGGTGTTCTGCCCGGATGTAGCGGCCGGCATCCCGCCCATATTGGGTGCACCGCCCATTTCGCCATTTGGCATTCCGCCATTGCCTCCGGGTGGGCCGTTAAAACCGCCGTTCATAGCACCATTCCGCTGATGCATACCACGCCCGCCACCTGGATTAAACTGATCCAAATTAATTTGTGAATCCTTATTTTTTGACAACTCCATTCTTACAGAAGCCTTATCTCCCGCAAAGTTAATCCTGCTGGACTTCCTTGCATCAGGCATAATCTGTTCCTGATAAGCATTAGTGACAACCACTTTTTTTAAAAAACTGAATCTGTAATCACCTTTATCATCTTCCAGTTTCAAGATCAAACCGGGTAATCCGTAAAACTTGTATGGCCCGTCTGATAATTTGATATCCGGCGAAAACCAGGCCGTCCAGTTCCTGCCTCCAAAATTGACGGTTGCTTTCTGTATCTTGTACCCTTTATACTCCGAGGTCTGTGGTGTGATCTCCCAATTCAGCTTGCGGTCTTCCTGATAATAAACCTGTTTGGGGCCTACATTCTCTACAAGGTTTACACTATTACCTGCCAGATCTTTTATAATAAAATATTCAAAAAATGTTGGTTGGATAGATTTTCCGTCGGCCAGTTTAGGAAAATCCGGCTTATCTTTTTTGGATTTTTTAATCTCCTGTTTTTCCTGAAGTTTCAGTGTACTTCTCAGGGAATCTCTCAAAAGCCGGCTTTCGCTGATGAACAAAGTCTGCGTCTTACTGACATCCAGAAAGGTTTTCTCAACCTTCATATCCACCAGGTTGATGGTGTCCGGATTAGCTTCGGTTTGATAAATATAGCGATCGGTCTGGCAAAATACTTTCCCAAAAGCCAAAAACATTATGAGGACAATAATCTTATTCATATTCTGATGGTTTGATTAACAAATAACAGCAAAGTTAATTATTACTCCTAGGAGAATTAATATTTGTTTATTTTAATTGGGATAACTTAACATAACCCGTTGATTTTCAAATAAAATTAACAACCCGCACATGTATAGGAAATCATCAAAATAGATGACATCAATTTGAGATTGCGGATTTTATGTTGTATTTTTGCAGACTAAAATCAGTCTAAATAAAAACAATGATTAAAGTTAGCGATCAGGCAAAAGCAAAAGCAGCTCAGTTGATGAGTGAGGATGGCTTTAATCCTGAACAAGATTACATAAGAGTAGGCGTAAAAAGCGGAGGTTGCTCCGGATTAGAGTACGTTCTCAAGTTTGACAATGTTAAAAACGATACCGATCAGCTTTTTGAAGATAACGGAGTGAAAATTGTGGTGGATAAAAAATCGATCCTGTATCTGGCAGGCACCATACTTGAATATTCTGGAGGGCTTAATGGTAAAGGTTTTATCTTTAACAATCCTAATGCTGCAAGAACCTGTGGCTGCGGGGAGAGTTTTAGTTTATAGGCACTAGATCAGGATTATGGCTGTAAGCCAAAAATCTGAAATCTGAAATCTGAAAAAATGAGTAAATATACAGAAGACGACCTAAGGGTCGATTTAGAAAATAAGAAGTACGAATTTGGCTGGGAAACGAAAATCGATTACGAAGATTTTCCAATCGGGCTGAATGAAGATGTCATCCGTGCTATTTCTGCTAAAAAAGAAGAGCCGGAATGGATGACAGATTGGCGTTTGGAATCGTTCCGCATTTGGCTGAAGATGACCGAGCCACATTGGGCAAACGTAAAATATGTGAAACCTGATTTTCAGGCCATTCGCTATTATGCGGCTCCCAAAGTAAAACCGGAACTGGCCAGTCTAGACGAAGTAGATCCGGAATTGCTAAAAACTTTCGCAAAGTTAGGCATCAACATCGAAGAGCAAAAAAGGCTTTCCGGTGTTGCTGTCGATATCGTGATGGATTCCGTTTCTGTTAAAACCACTTTTCAGGAAACACTAGCGGAAAAAGGCATTATTTTTTGCTCTATTTCCGAAGCGATCAAGAATCACCCCGATTTGGTAAAAAAATATATCGGGAAAGTGGTACCAAGAGGCGACAATTTTTACGCAGCACTTAATTCTGCAGTTTTTTCCGATGGCAGTTTTTGCTACATCCCAAAAGGCGTACGTTGCCCGATGGAATTGTCTACCTATTTCCGTATCAATCAATCCGGGACCGGACAGTTCGAGAGAACTTTGCTCATAGCAGATGAAGGAAGCTATGTCTCTTATCTGGAAGGCTGTACAGCACCATCCAGAGATGAAAACCAGCTCCACGCCGCAGTTGTGGAATTGATTGCGATGGATAATGCCGAAATCAAGTATTCCACGGTCCAAAACTGGTATCCCGGTGATGAAGAGGGTAAAGGCGGGGTTTTCAATTTTGTCACCAAAAGAGGGCTTTGCGAGAAAAATGCAAAAATATCATGGACGCAGGTAGAGACCGGCTCGGCCGTAACCTGGAAATATCCAAGCTGCATCCTGAAAGGTGATAATTCGGTGGGGGAATTTTACTCTATCGCCGTTACCAATATGCATCAATATGCTGATACAGGTACCAAAATGATCCATATCGGAAAGAATACCCGGTCTACAATCATCTCCAAAGGTATTTCCGCAGGGAAATCTCAAAACTCTTACCGTGGTCTGGTAAAAGTGATGCCAAGCGCTAAAGGTGCCAGAAATTTTTCTCAGTGTGACTCGCTGCTTATGGGCAACAATTGCGGGGCGCATACCTTCCCGTACATCGAAATAAAAGATCCGACAGCACAGTTGGAACACGAAGCGACTACTTCCAAAATTGGGGAAGACCAGATCTTCTACTGTAACCAAAGGGGAATTGATACCGAAAGAGCAATCGCTCTGATTGTGAATGGTTTCAGCAAAGAGGTCCTCAACAAACTTCCAATGGAGTTTGCTATCGAGGCTCAGAAATTATTGGAAATCTCTCTTGAAGGAAGTGTAGGATGAGATCAAATTAATTGATTACTAAAAATAATAAAAAGACAAAGTTTTAAACATATATAATGCTTAATATCAAAAACTTACACGCCAAAATAGAAGATGGCGCAGAAATTTTAAAAGGAATTAATCTAGAGATAAAACCAGGCGAAGTCCACGCCATTATGGGTCCTAACGGTGCCGGAAAATCGACACTTTCCTCTGTAATTGCAGGGAAAGAAGATTATGAAGTGACTGATGGTGAAATCTTTTTTGAAGGTAAAAACATCATCGAAGATGCGCCTGAAGAGCGTGCACACAAAGGCATTTTCCTTTCTTTTCAATATCCCGTGGAAATACCGGGTGTATCTGTAACCAATTTTATCAAAGCGGCCCTCAACGAGAACAGAAAAGCCAATGGCCTTGATGATATGTCAGCTAAAGAAATGCTTTCCGAAATCCGTGAAAAGTCAGAATTATTAGGCATCAAGAAAGATTTCCTTTCCAGATCGCTTAACGAAGGCTTCTCCGGCGGTGAGAAAAAAAGGAATGAAATTTTCCAAATGCTCATGCTGAACCCCAAATTGGCTATCCTTGATGAAACCGATTCAGGCCTTGACATTGATGCCCTAAGAATTGTTTCTGAAGGCGTTAAGCATTTTAAAAACCAGGGCAATGCCGTTCTGCTCATCACCCACTACCAGAGACTTCTTAATTATATCCAGCCGGACTTTGTACACGTTTTAGCAGATGGTAAAATCATCAAAACAGGAGACAAATCCCTGGCTCTGGAACTTGAAGAAAAAGGCTATGACTGGCTTTTGAATTAATAAAAAATTGTCCTCCCCAATCAATCCTGAAGAATTGAAACCGGGAGTGACAGAAACTACTCAAAAAGATGCACAATCAAACCATTACAATGGCTTTATTTGAACAAATTTTAGACAATCACGCTTCTTTTTTGGAAACGTTGCATCATTCTTTTTTGAACGATGCAAGAAAAACTGCGCTTCAGAAATTTGAAGCTGAAGGTTTTCCGACCAAAAAAGATGAAGAATACAAATACACGAATCTGAAGGAAATTACAGAAAAAAACTATAATTTTCTGCCTACACCGGCACATCACGTTACCAAAGCGCAACTGGATGAGCTGCATCTGGGCGAAGAAAAATTTGACTGGATTGTTTTCATCAACGGAAAACTGCACAAAGAATTTTCAAAGATTTCTATTCAAAATGTGGAATTGCTATCCATCGATTATGCTCTAGACCATGAAGAGCATAAGAAGGATTTTAATCAGTACTTCAATACCATCGCCAATCCGGATTTAGCCTTTACCAACCTGAACCTGGCCTATTTTACAGACGGATTTTTTCTCAAGGTGCCAAAAAATGCCTTAATAGAAAAGCCGATCCACGTTTTTTACCTGTCACAAAATCAGGAAGAAAATACATTTTATAATACCCGAAATCTTCTCATTGCTGAAGAAGGATCGAAGGTGGAAATCATAGAAAGCCATCACAACTTTGATAATAACTTTGTATTCACCAATTCTGTTACAGAAATCTTTACAGGTAAGAACGCGAAAGCCGACTGGCACAAGCTGCAGAATGACAATGATACTTCTTACCTTGTAGACCACACATTTGCAAAACAGGAAAGAGACTCCCTAACCACAGTGAACACCTTCTCTTTTGGTGGAAAATTAGTGCGTAACAATTTGGATTTCATCCACAATGGTGAAAATATCAATTCATTTATGAATGGTATCACCATTATTGGAAAAGACCAAACGGTGGACCACCACACAGCTGTGCATCACAAACAACCAAACTGTGAATCTTACCAAAACTATAAAGGGATCTATAAGGATAAATCACACGGTGTTTTCAACGGGAAAGTTTATGTAGACAAGATTGCACAAAAGACCAATGCTTATCAGCAGAATAACAACATTTTGCTTGACGAGGGCGCAACCATTGATACGAAGCCACAGCTGGAGATTTTTGCAGATGATGTAAAATGTTCCCATGGCTGTACTGTTGGGCAATTAAATGAAGATGCCATGTTCTATCTAAGGGCAAGAGGTATTTCTAAGAAAGAAGCTCAGGCATTGCTACTCTATGCATTTGCTAATGATGCCATGCAGAATATTGACATAGAACCTCTTAAACATAAGATTTCGCAACTTTTGGCAGAAAAACTTAATGTTGAGATGGAATTCTAAGAGATAAAGAATCAATAAAAAAAACGCATCATTCCGATGCGTTTTTTTTGTAAGTATATCTATCTATCACTTAATTAAACAAGGCTATTTTTATCAGCGTAATTCAGTTTGAAAAAGATAAATGTCATGATGGAGAAGGCTAACAGAGAACTGCCTCCGTAACTGAAAAATGGTAACGGGATACCAACCGTTGGGAACAAGCCCATCACCATGCCTAAATTGATAGTAAAGTGTATCAATAAAATTGAAGCAAAACAGTACCCGAAAACACGGTTAAAAGTAGATTTTTGATTCTCTGCAAGGTAATATATCCGGCCAATAAAAACGGCGTAGCAAAGTATCAAAATTACACTCCCTACAAATCCCCACTCTTCTCCTACCGTACAGAAAATATAATCGGTCTCCTGCTCCGGCACAAATTTACCCTGCGTAACCGAGCCCTGCTTGTACCCTTTCCCCATAAGACCTCCGGAACCAATCGCTGTTTTTGAATAAAGCAAATTATACCCCGAGGTATCCCGGAAAGCTTTTTCGCCTTTGTATAAAACTTCTACCCTTTCTCTCTGGTGTTTTGGCAGTTTTGTCAGGATATATGGAGATGCAAATGACAGTGCGCTCAGCATGACTATTGTTAATATAATCCTACTGATACTGATAACATTCCAGCTGATTCGGTAATAATTAAGGAAAATAAGTACTGCTGCAATCAATAATATCGACAATACAATATACAAAGGATTTACGGCGATAGAAATTAGGAAAATAGCAGCAAAGGTAAAGATGACACCAAATACCCAGCCTGACAAACCTTCTCTGTACAGCGCCATTATAAAAGCAAAAAACACCAATAATGATCCCACGTCGGGAATCATAAGTACAACAACTCCGGGAATAGCAATGATTGCTAAAGCAGTATACAGTGATTTTGTATTTTTGATATTAAAATCAGGGTTAGAGACATAATTAGCCAGCATAAGTGCCGTCCCTATCTTGGCAAACTCGACCGGCTGCATGGTAAAACCCCCGAATTTGTACCAGTTTTTCTGGCCCAGGATCTCCGTCCCAAAAGGAAATAACCCAATCAGGAGCAAAACACCACCAACATATATAACCGCTGACATATTCTCAAAGAATTTGGTCCTCATAAGAAATATGATAAGGCCAACAAAAAGGGACAAACCAAAAAAGATCAACTGCTTTTGGCCCAATTCCTCTTTTACACTGTAAATATTGATGATTGCAAAAACACACAAAAGGATATACAATGTTATACCCAGTTTATCTATACCTTCTGCCCACTTCATTTTGCGCCGGATTTTATAGGTTTAACATTCGTATTCTTTACTTTGATTTTTTTATCCTGAATTGCCTTCAGGCTGTCTTTGATCTTTTTTAGCTTTACAGAATCCACAACTGGTTCTTTGTACCAGCCTTTTCGTTTCATATCAGCAACATACTGCCGCTTATACTCCGGCATAAAACTGGAAGTAACCATTTTCTTGTACAGGTGCTCCCTCTTCATCTCACCGGTCACATATTTTTCAGCGATTGTCGTACAGGCCGGCCCTGCCCAGGTAGCTCCAAAACCGGCATGCTCCATAACGGCAGCTACAACAATTTTTGGTTTATCAGCAGGAGCAATCAGGACAAAAATAGAATTATCTTTCCCTTGCGGAACCTGTGCGGTACCGGTTTTAGCCAACTGTGTGAAATCTTTTGACATGAGCCCTCTACCTGTTCCTCTCAACATTACAGCCTCCATACCTTTTAGCACCACATTATAAAACTGCGGATTCTGGACCGCTGTATAATGTTTTTTCTTAAATCGTGGGTCAGGGTTTGGTTTACCATCAATTGATTTGACAATATGAGGTGTGTAATACCAGCCTTTGTTGGCAATAGCCGCGACAAAATTGGCCATTTGCAAAGGTGTTAGCATGACATCGCCCTGTCCCATCCCATTATAGATTGCGCCTGTAGACATCTCATCCCAATTTTTAGGATCTTTCTTGGATCCGTTTGCTTTATATAGGGCAGCCATTCTATTTTCGTAGAATTTTCCTGAAGGAATTTTCCCCTTTGCCCCAACAGCAAGATCATTGTCCATATACTTGTTGAGTCCAAAACTTTCCATGATTTTCTGCCATTCATCAACACCTTTACTTGGATTACCAGGATATTTCTTAATAATATTAATAAAAGCGTAAGTAAAATAACAGTTACTGGAAACCTGAATAGAAGGGATCAAAGGATCAGCACCGCCATGCCCCTTGATACTTTTGCCACGGTAAAAAAAACCACGCCCGCAAGGAAAGATGGTCTTATCAGTCATTACACCCATTTGCATTGCTGCCAGTGCTGTCAAAAGTTTGAATGTAGAACCTGGTGGATATGTTCCCTGAACAGACCTATCAAATGTAGGTTTGTTCTCATAGATTGTATCGTTTGCAAGCTTGTAAAGATTACGGGATTTCTCCGGGCCGGTAAAGAGATTAGGATCAATATCAGGGCCGGTGGCCATTGTCAGGATCTCACCATTATTAGGATCCAGTGCCACAATAGCACCATGTTTATTAACCAGCATCTCTTCTGCCATCCTTTGCAAATCATAGTCAATAGTTAGCGTCAAATCTTTTCCAGTTACCACTTCTTTATCAAGCTCCCCATTTTTATAAGAACCAATACTTCTCTGGCGAATGTCTTTTTGAATGTATCTCATTCCTTTTTCACCTCGCAGCTCCTTTTCATAGGATTTTTCTACACCACTTTTCCCAACAATATCTCCGGGTAAATAATAAAGCGAGTCCTTCTTGATATCATTGTCATTCACCTGATTCGTATAGCCCAAAAGGTTACCTGAGGTATTAATCTCGTACTGCCGTTGCGGTCTTGGAACGATGCTGAAAGCCGGATACTTGAAAATCAATTCCTGAATCCTTGCCATATCTTCGCGGCTCAGGTTTTTCATAAAAGTCATTGGTGTGAGGCGGGAATAATACTTTTCCTGCTCTATACTTTTCATCGTCTGGATGAAGGCCGGTTTTGAGATATTGACCAATTTGCAGAATCCAAGCGTATCGAAATCCGGTTTAAGCAATGCTGCTGTATAGGAAATCTCAAAAGCTGGCTGATTGCCCACAAGGATTTTACCATTTCGGTCAAAAATCACACCTCTCGGCGGGATGATATATTCTATCTTGATGGATGTATTCGCTGCATTAAGTGCATATCTGTCTGTGAACAACTGCAAATAAGAAAGCCTTGCAATAAAAATTAATGCAATAACAGAAAGCGATATGATGATTTTGAGATACTGTGATTTCATTTGTGTTTTTAATCTTTTCGGAGCGAACTCAAACCCCAGATTTCCGGCAAGTCTTCTTTCTAACTATTTGGTCAGACTTTTTGTTTGATCTTAAATGCCAATGTATAAGCCAGTATAAATACAAAAGAAATAAGACTGGTTGCCACTACATTCAGCAAAATATCAAAGAATCTGTTGAATTTAAAAAATTCTATGTACTGAACCAAAAATTGATGGATAAAAATACTCGTCAGTATAAAAAATATGAACTGTGTCCACTGGATACTCTGGAAGGAGAAAAAATCGGTGGTCGTATCCGTCGATGTTCTGAAGATAATGGTCCTGAAATAGGCGATAACGGTTGTTGCAAATGCGTTAATCCCCCAAGTCCCAAGAAATGCATCCACACACAGTCCCAATAAAAAACTCAATCCCAAAAACTGAAACTGATTACGGAAAAACGGATAAAACATCACAAACACGGGATAAAGCACGGGGATGTATTGCCCAAACAGCGCAATCCTGTTCAGTATAAAAACCTGAAAGGCCGTAAGTAATGCAATTAAAAGCAAATCGGAAAAAATATTTCTACTGACCATCTTTCTTTATCTGTGCTTTTAAAGTATCATTAATTTTATGGACCTCGGATTTTTTAAGATTTCTCACCACATACACAGTGCTTAGCTTGCCTATTTTCTCGCTAAGTTCTACAGAAACGTCCCAAAAACCGGTCTTGCTGTCCACCTGATAACCGGCAACTGTTCCCACCATAATCCCTGCCGGGAAAATGGATGACTTACCATCAGTAACTACTGTATCTCCCACTTTTAGTGGTACATATTTAGGAATATCAGACAAAGTCATCGTGCGGGAGTCATCGCCTTTCCATGACAATGTTCCGAAATAACCGGACTTTTTGAGCGATGCACTGATTTTGATTTTGTTCATACTCAAAACCGATTGCACCAGCGCATAATTATCTGTAGTGTTGATCACAATCCCGGCAATACCTTTAGGCGCAATAACCCCCATTTTAGAGCCAACGCCCTGTAAGCGGCCGCGGTTAATGGTAAAATAATTGTCTTTTCTGTTGATGCTGTTAAACACAACTTCGCCGTCTACAAAAGTGTAGATCTGCCCACCGCCAATCGTGTCATAAACCCGTCGAAATACTGGTTTATCCAGTTTCTCTTTACCATAGAGCTGCTTCATAAGGGCTTTATTCTGCGTTACAAGATCTTCATTAATCTGCTTCAGCTTGAGGTAAGAAGTCCCCTCATCGATATAGCCGGAAACCCAGGAATTAAAAGCGGCAGTGTTTGCTGCAAGAAAACTTTGCTGCATAGCATTTTTGCTGAATATCAATACAATTGCAACCAACTGTAAGAATATGAAGAACACAAATAACGCATTCTTGGAAAAAAATCTCAGCAAAGCACCCATCTAAGTTATAAATGAAAAGCGATAATTGACAATTGAGTAAGCACTTTTATAATATTGCTGCCCATCTATTATCAAGAACCTATATGATTATTCAGGTTTTAGAAAATTGATATTATTTGATTAGGAAATTGAATTTATCCATATTTTTAAGAGCAATACCTGTCCCTCTTACTACCGCTCTCAGAGGGTCTTCTGCAACAAAAACAGGAAGACCGGTTTTTCTGTGAAGCCTGTCTGCCAAGCCTCTCAAAAGCGCACCGCCACCGGCAAGATAGATCCCGGTTTTGTAAATATCCGCAGACAGTTCCGGAGGTGTTAAAGAAAGTGTTTCCATTACAGCATCTTCGATTCTGATAATTGATTTATCAAGTGCTTTGGCGATCTCCTTATAGTTAACCATAATCTCTTTTGGTTTCCCGGTAATGAGATCACGGCCTTGTACAGGGATATCATCAATAGGAACATCCAGCTCCTCAACAGCAGAACCAACTTCTAATTTGATCCGCTCCGCCGTTCTCTCTCCGATGTATAAATTATGATGCGTCCTAAGATAATAGGCAATATCATTGGTAAAAACATCACCTGCGATTTTCACAGATTTGTCACAAACAATACCACCCAATGCAACTACGGCAATTTCTGTAGTACCGCCACCTATATCGATAATCATGTTACCTTCCGGTTTCTGAACATCTATACCAACTCCTATTGCAGCCGCCATTGGTTCATAGATAAGGCGCACTTCTTTGGCATTCACTTTTTGGGCAGAATCTCTTACCGCTCTTTTTTCAACTTCGGTAATTCCGGATGGGATACAGATCACAATCCTTAGAGCCGGCTGAAAAAGTTTGCCCTTGATCCCTGGAATCTGTTTGATAAATTCCTTAATCATGTGCTCAGAAGCGTGAAAATCCGCGATCACACCATCCTTTAGCGGACGGATTGTTTTGATATCTTCGTGGGTTTTCCCCTGCATGTGTTTGGCCTGTTCCCCAACCGCAATCGGCTTGCCGGAAGAACGCTCTATCGCAACGATAGATGGCTGATCCACAACTATTTTGTTATTATGTATAATAAGCGTGTTCGCTGTTCCTAAGTCAATCGCAATCTCTTGCGTGAACATATCCAATAAACCCATTTCCTTCGATAATTGTTAAGTTTACAAAGATATAAATTTACGATGATTCTGTTTGTTGAATTAGAAATAATTTGGTTAAAATTTTATTAAAATTTACATCTCAAAAACCAACCTGAAAATTGAAAATCAACTAAACAACAACGGCTATTTTGACGAAAATTAACCCGGAGATCAGCGAAAATTATACTTTTAAATGTTGTATAGAAACTATCAATAGCATCAAAAGCCAAACCGCAAAAATCTTTGTTTAAAAAAATTGTAAATTTGCACTCGGAAAATGAGCCATAGTAATAAATTTCATCAGACCTCGGACTTTGCGGTTCTCAGTATCAGTTACGAAAAAGCGGATGCAGAAACGCGTGGGCGATTTGCTTTTTTTGACGAGCATATCAAGTCATTTGTCAACCAGATCCACGAGCAGGATTATGGCGATGCTTTTGTCGTATCTACGTGCAACCGGACAGAGATCTACTCTACCACCAAGAATTATCTTCATATTGCCGAACTCTATTGCAATACGGTAGGCGTTGGCCTGTCTGAATTTTTGAAATATGTCAACGTCCTGCAAAGAGAAGATGCGCTTTTTCACCTTTTCCGCGTGGCGGCAGGTTTAGAAAGCCAGATCATTGGTGATTTTGAGATTGTGTCCCAGATCAAAAATGCTTATAACCGCTTCAAGAAATACAAAGATTTTTCTAACCCTTATCTGGAAAGAGCCATTAACTCTGCAATCCAGATCTCAAAGAAAATTAAGAACGAAACAGGGATCAGCACCGGGTCTGCCTCGGTGTCTTACGCTGCCGTTCATTATATACTGAATAACACAAGGCGGATCCACGAGAAAAACATCCTGCTTCTTGGCGTTGGCGAAATTGGCCAAAACACCATAGAGAACCTTGTAAAACATATCTATCAGCCAAAAATAAAAATCGCCAACCGCTCTTTTGAAAAGGCAGAAAAAATAGCTGATAAATATAAAATCCCTCAAATCGATTTTAATCTTTTCCCGGAGGAACTCAAGCAAACTGACATTCTGATTGTGGCCACAGGTGCCCAAAAATATATTATTGACGAAACCAACTTTCCTAAGGAGAAAGAGATGGCCGTCATCGACTTGTCGATCCCCAATAACGTACAAAAGGAAATCGGAAAGCTGGAGAATGTGACGTTGATTGATGTGGACCAACTCTCGCAAACCATCAGGGAGACAATGGAACAGCGCAAAAAAGAAATCCCAAAAGCGGAAGCTATTATCAGAGAGATGGCCAAAGAATTTGCAGACTGGGAAAAAAAACGGAAACTGGCGCCCAACATCACTCACTTCAAAAATTCTCTCAAACAGATTGAGGAAAATGAGCTGCATAACATCCACAGAAAATTCCATTATGCAAAAATTGAGGATATGGAACTTTCTAATAACCTGGTGCAGAAAATCACTAACAGGTTTGCAAAATACATTCTCGAGAACCCACTACGGGCCACAGAAATCACAAAATTGATGGAAGAGATTCTCGACATTCATAAACAAGATACCGATGAACACAATAAAGATAGGAACCAGAAATAGCCCACTTGCCCTCTGGCAGGCGCACGAGGTTGCAGCAAAATTACAACACGTTGGTTTTGACACAGAGATTGTTCCTATTGTAAGTTCGGGGGACAAAAATCTTCATCAGCCGCTTTATGCGTTAGGGATCACGGGTATTTTCACGAGAGATCTTGATCTTGCCCTGCTCAACAGCCAGATAGACATTGCCGTACATTCTCTCAAAGATGTGCCGACAGAGTTGCCTCATAATATTCAGATTTCTGCCGTTTTGGAAAGAGATTTTTCCGAAGATGTACTGGTAAGGAATAAAGACGCAGAGCCGCTGGATCTTGAGGTGCTGAAAATTGCCACAAGCAGCTTGAGAAGACGTGCTTTTTGGCTGAAAGAATTCCCAGAAACCGAATTTGCTGACATCCGTGGTAATGTACAGACACGGTTAAAAAAGCTTGACGACGGTATTGCCGATGCTACTATATTTTCTTTGGCAGGCATCAAGCGGATGAATCTGGATGTCCTTTATGAGCCCATCCCTTTTCTTTTGCAGGCGCCATCACAAGGTGTGGTAGCCATCGCCAGTTTATCCAGCAATATAGACCTGAATCAGGTTTTGAAATCCATTTCGCACAAAGAAACAGAAATCTGTACTACCATCGAGCGCGAATTCCTCAGAACACTGGAAGGCGGCTGTACTGCGCCAATTGGTGCCAAAGCAGAGATGCTGGACGGGCAGGTTCGTTTTTTAGGTGCGCTTTGTTCGCTTAACGGCAAAGATTTTATAGAAACCGATGAAATTTTTGACTGGAATGAGACCGA
Organism: Epilithonimonas bovis DSM 19482; assembly: GCF_900108115.1. Lineage (GTDB taxonomy): Bacteria > Bacteroidota > Bacteroidia > Flavobacteriales > Weeksellaceae > Epilithonimonas > Epilithonimonas bovis. The sequence goes on from NZ_FTPU01000014.1 coordinate 25,655, forward strand.
AAACTTCGGAGAAAGGCTTGCCAAAAAAATCCTGAACAACGGCGGCCGGGAACTGATGGATGAAATTAAAAAAAGTTTATAATGAAAACCTCACAGGTTTTAAAAACCTGTGAGGTTTAATACTTTAATAAATGAAAATCCTATTTACAAAACCGATCAGGAAAGAAAAAATTGACGAGAAGCTGGGAACGGTTTCCGGATTGTCATACGATTTTGTAAAAGTAATTGGCACAGAAATCATCACAACGAAAGCTTTCGGTTTAGAAAATAATTCTTTGATTTTTACCAGTGCTAATGGTGTAAAAGCGTTTTTCTCCAACGGGTTTTTACCCAATGAAAATTTTGCAGAACCGCATCATTACAACAAAATATATGTTGTAGGTTCACAAACCAAAAAAGAACTCAGAAAATATAATTTTGGGACTTTTAAACTTTGTAAGAATGCTAATGAATTATCCAATTTTATCATAGAGAATTCTGTCAATGAAAAGTTTTTTCACTTCTGCGGTAATCTGGCCATTGATATCCTGGATGAGAAATTGCCCCTGCAAAATATAGCTTACCAGAAAATAGCGGTTTATAAAACACAATTGCTTTATCCCACAATCGATGAGAAATATCAGGCGATAGTTTTTTTTAGTCCGAGCGGAGTTCGTAGTTTTGCGAAGTTTAATCCATTGGGTGATGCAAAGATTTTTTCAATTGGGAAAACAACCACCGCCGAATTAGAAAAAATAACGGATAATAAAATAATTACAAGCTCAAAAAACACATTAGCTGATATTTTAAATTTGATTTTAAAAGATACTTCGACAGGCTCAGTATGACAATGTTGATGTGATTTAAAAGACTAAAGTTCTATTTTGCGCAGCGCGCCCCGACTTGAGCGGAGCTCGTCATTGCGAGGGACAAACAATCATACAATAGGATTGCTTCGTTCCTCGCAATGACAGCGGGAGTGGAAGGCGGATAAAGGCGCCCAAATAATATATAAGATGATTAAAAACGACCTATACTTAAAAGCGCTTCGCGGGGAAACCGTGGAAAGACCGCCAGTCTGGATGATGAGGCAAGCCGGAAGATACCTCCCGGAATTTATCGCCTTGCGCGACAAATACGACTTTTTCACCAGATGCCAGACCCCGGAATTGGCTTCGGAAATTACAGTGCAGCCGATTAGGAGATTTCCTTTGGATGCGGCGATTTTGTTCTCAGACATTCTGGTAGTTCCGCAAGCGATGGGCATCGATTTCAAAATGAAGGAATCGGTTGGGCCCTGGCTGGATAATCCTATCAGGACTGCTAAGCAAGTTGATGACGTGATTGTTCCTGATGTAAACGAGACTTTGGGTTACGTTTTTGATGCTATAGAGATGACTTTGGAAAAACTGGATAACGAAATTCCGTTGATTGGTTTTGCTGGCTCACCCTGGACGATTTTCTGCTACTGTATAGAAGGCAGAGGTTCCAAAGATTTCAATATTGCGAAGTCGTTTTGTTTTCTTCAGCCGGAAGCGGCTCACCAATTATTGCAAAAAATCACCGATACTACGATTGCTTACCTGAAAAGGAAGGTGGAGAAAGGCGTTTCTGCTGTTCAGGTTTTTGACAGCTGGGGCGGCATGCTTTCGCCGGCCGATTATCAGGAGTTCTCATGGCAATATATCAATCAGATTGTTGAGGCTTTGGCGCCGTTGACGCACGTTGTGGTATTTGGAAAAGGCTGTTGGTTTGCACTGGACGAAATGTCCAAATCTAAGGCTTCTGCAGTAGGTGTAGACTGGACCATCACGCCGGAACTGGCAAGACAGTTTACGAATAATGCGGTGACTCTGCAAGGTAACTTTGACCCGTCAAGATTACACTCGTCGCCGGAAACGATCCGGAAAATGGTGCACGAGATGATTAACCGTTTTGGAAAAGACAGATACATCGTCAACCTCGGACACGGGATTCTACCGAATATTCCGGTAGATAATGCTGAAGCTTTTATAAAAGCTGTGGTTGAATGGAAACCTTAAACAAAAAGGAGCAATTAATTTGCTCCTTTTTTTATTCCAACTGGCCTGGTGCCGGTTGAGTTGGTTTTACAGCTTCATTATTGAGGCCATCTTTGGATTGTTCAGAATCCTTTCTTGCTTCCCGCTGCAATTTTTGTTTTTGGTTAAAAGTGGCTGTATCAGCCTTCCTCCTGAATTCGGTGCTTTGAGAGGATGTGTCCATTTTGAAATCACCTGATTTCAAATTCTTTTCAGCTTTGGAACGCAGATTATCTCTTTTATCCTGCCTTGTGGTGGTCTGTGCATTCATCATCAATGTACCCAGCATTAGAAATGCTCCCACTATCATTAATTTTTTCATAATACTTAAATTTATTGATTACATAGGCAACTCAAACACCAAACCATATTATGTTAAATTTAAGAAGTTATAAGTTTTTTGGCAGAAAATTAGGAGATTTTACTTTTCCAGTGCTTTTCTTAATTTCTCTACAAAAACATATGTTGCAGGGCAGATGAGCGTATTTTTTATCGTCAGGTTGTTGATCTGATAGATCTTTTTACGGTCGGTATGCGGATATTCGCGGCAGGCTTTTGGCCGCACATCATAGATAGAGCAGGTATTATCGTCATTCAGAAAAAAGCAAGGCAGGTCTTGTAGAACTTTATCGTTATCCTCATCCACTCTCAGGAATTTAGCTTCAAAATCAGCCTGTCTCATTCGCAGATGTTTTGAGATCCGCTCAATATCCTTTTCTATATAAAGCGGGCCTGTCGTTTTGCAGCAATTGGCACAGCTAAGGCAGTCGATCTCTTCAAAAGTTTCCTCGTGGGTTTCCAGAACCTGATAATCAAGATTTTTGGGCGGTTTTTTTTTGAGTCCATCCAAAAACTTTTTATGCTCTTTCTGTTTTTGAAGTGCTTGTTTTTTATAAAAATCAAGATCCATGGTGCAAAGTTATTGGTTTTATCATGAGAACACCAAATAATACAGACCACACCAAATGGCAGAGAAAAATAAAGCAAATAAAAAAGATGATTTAAGATCCTGTCTTTCTTTCCTTATAAAATGTTTATAAAGTGTGACAATAACAAAAGTGATTATAACTAAAGTTGGTAAAACGGTAAATGTGTACATTAATAGTTTTTATCAAATATAATAAAATGACAACAATCTTATTTTAAACCACTTATTAAATTCTTAGATTTGTGTCTATGAAAGATATTACAAGCAGAGAAGATGTTGAGTTTTTGGTCCAGGCGTTCTACGGCAGAATTGTAAAAGATGACCTCATCGGATTCTTCTTTACAGACGTGGCAAAGATTGACCTGAATCTACATCTCCCAAAAATGTATAATTTCTGGGAGAGTATCCTGTTGGGAAATCCAGTGTATGAAGGACAGCCTATGGCAAAGCATTTCCCTATTAACGATATTGCCGCCATGGAGGAAAAGCACTTTAACCGCTGGCTACAGGTTTGGGAACGCACCGTGCATGAAAACTTTGAAGGCCACAATGCTGAAAATGCGATTACAAGGGCACTTAATATTGCCAGGATTATGCATCATAAAATGAAATCTGTAAGATAAAAAGACTTATAATTAAGCTATTTTAGTCTAAAAATATATCGTTAATTCCTTTCAAAAAATTAACTACTTGGTACCATTCTCTAAAATCAGGTCCTTTACATTGCCGGTCCTCTTCAAAAAGCCCCAGGATTGCATCTCGCCTTGTAAAGCATGCCTCAAGCTTCTGAACAGGACAATGTACATCAGCCATCTGTAACCAAATCTTTGCGGAATAATGTAGAACAGGTCTGTCCATTTCTGCCGCTGCATAATAAAGGCCACCAACGCCAAAGAAGCGTCTACCAACAAAAATAAAAGGTAATATGTAAATATCTTGCTGCCATTACCGGACAAAATCCCAAAAAACATAATGAGATCTGCCAAAGGCGAAAACATCGGGATAATATACTGAAAAATCAGGATGTTAGGCATAGCCCAAAGTCCGAGGCCTTTATATTTTGGATTGAGAAAAGTTTCCCGTTGTTTCCAAAACATTTGCATAATACCATACGTCCATCGGAAGCGTTGTTTCAGGAATTGTCTAACAGATTCCGGCGCTTCTGTTACAGCAACAGCCCGGTTTTCGTTAGCTACTTTATAACCTTTTTTCAGGATCTTTACCGTAAGGTCGCAATCCTCAGCCAGCGTGTCTCCAGAATAACCGCCCACCTCCTCTATCACAGCTTTGCGAAATGCTCCAATAGCTCCAGGTATTACTGTAACAGCATTGATATTGGCATAAGCCAACCTGTCAAAGTTCTGGCTGGTGGTGTATTCTATAGACTGCCATCTTGTTAGCCAGTTTACACGGTTGCCTACTTTTACATTGCCCGCCACAGCAGCAATATTCTCTTCAGGAACAGCATTCAAAAACCTGGCTATCAGATATTTTACAGCGTCCTTTTCCAGCTTGGTGTCTGCATCGATACAGACCACATATTCGGCATCTGTTTGCGAAATACCATAGTTTAGCGCACTGGCTTTCCCTCCGTTGTTTTTTGAAAGAATCGTCAGCTTATTTTCTTCCGAAAATGACATTTTCACCTTTCCGAGTGTATCATCCTTACTGCCATCATCTACAAAAACCACATTATAGTTGGGATAAGTCTGGTTGAGCAAATTCCTGATTGAAGAAACAATGTTAACCTCCTCATTATAAGCAGGAACGATGATAGAGACTTTTGGATAATTGCTCATCATAGGCAATCTGTTCAGCTTTTTTTCTTTTTTGCTTTCAGCGATAGCCCAACAGATCATTATTACCAACCTTATAAATCCCAACCCAATAAATATCAAAAACAATGCGCCCAGAAAATGACTGATCCAATAGATGACCGTTGCCAGCAAAAGGTTAAGTTGCATCACATAATAGGTTTTAGTTTTCGGGATCTCCGGCATCAGTTCTTTTTTATTTTTGTGAAGGATGCTTGTAAGATCTGTGAAATGATAGCCTTGTTTCTGGAGCATCGGGATGAGTACTTTCAGTGCTTTTACAGTTTCTGCCCTTGTGTCGCCGCCGGCATCGTGCAGCAGGATGATGTTTCCGCGTTCATGCTTGATCCCATCCAGTACGCGGGAAATGATCTGATTAGCTTTTACACCGGGCTGCCAGTCTTCGGGGTCAATATTTTCGCCGATATCAAGGTAATTTTGCTGCCTCGCCAATGCTACCGGGATAATCTCCTCTGGCGTTGTAGGCTCGGAGTCAGCATTATATGGTGCACGGAAAAGTATTGTACTGTGCCCGGTCACACATTCTATAAGAAGCCGGGTAAGCTTAAGCTCCAGCAAAGCTCTTTTAGGATCAACTTTAGCAACGTTTTCGTGGGTAAAAGTGTGATTACCAATCAAGTGCCCCTCTTTGTAAATTCTTTTTACCAAAGGCAGGTTTTTCTCTGCATTGATGCCTACAAGGAAGAACGCCGCCGGCACATGGTATTTTGACAGTATATCGAGAATCTGTGGTGTATAAGTTTCGTCCGGGCCGTCATCAAAGGTAAGGACCAGCTCTTTTTGTGGCGCAGCACCATACTTTTTCACTTCATAAGAACTTGGGTAAGAGAGATAATTTTCATCAGTGATGATTTTTTCTGCAGGATCTATCTCTACAGCAATCTTACCGTCATGTGGCGTATTAAGGACATCCAACACTTCACCCTCGCCAATGTAATCTACCATAGTTTGCCCTTTTACGTGTTCAAGATTTTTGAGGTTAATCTTTCCCAGAGCTGTTGTTGTTAGGTCTTTATTATAGAAGGTCCATATCCGGCTGTCTTCACTTCCCAAACGCCAAAGTGCTGTCCCGGCCAAAGGATATTCTGATGAAAAGCGCATGGTGTTGAAGATAGACGCTGCATCGTTAAAAAATACTGTATGGGTATTCTGATTGTTATCGGTGTAAGAATAGTTAAGATTGAAGGTATTATCATCAAAATTGATGACAGACTTACTCGCATTAGCTTTGGTGATGGCCTGCATATAAGTCACCGACGCATTTTGATCCCGGTTGCTGCTCCAGTCATAGCCATAAGCTCCTAGACCTAAAATTATTTTTTGAGGACTGGTTTTGGCCCGCATTTTATCGGTCTGCTGCTCTATCCACTTTTGTGAAGAGATGGGGCCGGAATCGCTGTCTGCAGAATACTCATCGTAGGCCATGAGAACAAAATAATCAACGTAAGGATCCAGCTTCTTGATATTGTAGTCATCATTATCTGTCATCACATCCATAGAAATCAGAAGGTTATTCTGTCTGAAAACCGATGAAAGGTCTGCCATAAAATCAATGAGAACCTGATCAGAATCGAGATTAAGATCTTCAAAGTCAATATTAATCCCTTTGAAATGGTACTTAAGGCACTGGCTGGCTACTCTGTTGATCAGCACTTTTCTTCTTACCGGGTCACCCAGTATCCTGCCAATCCCTTCGGAATGGAACTCCTGGTTAAAGTTATTACTCAGGATAGGCATTACCGCAACGCCGGTTCTTTTGATCACTTTATAGCCCTCCGGATCCATATTATTCTTGATATTCCCGGTTTTTGGATCTATAAAAAACCACTCCGGAAAGACCACATTCAGATGTTTGATATTTCTTCTGAGTGACATCAGAGACTGCGGATCCCAGGCCACATAGAAAGCTGAGCGGATACCTGCCGGAAAAAGGTTCCAGTTTTTACTTTGTTTTCTAAGGCGCTCTGCACGGGCTCTTTGGATTTTCTCTACGTTGGTTTCCATTTTTTTGGAATGGATAAAACTGCGGAATCCCTTGTATTCTTTTGAAATCCTGTTCTCCTGAAGATATGGTTTGTTTGCGGTGATGACGGCCTTATAATCCTCATGAAACGGCAATTCCGGATTCCGGTCCAGGCTCATCATAAGCACCAGAGATGCAATAAGTAAAAGAACAACAAAAATGACGAGCCGGCTGCTCCACTTGATATTGCGCCAGCGTTTTTTGTTATCTGTCTGAAATATTTGTCTTGATTTTTCCACCTTTTATTTTATATGCAAATTTCCGAAAAATCAATAAAAACAAACTTAATTTCGACTTAAAAGAAACTTAATTCTACAACCATAGAGAATCTATCCAGTCTGTGAACATGTGGAATAACAGGCCTACACCAACCATCCTTGGTACCCCTCGAAAAAAAAGTAACAAAAAGTAAAATCCAATGGCCCAATACGTATGCAACGGATGAAAATTGATACTCGACCGATGTGCAGAAAACATCGGCGTGCTTAGCAAATGATCGGCATCTACAAGCATGGTCCCCAACATGATGAAGTATGCCTTTTTCCAGTTGCCCGGGAACAGAAGATAAGCAATCCCCAACGGGAAAACCAGATGCATAGAATAATGCAACAACGTCCTAATCCAAAAATAATCCATTAAACTCGTCCTTTTAAATAATCCTGCCTGATGCCCTCATCCAGCTTTTCTATAGCATAACGGAGGCAGGTCCTGGGCATTTTATGGTAATGTAAATTAAGGAAATCTATCAACTCATCTTCATCCACTTTTCCCATTTCCCGAAGAAGCCAGCCGTTGGCTTTGTGCATAAGATCGTGAGGATGTTGCAGATTTCTGATAACCAATTCTTTTGTCAACTCCAATTTCCCTTTTTTGATGTAATACATCGTCCCAACGATAGCCATCCTTTTTTCCCACATATTTTCGGACTCAGCGAGTTTTTTCAGAATGCCCGGATCTTCATTTTCAAAACAGAACCTGCCTAAAATTTTATAGCAGGAGGTATCCACAAGATCCCAATTATTGATATACCTGAGATGATCAAGATAAAAATCAACAACCGTTTTTTGACTACTTTGATCTTTTGCTTTTTCAAATTTATGAATGAGGATCAGGAGTGCGGTAAGGCGATGTTCATGGATTTTTGAAGCCAATACTTCACTGATTTTTGCTAATGAAACTTTATCATAATACGCTTTAGCCACTTTTCTTTGGTCTGGCACCGTTACACCAATAAAGAGGTCACCTTCTCCGTATTCACCCTTTCCGGTTTTGAAGAATTTGGGGAAAAATTCGGCTTTTTCGGGAAGAGCGAGCGCATCAAGCGCATTACAAATATCTGAAACAGTTGGAAAACCAGGTCTCATTATTCTGCAGTTCCCATAATTTTTTCCTCTGTGGCAATCTTCTTCGGATAAGCCACTTTGGCAATAGTAAGCCCCTGAACAACAATAGAAAATACGACTACACAATAAGTGATACTAATGATAATCTGGCTGTACTCGTTTTGAGGGATGGATAAAGCCAACGCAATGGAGACGCCACCGCGGATGCCACCCCAAACCAGTACTTTGATAGTTTGCGGACTGAACCTGTACTTGAATGCCATGAATTTTGTAGGTACAAAAATGGCAATCCAACGTGCTACTAAAACAATTAGGATACAGATACCTCCAGCAATTAGATATTCATTAAGGTCTTTGATCAACAAGAGTTCAAATCCGATAAAAAGGAAAAGCACTGCATTCATTATTTCATCAATCAGTTCCCAGAATTTTATCAGATAATCCTGCGTCTCAGACTTCATCTTGAACCTTACATTGAAATTACCCATAAAAAGTCCGGCTGCCACCATCGCCAACGGTGCAGAAATATGCAGCTCCCGAGCGACAAGATAACCTCCCATTACGACAGAAAGTGTCACCAAAACTGAAATAATATAGTCATCTACCGCCCGCATAGCTCTTGACGCGGAGAACCCTAGTAATACACCCAACAGCAAACCGCCACCCGCTTCGCGCAGTAATAACAGGCCAACATTCTCTACATTGAGATCAAACTCTTTTCCTATCGCAATCTGTAGTACAACGGTAAATACCACAACGGCCATCCCATCATTAAACAAAGATTCTCCGGCCACCTTGGTTTCCAGCGATTTGGAAACATTAGCCTGCTTCAGGATACTAAGTACCGCGACAGGATCTGTAGGCGAAATCAGGGCACCAAAAACAAGGCAATAGATCAACGGAATTGTAATACCAACAAGCGGTAAAAGATAGTAGACTCCAAAACCCACAGCAAATGTTGAAATAATAACGCCTACCGTAGAGAATATAAGCACAGGCCCAAACTGCTCCCGTAAATCCTTGATATTAACATGTATACCGCCTGCAAAAAGCAGAAAATTAAGCATGGCGCCCATCAGGATCTCAGTAAAATCAAAACTGTTGATGAGCTTGGTTAGATGGCTTGTTGTTTTTGGCAAAAAATTGTCCCCGGAAGCTACCAGTGTTACCGAAACAATAATGGCGATAACCATAATGCCGATGGTGCTTGGAAGTTTGAGAACCCTGTAATTGATATAGGCAAATAATGAGGCTAAGACAATAAGAACAGAAAATGAATAGTATAATTCCATTTGGTTTTATTAGATAGAGATTTTTTAATTAGTTAATTAATTATCTTCATCATCAAAATATTCGAACAAAAAATCATTGTATGGGAATCTGGATATGTGGATCCTGTGGACCTCATCATAGATCATTTTTTTCATCTCAGGGAAGTTTTCCTTAGTCAGAGCCGAGATAAAAACAGTTGGATATTTTGATTTGGCCATCCATGTTTTTTTCCATTCATCAAGAGAAATATTTTTTCTGGAAGACGGTGTAAGGTCATCCTCATCCTTTTTCTCATAAGCAAATGCATCAATCTTGTTAAAAACCATAATGATGGGTTTCTGATGGGCATCAATCTCCTGAAGAATCTGATTAACTGAAGCAATGTGATCTTCAAAACTTTCATGAGAAATATCAACGACGTGAATTAAAAGATCTGCCTCGCGCACTTCATCCAAAGTTGATTTGAAGGACTCTACCAGTTGTGTGGGCAGTTTTCTTATAAATCCTACTGTGTCGGTCAACAGGAAAGGCAGGTTCCCAATCACAACCTTACGCACTGTTGTATCCAGTGTTGCAAACAGTTTGTTCTCTGCAAAGACTTCTGATTTTGATAAAGCGTTCATCAGCGTGGATTTCCCAACATTGGTATAACCAACGAGCGACACTCGCACCATTTTGCCTCGGTTATTTCTTTGCGTAGCCATCTGTTTATCGATGGTTTTCAGTTTATCTTTCAGGAGTGTGATTCTGTCGCGGATAATCCTTCTGTCGGTCTCAATTTCGGTTTCACCCGGACCACGCATCCCAATTCCCCCTTTTTGCCGCTCAAGGTGGGTCCACATCCTCGTTAACCTTGGTAAAAGGTATTGATACTGGGCCAGTTCCACCTGAGTTCTGGCGTAAGAGGTCTGTGCTCTCTGCGCAAAAATATCTAGGATAAGGTTGGTCCTGTCAAGGATTTTTACCTCGAGCTCACGCTCCAGGTTTTTGAGTTGGGAGGGAGACAGTTCGTCATCAAAAATAACGGTACCTATCTCATTCTCTTTAACATATTCTTTGATTTCCAAAGCCTTACCACTTCCCACAAAGGTTCGTGAGTCCGGCTGGGACAGTTTTTGAGTGAATCTTTTGTCAACCGTAGCACCGGCCGTATAAGCCAGGAACTCCAGTTCATCCATATATTCTGTCAGTTTTTCTTCATCCTGATTTTGGGTAACAAGGCCAACCAAAACCGCTTTTTCATACTGATGTTCTTTCTTTTCTAACATTAAAATTTATTGTTTTCTGATTTTGACAAGATACTATTTTTCATCAAAAAAACCAAAGAATATCTTTGGTTTTACATTTTTATCGTGGCATATTTTAACTTAAAAAAGCCAATCTATAATTAGTATGACCCTAAAAAACCGCAGGATTATATTTACATTCAACAAATTGTTGATTTAAGATAAAACCTGTAGATTTTTGAAATCAATTCCTAATTCTCCAGAGTTGCCGCCAATGTTTTTTCAAAGCTAAAAGCAACGCTTACCGGGCATTTTTCTTTAGCTTCTTTTGCAATTTTTTGGAATTCTTCTTCGGAAATTCCGGGAACTTTTGCATTTAACGTTAATTCAGATAAACTTACTTTTCCGTCTACAAAACTTATTTTGCAGTCTGTTTCCAATATTTCCGGTGTGTAGCCCGCTTCGGTCAGCAGTGATGATGTCATCATTGCAAAACATCCCGCATGCGCTGCGGCCAGTAATTCTTCAGGATTAGTGCCAACACCGTCTTCAAACCTGCTTTTAAACGAATATTGAGTATTGTCCAGTACTGTACTTTGAGTGGATAAAACTCCGCTGCCTTCTTTTACCGTACCTTTCCATACGGCTTTTGCACTTCTTTTCATATGTAAATATTTTTATTGTTTTTAAAGATCATTTGGAATCTGTGATTTCATATTTTCAATGTTGGATATTATAATTTGTTAATACAAAGGCGTTTTTTTTTAAAATTAATTGTTTTGTAAATTTCAAATTGAATCAAAATCCCTTAATGCTTTTATCAGTCCCAGTCTGCCGCTACAAATTTCATCGTCGTATTGCCTCCGGAAAGATTAAGAAAATGGCCTTCCAATTTGTATTGTGTCATATTGGGCAAATCTTTACCAAACTGCTCTTCCAGTTTCATACGGCCGTCGCAATACATCATAGTAGATCCTACACCGGAAAATTTTGCTTTGCCTTTATCAAATTCTGCCGTAAAAAACATTCCGTTACATCCCATTTTTGCGGTGTAGCGGTTAGGCGCATCACTTTCTTTTGTTAAATCCATGTTAGCCTCTAATTTTGTAAGATCTTCTTTGGTGAAATCTTTATATTCAACCAGCATCCATTTTCTGTTAATATTTTCCATCATTCCTTTATTATCTTTATTGGATGTCTTACAGGATACGGCTAAAAACAGGATTAATGATAAAACCCCAATCGATTTTAAAACTTTCATAAGGTGTGATTTACCTGATCTGTTAACCAAATCCGTACCATTAGATTTAAAATAATCAGTAAATTAGCGACAAAATAATATTCTCAATGAAAAAAATATTTTTAGCATTAACCCTGATTCTGGGATATGCACAAATGAGAGCAGATGAAGGTATGTGGCTTCTGATGCTTGTAAAACGCCTGAACGGTGTAGATATGCAAAAAGAAGGTTTGCACCTGACACCAGAAGAGATCTACTCTGTGAATAACTCGAGCCTGAAAGATGCTATCGTGAGCTTTGGCGGTTTCTGTACCGGCGAAATCGTTTCTAACCAAGGTTTGATTTTCACCAATCACCACTGTGGTTATGATGCTGTTGCTGCAGCTTCTACATCAGAAAAAGATTATCTTAAAAATGGTTTTTGGGCCATGAAACCGAATGAAGAGTTCAATGCTAAAAATCTGTATGTCAGATTTCTGGTAAGGATGGACGATGTCTCTGCAAGAATCAATGCAAAACTGAATAACAATATGTCTGCTGCGGACAGAAAAGCGGTTATCGATGCAGAATATAAAGCCATCCAAACAGAAAATTCTGAAAACGGAAAATACACTGTTGTTGTGAGAGATTTTTTCAACGGCAACGAGTTCTATTATTTTGTTTATCAAGACTATAAAGACATTCGTCTTGTCGGCGCTCCGCCATCCTCATTGGGAAAATTTGGTGGTGATACAGATAACTGGGAATGGCCAAGACATACGGCAGACTTTACTGTTTTCCGTGTCTATGCAGACGCTAACGGAAACCCGGCAGAATATTCTGAAACCAACCAACCTCTGAAACCAAAACATTTCCTACCGGTTTCCCTTAAGGGTTACAAACCTGGAGACTTCACCATGATCCTTGGATATCCGGGAAGAACCAACCGTTATTTGACTTCGTACGGCATCGAACAGATGGTAGACAAAGATTATCCGGCTTGGGTAGATGCATCCAAAGTGGCAATGGACGTCATGAAAAAATATATGGATAAAGATAAAGCCACTCAGTTAGATTATGCTTCTCAATACGCCAGTGTGGCCAACTATTGGAAAAACAGAGCCGGAACCATCGACGCTGTAAAGAAAAACGGAACCGTTGCAGAGAAACAAAAAACCGAAGAGATCTACAACCAGTGGGCTGCACAATCCGCCAACGAAAGCACTTATAATGCTGTATTACCGGAAATTAAAGCTTATTATCAGCAGGTCTCTGCCAGAAACGTGGAGCGCAATTACGCCTCTATCCTGCAAAGAAATGCCCATTACATAGGAGTAGCTTACCAGCTGGGAAGCCTTTTCAAAACTTATGCTGATCAGGATGATGCAGGAAAAACAGCCATGAAACAAAAAGTTTTGGACGCAGTAGACAAAGCTTATGACGGTTTCCACGATAATGTAGAAGGCAAAATGCTGAATTCTTTAGCCGCACTTTATAAATCAAGAGTTGCCAAAGATGTTGCTTCGCCAACGATCCTTGCCGCTGATGCTAACAGCCTGTCCACTATGGCTTACGAATCGATCTTTGCGAATGAAAAATCTGCACTTTTGTTTGTAGAAAACCCTGACCGCTTAAAAATTGATGCTGATAAGCTAAGACAATTTGCCAATGGCATTGTTGAAGATCAAAAATTGGGAATAGAAAAGTATTCTAAAATTGATGAGAATTTTGCAAAAAACAGCAGATTGTTTTTAGATGGGCTTAGAAAAGCGCAACCAGAAAGAAAATTCTATCCGGATGCCAACTCTACAATGAGGTTGACTTATGGTACCGTGCAAACTTTACCAAAAAGAAATGACAGAAACTATAAGGGGATCAAAGAAAATTACTATACCGATATCAACGGAATGGTTGCCAAATATAAAAAAGGTGATGAAGAATTTGACCTTCCTCAGAAAGTCCTGGATCTTGCCAAGAAAAAAGATTACGGACAGTACGCTGATAGAAAAGGCGGTTTTATGCCTATCAACTTCTTATCCAACAATGATATTACCGGCGGTAATTCTGGTTCGCCAATCATCGACGGAGACGGTAACCTACTTGGGCTTGCCTTTGACGGTAACAGCGAGGCTCTAAGTGGTGACATCGTTTTTGAACCTAACTTACAAAGAACCATCAATGTGGATGTAAGATATGTACTTTGGGTCATCGACAAATATGCCGGAGCTACAAGGCTCATCAGCGAGCTGACTTTGGTAAAATAGAAACCAATCATATTATAATATATAATCCACCAAGATTTTGGTGGATTTTTTGTTATACCACGATGAAAATATTATAATTAAATTTTTTGTAAATTAGAGAAATCAATTTTTATGAGTTTACGGTCATTATTTCACTGGTCTTACATTTTTCCGGTTTTATCATTAGTTTATTATTTGCTGGGAATAACGGATGACAGTCCTTTACTGGCAGCATTAGGTGGCGTTTTTTTAATTAGCTCTGTATTGGGAGCTGTACACCATGCCGAGGTCGTAGCGCACAAAGTTGGGGAACCATTCGGCACCATTATTCTTGCGATAGCCATTACCGTTTTGGAAGTAGGCCTTATTGTATCATTAATGATCGCCGGTGGAAAAGAAACAGACACATTAGCCAGGGACACTGTCTTTGCTGCAATTATGCTCATTCTTAATGGTATCATGGGTGCCTGTCTGTTAGTAGGAGGCATCAAGTTCAAAGAACAGTTTTTTGCCAGGACCTCCGGCAACATGGCGCTTATCAGTTTGGTAGCCATTGTAGTCATGACCTTAATCTTACCCAATTATACAACCACAGAATCGTCCGCAACATTCAGTACGGCGCAGCTCATTTTTTTCTCAGTTGCATGCCTCGTTATCTACAGTACATTTCTAATGGTTCAAACAGTGAGGCACCGTAATTATTTTTTACCCGAAAATGATGATGAACCGCACGCAGATCCGCCATCCACCACGACAAGTATTGTCAGTCTGATTTTTCTCATTATATGCCTTGGCGTTGTTGTATTTTTAGCCAAAGCACTTTCACCAAAGATAGAAGAGATGGTACACAGTGTGGGTGCCCCAAAATCATTGGTTGGTGTAATCATTGCAGCCGTGGTCCTATTACCCGAAGGCATGGCAGCCATCAAGGCAGCCAGAAGAAACCAGTTCCAGACCAGTCTTAATCTGGCATTGGGCTCAGCATTGGCCAGTATCGGGTTAACTATACCTTGCGTTGCCGTGGTCTGCATTGTACTTGATCTGCCATTGGTATTGGGACTGGATATCAAGTCTATGATTCTGCTTGCACTTTCGCTGTATACAGTAATGCTGTCACTCAATCGTGGGAAAACCAATGTTCTGTATGGCCTTGTATTATTGGTTAATCTATTTGCCTATATTTTCACAGTAATTGTTCCATAAATTTCATTAATTTTATCTAATGAAAATTTTTGAAACAGAACGCCTGATCCTAAAACCGCAGATACAGGCGATGCCGATTTTTTTCTGAAGCTATACAATATGCCTTCCTTCATAAAAAATATTGGAGACAGAAAACTCAAAACTAAGGAGGATGCCGAGACATATAATACTAAACGTTTTCTCCCGCAATTCCAGAAATTAGGTTTTGGCAATTATGTTGTCATACTAAAAGAAGACGGTTCCAAAATTGGTGCTGTAGGAATATTTGAACGGGATGGCCTGGATGTTCTGGATATTGGCTTTTCTTTTTTTGAGAAATATGGAGGAAAAGGTTACGCTTACGAATCTGCATCCCGCCTAAAAGAGGCAGCAGCGCTTGATTTTGGAGTAAAAAAACTAAGCGCTATTACGACAACCGATAATTTTTCTTCTCAAAAATTGATTGAGAAACTGGGACTCAAGTTTCAAAAGATGGTAAGAATCCCTGACGATGAGAAAGAACTGAGGTACTATGAAAATTAATCTTAGCCATCGGACAGACGTTATCCCACAAAAAAAGTTAGTCGGCTTGAGTACTTTGACATCTTTTCAGGATGATCAAACAGCACTTCTTTGGAAAAAATTCATGATGAGACGAAAAGAAATCAGCAACCGGGTTTCCGCCAACTTATTTTCCCTACAGATCTACCCGGCTAATTTTTCTCCCCATCAACCGTTTACTAAATATGCATTGGCCGAGGTCTCTGATTTTGCCGATATGCCAGAAGAATTTGAAACCTTCGAATTACAGAGTGGGAAATATTTCGTTTTTAATTACAAAGGCAAAGCGGAAAACGGGCCGGAGATTTTCAGATATATTTTCCAAAACTTCCTTCCGGAAAACAACTTAGAAGTGGACAGCAGGCCACATTTTGAGATTTTCGGAGAAGATTATAATCCGAATGACGATTCTGCACAAGAAGAAATTTGGATTCCGGTGAAATAGATTATTCCAAAATCTGAGCGGCGTGATCTTTGGTCTTTACTTTATCTATAACCTTGGTACAGATGCCTTTCTCATCAAAAATAAAGGTAGTACGCACAATGCCCATAAATTCCCTGCCCATAAATTTCTTCAGCTGCCAAACACCAAATTGATTGATAATATCATGGTTTTCATCAGCAATGACATCAAATGGCAATGCATTTTTTTCACTGAAGTTTTTTTGACGTTTCACAGAGTCCGCACTCACGCCAAGCAGCTGGTAGCCGTCTTTTTCCAGAAAAGAATAATTATCGCGCAAATTACAGGCCTCTGCCGTGCAACCAGGCGTACTGGCCTTTGGGTAAAAGTAAATAATTAGTTTTTTACCTATTAGTTTTTGAGAATCGATTTGTTCCCCGTTTTGATTTGTTCCGATAAATTCTGGCAAAGCGTCGCCAACCTGTAACATAATTTTTAATTTTACACAAAAGTAATTCATTCTTGAATTTTCATCGTGAATCTGATGTGAAATATTGAATAAATGCTGAAAACCGCAGCCCGACTTGAGTGGAGCTCGTCATCGCGAGGGGCGCAACGATCTTTCAATACCAACGCTACATTCCTCGCGATGACAGCGGGAACGGAAGGCGGATAAAGCTGCCATAAAAAAATATAAAAAATGACAAAAAAGCAAAGAGCCCAAATGATCCAGGAAGAATTAGAAAAATTATACCCCGAAGTCCCTATCCCACTGGATCACAAAGACCCTTTTACACTGATGGTTGCAGTGGCACTCTCTGCACAAACAACCGATAAAAAAGTGAATCAGGTAACACCTGCGCTTTTTGCCGTGGCAGACACACCCGAAAAAATGGCAAAACTGAGCGTAGAGCAGATCAAAAACCTGATCAAAGAAATTGGACTTTCCAACTCCAAAGCCAAAAACCTGAAAGGAATGGCAGAAATACTGGTTGAAAAACACCACTCTGTTGTACCACAAACGTATGAAGAACTGGAGGAATTGCCCGGTGTAGGTCACAAGACAGCATCTGTAGTCATGAGCCAGGGTTTTGGTTTCCCGGCGTTTCCTGTGGATACGCACATCCACAGGCTGATGACACAATGGAAGTTAACCTCGGGGAAAAATGTTGTAGAAACTGAAAAAGACGCCAAAAGTCTCTTTCCAAAATCCGTATGGAACAAACTCCATCTTCAAATCATTTTCTATGGTCGCGAGTATTCGCCCGCAAGAGGGAATAAAGAGAAAGATTTTTTAACGAAAATGTTATTTGACAAGTAACCGCTGTTATGATCACTTAGCAGGCTTGATTACATTTTTGGCCCAGAGATCCATCTTTCTCTCAAGGATTTCTAAAGGAAGGCAACCCTGGCTTAGAACCTCATCATGAAATGCGGCCAGATTAAATTTTGACCCCAACTGTTTCTGATATTTGTTTCTCAGCTCTCTGATTTTCATGGCACCTGCTTTATAACTCAAAGCCTGTCCCGGCATTGCCATATAACGCTCCACTTCGGCGGTGGCGCCAGCTTCGTCATAGGCAACGTTACTCAGAAAATATTGGATAGCCTGCTCTCGCGTCATCTGGCCAGTATGCAAACCGGTATCTATCACCAGGCGCACCGCCCGCAGCATCTCATCACTCAGAGAACCCATTTTTTGATAAGGGTCTGTGTAAAGGCCAAGCTCCTGGCCAAGCGACTCGCAGTAAAGCGCCCAACCTTCGCCGTAAGCGCCAATCCACCCAAACCGCATAAATTTGGGCAGCTTGGTATTCTCCTGTTGCAATGAGATCTGATAATGATGCCCGGGTATTGCTTCATGAAGAAAAAGAGACTCCATCCCCGAGGTCACATTGAATTTGCGCGGATCCGGGATTGGGATATAAAAAATACCTGGCCTGCTACCATCTGGGCTGCCTTGTATATACTCTGCACTGGCACTGGCCTCTCTGTATTTTTCGGTTTGTCTGATTTCGAAAGGCGTTTTTGGCGTTACATTAAACATGGTTTTCAACTTTGGTGTAATTTTATCCAAAATTGACTGGAAACCCGCCAAGACCTCAGCAGAATTCTTATAAGGCATGGCTTTGGGATCACTTTTTACAAAATTTAGAAACTCATCCAGCGATCCTTTATAATTGAGCTGAGTCTTCACCTTTTCCATTTCTTTTCTCAACCTTTCTACTTCTGAGAGCCCCGTTTTGTGTATCTCGTCCGGTGTTTTATCAGTTGTTGTCCAGCTTTTTACATAATAGCTATAGATATTGCTACCATTCGGCAATGCATTATAGCCGTCAGTTAGCCTTGCTTTGGGCAGATACTCTTTCTCCAGGAAGTCAGCCATCTTCAGATACGCAGGAATCAGTTTGTTTTTGATAGCATCCTGATAAAGTTTAGAATACTTATTGGCAATAACAGGTGTAAAATCCTTAGGGAGATTCTTAACAGGACCGTAAAAAATATTTTTATCAAAATCGTCTGTGATAATCTCCTGGGCTCTAAGCTGTGGAATCATTTTTAAAACCAAAGCTTTGGGTAAAACAACATTATTGACGATTCCTGCTCGAAAGTTTGAGATCGCTGTATCCATCCATACCGGAAACTGATCAACCCTGCTTAGCCAGTTTTCGTAATCCTTTTCAGTTTTAAAGGGCTGTATGCCGCTGCCGCTTCCCAACATCGGGAAATCCAAAGGCAATCCGGAAAATTGTGTAAAAGGGATATACTCCGGATGGTAGGCGTAGCGTTCCTGTTTATCGATAATGGTATATTCCAGCACATCATACACCACTTTCCTGTCATCATCAAGGCTGTTGTAATCCACCAGCTTCAGCTGATTCTGTACAGAATTATAAAACGCAATTTCTTTTTTGATAAATGCCTGGCTAATATTGTTCGGCAATTGGTCATTATAACGGTTGTCGCCTTGAGATGTGGCTTCCAGCGGATAAAACTTAAGATATTCTTCATAATAACCGGCCGCTATAGAGTCCAGGTTGGGTGACTTCATAATATTGGCAGCGTTCAGCATTGGTGAATCTTCTTTTTTGCAAGAAAAAAGAGCCGTAATAATGATAAAAAGGGAGAGCGTTTTAAGGAAAGAATTCATCTTAATAGAAAATATTTGGCACTGTAAAGATAGGGTTTTAGATCAAGTATATTTTTATTTTGCTTCAAAACTTATTAGTCAAAAACATATTTTTAACGGTAAGAGAAGAGAATTAATAAAAATAATAATCAAAAATTTTTCTCAATCATTCTATTTTTTATCTTTGTTATGCACTAATAAAACATTTATTTATAATTATTATCCTTATAATGAAAGGAATATTAAAGATCTACCATCCGGAGGAGACACTCAAGTATTTTATTAAAAGTACGTACTGCAAATCGGTTTACAGCAATACCAAAAACTTTTTAGAAGTGGAAATCTTAACCGATGATTCTTTGGATCATGTAGAAGACGACTCGCTGCAATACAATTTCCCGCAGCTTTCCCTTAATGTTTTTGACTATCCCATTGCCGTGTCGGATCTTGCCGGGCACAGTTTCCACATAGAAGATACGGATGACGACACCTACACAGAGGCAGACCTTTTTGATGATGAAGAAGCTTTTCTTTTTGACAATGATCTGACTTTCGAGAATAAGGATGGCGAGCTTCAATTGTGCTGGACAGGCAGTATTACCGATTTTTATACCGGTGCAGACGAGCCCATCCCGTTCAAACTGAAGTGCAATTTCCGTCAGGATGACATCGAGGTAGACGAGTAATCCTTCTCAAAAAATAATATTTATATTTACAAATCGTTATAAACTCATTGTAACGATAAATTACTATTGATTGATGTATCAGGATCTGGACGATATTGTTTTTGAAGACCGCCACAAGGCTTATGGTGCTTATGAATTCCGTAAGCATTATGACTTTACCCTTACCAAAGCCGTGGTTGTAGGGATTTTTATCTTCTGCGTGCTCTTTTTTATTCCGGCATCATTAACCAAAACACCCAGGAAAACAGCAATTAACAGCGAAAAAATAATTCCTGTTGACCTTACCGAGATGCGCATCAATTATGGCGACAACCGCAATGGGAATGGCGCAGAAGAACCCAAAGCCGAAGAAGGAAGCCCGGCGCCCGTGATTGAGAAAAAACAGGAAAAAGAAACAGTTTCAGAGATTGCGAAATCATCTAAAGACAACACAGACAAAGACATACCCGATAATGTTGTCCCGACACCTACCAGAACTAAAAACCCGCCCGTAGCCAGCAAAAAATCAAACGACAAAGCCAATTCGCCCGTGGTGGCTAATTCTACCAAAACCGTAAAAGGCAATACCAACGCAAAAGGCGATATCAAGAAAGAAAATGCCACCGGTGACGGCCGTGGAAATGCAGCCATTGGCAATCTGCTAAAAGGCCGTGGTACAAAAGCAGGATCTCAGGGTAATGGTTCCGGGCCGGGCAATTATGGCGATCCTCTGGGTGGCGACGGCGACGGAAACAGCCTTATTGGCATCGACAGAAAACTAGTCGGTTTTATCCCGGGGACTATGGGGAGGGGCGGTGCGCAACCTAGCCAAAGCTGCTCAGCCAGTGGCAGCATTACTATTTCTTACACAGTTGATAAGTCGGGAAAGGTTGTATCTGCCAGGCGCCAAAGCGGCAGCTCGGATCCCTGCCTCATCAGTACGGCTACCAGCTGGGTAAAGCAATATGTAAAAGCAGAACCTGCCAATGTATCTTCAAAGGGAACGTACAAAATCGTGTTCTAATCGTCTTAAGAGGATTTTTTCTTAAAATATTGGACAATCCATTCGGATAAGTCCTTAGTTAATTCTTAAATTTGAAGGGTCAAAAACAAAATCAAAACTATGGCAAAACAGAGTATTTCTATCTGGGAATTTTTATTTAGCGGAGGCCTGTTGAGCGTTTCCCTGATTATGATTCTGATTTTTTTTGGGATTGCAGCCATTGTTTTTTTTGCACAGAAACTATATGCGCTTAACCGGGAAAATCAGGTAGATCCTTATCTACTAAAGAACGTGAATGATCTGCTGAATGATGGCCGAATCCAATCCGCGGTTGATTTTTGCAGAAGAGACAACTCACCGGAAGCGCGCAGCGTAGAAAAAGGCCTCTCAAGACTGGGGCGCCCAGTTAACGAAATTGCAAATGCGATGGAAACTCAGGCACAGATAGAGCTTAACAGTGCTGAGAAAAACGTTGGTTTTCTGGCAACACTTTCCGGCGCTGCACCTATGTTAGGGCTACTGGGTGGTATTTTGATCTTGGTTTCTACTTTTGGAAGTTTATCAAAAACAGAAACTTTGGTGGCTCAAAATATTTTGGCAGCAGATTTTTATAAAGCTTTGGCACCAGCCGCTGTGGGGCTTATCGTTGGATTTATTTCTTACATTTTCCACAATATTCTGGTGAGCAAAATAGATTATATGCTGATGAAAATCCAGTACCACACCAACGAGTTTCTGGACATCATCAACAAACCTTCTTAACAATGGATTTTCGTCGAAAAACAAAAAGGCTTTCCGGTTTGCCAATTGCATTTTATGTAGTTGTGCTGTTGTTTTTTGTGCTGTTGTTTTCCTTTAATTCTTCTTATTACAAAAACTCTGAGATCCCGCAACCTGTTGTCGTAGAAACGCCACAAGCGATTGAGGAACCAATACAAGACACATTAACAAAACCGGAAATCTACGTGCCGGAAGCCGAAGTCCTGCCTCCTGTAGCAACAATTGATGATGATAAAAATCAAGAGCTAAAAGAAAAAGACAAGGACAAACAGGCCGCTGAAACATCTAAAAAAGAAAAGGTGGCTGATTCTAAAACCAAACAAAAGGAAGAAGAAAAAAAACAGACAGATCCTAAATCCGACAAAGTCACCAAAATAGGAAAAGACAGACCGCTAACCGCCTTTATCCCGGGAACGATGGGGAAAGCAGGCAAATTACCAAAACATAACTGTAAAACCAAAGGCCAGCTTGTGATGTTTTTTACAGTAGACAAGTCAGGCAATGTCACCAGCACCGGAAGAAGCAGCGGCATCAAGGACGGCTGTAATATTACTGCAGCTGTCATCTGGATGAAGCAATATGTAAAAGCTAAAAAATCCCAAAGTAACTCTCAAGGGACTTATACAATTAATTTTAATTAAGGCTAATATCTTTTCGATAAAATGTAATAAATCAAGTGCGATAATTGTTTTAATTAGATAACCTTTTTAAAACTGATCAGCCATGAAAAATAGCATTTTATTTTTTCTTATCCTTATCTCAACGGCTTTCTCTGCTCAGCAAAATCTTAAGATTAATGGAAAAATCATTAATTCTGATAAAGAGAAAAATGTATCTCCTATTATCATTTACCTTTTGGATCAAGATAATCACTTAATAAAATCGACCTTTGCTCAGGATTCGAAGTTTGAATTCGACCAGTTGAAGTCGGGGAATTATCATCTTCAACTCTCGTCAGATGAAACAATTCAGAATGAGAAGCCATTTTATCTGGAAAAAAATCTCGAGCTTTCAATTGCATTTGAACTGAAAAGCCAAAAAATTGATGAGGTAACAATCACGGCTAAGAAAAAGACTTTCAAGGTAGAAAATGGGAATATTACGCTGGATGTTGCTAATTCAGCTCTGAATAAATTACCGACATCTTCAGAATTATTATCAAAATTACCTTTTGTAATGATGGATGCAAACGGCGAAGGTTTATCGTTTGTTGGAAAAGGAACACCTTTGCTTTATGTTGACAATCAGCGAGTGGATTTTGCGACATTATCTGCAATTTCAGTGGACGACATCAAGTCTGTAGAAGTTATTAGAAATCCGTCTGTTAAATATGAATCGGAAGGAAAAGCAGTTATCAAAGTTAATCTTAAAAAGAGTAGAAAAGATGGTTCGCAATTGAGTCTTTCGGAAACGGCAACTTTCCAAAAACGATTCAGTAATTATCTTTCAGCTAATTTTCAGCAAAAGAAAAATAAAACCGAGTGGAAACTGAATTCTTCCTACAACCAAGTCAATCATTGGGAAAGCAATGGTTTTGATTATCAAGTTCCAAGTAAAAATATTAGTTCCGATTATGTTATTAAATCCATCACAAAACGCCCGCAAACTATTTTTGGAGCGAGTTTGTATCAGGAACTGAATGACGACGGCGATTACATAACGCTAAGTTTTAATATGAATTTCAGACCTGATAAAGGCGATAACAATACCAATACTTTCTATTCAGAAAATGGTAATTCTACTTTTGTTAAAACCCTGAATCAGCAAGACAGAAACCGAGCGACCATCAATTCTATCTTTAATTATAAAAAGAAAATAACAGATTGGGATGCTGAGATTTTGACCGGATTTCAGTTCAAAAGAGAGAGCGATAATGTGGATTATAGTTTTTATAATGATACCAATAATTCCGGTTACGAGTTCAATCAGTTTCGTCATCAGTTATATTCTGGAAATGCTTATTCCGGAAGAATTGATATAGAGAAAAAATTGAGTGACAATTACAATCTTGAACTAGGCGGAAGCTTCACAAAAGCAGAAACCAACACCAATAACAAAACGGTTTTTCAGAATAATCAAAATCCTGAATTTTATCAATACCAATTCAAAGAATCGAATCTTGCAGGTTATACCAATCTCGCCATTACTGCTGACAAATGGAATATCAATGCAGGTTTGAGAGCTGAAACAACCAATGCGCAAGGTTTTGATGTGATTGAGAATGCAACTAAAATCAAGAGAGATTATCTCGACTGGTTCCCCAATGCGGAAATCAGTTTCAAGCAAAATGACAATTATGATTATACTTTGAACTTCAGAAAAAGCATTTCCCGTCCGAGTTATGGAAATCTGGCTTCCGGAGGTTTATATGGAAGTCCATACGTTGAATATCAAGGAAATCCAGACTTAGTTCCAACTTATACCAACACGATTACTTTTACCACAAATCTGAAAAAAATCTCTGTCAACGCTTCTGCTTACAACAGCAAAAATCCTTTCGGTTACACCTTGGTTTATGATGAGGTAAGAAATATTTCCAAATTTCAACCGGTTAATTTCGATAAAGAAATGGGTATTTCTTTAGGCATTGATTCTCTTTTTCAAGGAAAAAAGTGGACGTCTCAGAACAGTCTTTCCGTTAATTATGATAAAATCGAAGATTCTCTAGCCGTTCTGAAAAATTCGACGCCTTATGTTTATTTTTCAACTAATAATACTGTGAATGTTTGGAAGTATTTGTCAATTCTGCTGGACGGTTCTTATATCACAAAACGTGTGGAAGGTTTGTATGAAAACAATGCAATGTGTTTGGTCAATCTTGGGATGACGTCTTCTATTTCCGATTTTGATTTTACAGTTCGATACAATGATGTTTTCAATCAGATGAATTATATGCAGAAAATGTCTTATAGCGGAATCAATTCAACTGGCACTTTTTTTGGAAATACGCCAACGATATCTTTTTCAGCAAAGTATAATTTTGGTAAACTGAAAAAATCCAGTTACAAGGAAAATGCTGTCAACGTAACTTCGAACAGATTATAATCAATGAATTATGGAATTAATGACACTCAGGATTTTCAATACAGAAGTAGAAGCAGAATTGCTCAAAGCTTATCTGGAAACCAACGGCATTGAAACCTTTGTTTTTGGGAATATTTTAGCCAATACTTACAATTTATTCAACAATACAAGTGGCGGCGTTCAGCTAAAAGTCTCAGAAAATGACTTTGGAAAAGCTAATCAATTGATGAATGAATTTTATAATACAGATAATTAAAACCCTTTCAGAGTTCAAAACTCTGAAAGGGTTATTAAAAATCGTCTGATCTAAAACTTAAAATCTACACCCACATAGAAATTTTGCTTCATAATTGGTGCATAAACCATTCCGCCGTCAAAGTAATTTCCAAAGGGATTTCCAGCATCCAGAATCGCAACTTTTTGCTGATAGCCCGTTAAGTTTTCTCCACCTAAATAAATTCTGATTTTCTCAGAAAAGTTTCTGGAAATCTGAGCATTCAAAGTGGCATAACTTGGTGAGTAATCTGCTAACTGAAATTCTGTAGGATTTGATTTTGTATTCGGAAGTCTCTGTTTTCCAACTAAATTTAAAGTCGTGTCAAAACTCCAAAATCTACCTTTCTCAGTTTTATTGGTTGAATAAGCCAGGTTAGCAAATCCACGATGTTTCGCCATAAATGGCACTTTTTTTAATCCGCTCAAATAATCCAAAGCCACATCATAATATTTGTAAGCCACTCTGAAATCTAAGTTTTTAATTGGCTGAAAATCCCACTGCGTCTGGAAACTGTTTGCAAATGACTTTCCTTCAAGGTTATAAAACAAAATTTTCTGTGCAGATTCATCCAAATCTGTCACCACCTGATTCTGGAAATCTGTTCTGAAAAAATCAGCTAAAATGGTTGATTTTCTTCCAAACAACTTAAATTCCTGTTGCAAACTTACTCCATAATTCCAAGCGATTTCAGGCTTCAAACCGTAGATTTCGCCACCATTATTGATGATTTGAATTTGACGATTTGATGCAAAATAAGACTGACTTTCCGCAAAGATATTCGCAGTTCGGAAACCTCTTCCAGCCGAAATTCTGAAAATCGTTTTCGGAGTCAAATCATATTTGAAATTCATTCTAGGTGTAAATTGCGTTCCTGCAAGATTGTGAAAATCAACACGAGCGCCTGTCACCAAAGTGAATTTTTCGCCTGTCAAAGTATATTCTGCAAACAATCCTGGAACAGTTTCGGTTCTTTTGTAATTGTCCAAAAGATAATCTTCATCGTATTTGTCATAAAGGAAACTAGCTCCAACTTTATATTTGTTGTTTGTATTTCCGATGATACTTTCGAAAATCAAATTAGAATAATAAGAAGTCTCTTTCCCAAAATAATTTCTCAATCCGAAAAAGCTATCTTGCTGATGATAAGTCAATTGGTTCATCCATCCCAAGCTTTGATAAGGTTTTCCTTTGAAAACATAACCTGTTTTATTCCATAATTGAAATCTCGAAATATCAATTCCAACACCATAAAGCGATTGGTCTTCCTGCGGAATCCTTTTATTAAATCCGATTTGTCCTGCCGTTCTTTCGTCTTTCAGATAATTAATTCCGAAATGCGAAGCAAATCCAGAGTTCTCCAAATCATTGTAATTCAAAAGATAAGCAACATTTAATTGGCTTCCTTTTGGCCTGTCAAGAAAACCGTCATCGTTCATATCTGTATCGCCAAAAGTGCCGTTACCGTGAAGCAAAACACTTTGAGTCCATTTGTCAGAAATTGGAGAAGTGCTCGTCACATTGGCTTCCACACGACCATTGTTATCAGAGAACAAATTGATTTCTGTTTCCGATTTTTTATCATCGTCGTGGGTTTTCAAAAGTTCTGTATTGATTTGTCCTGTGATACTTTCGTAACCGTTGACAACCGTACTTCCGCCTTTCGTCAGCTGGATTCCGCCAATCCATTTTCCTGGAATGAAATTGAGCCCATAAGGCGAAGCCAATCCACGGATTTCAGGTAATTGTTCCTTGGTCAAAAGTGTATATTTCTGGTCAAGTCCGAGCATTTTCAATTGCTTAGTTCCCGTAACCGCATTACTGAACGAAACATCCACAGTCGCATTGGTTTCAAAACTTTCGGAAAGATTACAACAAGCCGCTTTCAATAATTCTTTGGAACTGATATTGAAAATCAATCCCGCTTCTTTTTTACTGATAGCCGTTGCTTCTTTTTCTCTCGTCAGTTTTACACCTTCAATCTGATTCGTTTTTTTATCAGAATCTGAATGATGTTCAAGTGTGTCATTCGGTTTTTCAAAATCAGAACCTCTTGTATATAGACAACACGCAGGCAGATTTTTGTAAGCATCTTCCGGCGCTTTGAATTTCTCGTTATCGTGACCAACTTCAGCGATTTGTTTCAGGATATCATCACATTTAACTTTTGATTCGTCAATTGTCATTGTCAAAGTCTGATTATTGGCTGTCCAGTTTGCAGTTTGTGCTCCTGCTTTCAAGGCTGCTTTTTCTATTCGTGCTTTACATTGTCCGCAATTTCCCTTTACCAAAAACTGTTCTGTAACGGTTTGTGCAAAGGAAAATATGGAACAAACGAGCAGCATAAAAAACATAAGTTTCCTACTTAAAATGTTCATCGTCAAAAATTTAAGTTGATTACTTAAGCTCGCAGACTTGTTTAGGATCGCAACTTTTCGCCATCTTTTTGCTGTTGTCAGGACGGTCGTACTGGCAGCAAGCGTCCAGATCGTCATAGACTTTGTCGGAAGCGCGGAACATTTCGTTGTCGTGACCTGCTTCCGCTACACTTTTCAGAATCGATTTTTGATCAGTTTTGGAAGCGTCGTAACTTACGGTCAAGACTTTTTTGCTCATATTCCAGTCGGCTGATTTTACATTTTTATCAGCTTTAACAGCCGTTTCGATGCGTTCTTTGCACATTCCGCAGTTGCCTTCTACTTTGGCTTTGAAGGTTTTTGTTTGTGCAGAAAAATTTGAAAATAGAAATA
This sequence comes from Epilithonimonas bovis DSM 19482, assembly GCF_900108115.1. Taxonomy (GTDB): domain Bacteria; phylum Bacteroidota; class Bacteroidia; order Flavobacteriales; family Weeksellaceae; genus Epilithonimonas; species Epilithonimonas bovis. The sequence continues at coordinate 53,555 of NZ_FTPU01000014.1, forward strand.
TTGAAAGGAATAAAATTCCTGATTTTATGATTGTATTCATTTTGGTTAATTTTAATTGTTGATTCGAGATTTTAAGCAAATCTTGAATTTGAATTCTCGCAGATTTCACGGATTTAGCAAATTAATTTGCAGAAAAATTCGCAATATTTGCTTAATCAGCGAGATAAACCTAATTTAAAATTAACCCAATTTAGGCGGTTGCCAAATATTGAAAGACCTTGCTAAAGGCGATTGTAATTGATAAGAAAATTGATTTTTGATCTCAAAAACGGGTGTTTTCAATTTGTTATCGAGGTTATTCAGAACAACCGAAAAAACAAATCCTGAACTGCAGGTTTTGCAAGTGGTGCAATTGTCTTTGCAGTCTTTTTCTTTTTTGGAATCGTGATGGCAGGAATCTGATTTTTTCTCTTTTTTGCAACAACCCGAATTTTCTTTCTGAGCTTCGCAGCAAGAGCTTTGAGCCAACTGAACATTAAAGTTCTGCTTTGGAAATACAAAAATCCCCAAACAGAAAATCATTAATATCAATTGAAACTTTCTCAACATCGTTTTGCAAAATTATGAAATACAAAATAAACGAACCACAAAAGGCACAAAGATTTTCACAAAGCACAAAAATTCAATTGATGAAGTCAAATCTTTGTGACCTTAAAAACATTAGAACATCAAGAAATCCTTGTGCCCTTGTGTTAAAAAACTAGTAAAACTTTTGTGCCTTTTGTGGTTCACGTTTTAGGAATATTAATTGCATTCTACAAGAAAACAGAATCTATGAACGGTACAATTTCCAAGATCAAAGGGCTTTTTAACCTCCTGAAACATATCGATATAGACCAAATCTCCAAAATTTCTCAAAAAGTCGACCTTCCAAAACTGATGAATCAGTTCTCAAAATTGGACGACAATCAAATCAAAGGTTTGACGAAAATGCTCGATTCTTCCGGGAAGAAAAGAGAATTACCTCCAATCAACGGTGATTTTTATGAACTGCATATGAAACTGACGGATGAGCAGCGAGCAATTCAGCTAAAAGTCCGTGAGTTTATGGAAAAAGAAGCAAAACCTCTAGTCAACGATTATTGGTTGCACGATGATTTTCCACACGAACTCATCCCAAAATTCAAAAAACTGAATCTCTGTGGTGTCACGTACGAAGGTTACGGTTGCCCAAATCTTCCGTTCTTAATGGAGGGTGTCATTGCAATGGAAATTGCCCGGGTCGATGCATCGCTGGCGACATTCTTCGGAGTTCAGTCGGGTTTGTCAATGGGTTCGATTTATATTTGTGGCTCCGAGGAACAAAAACAGAAGTATCTTCCGGGAATGCAGCAATTCGATTTGATTGGCGCATTCGGCTTAACCGAGCCGGAAGTTGGTTCGGGCGCAGCTGGCGGATTGACAACAACCTGCAAAAAAGTAGAAGGCGGCTGGATCCTGAACGGACAGAAAAAATGGATCGGAAATGCCACTTTTGCGGATGTGATAATTATATGGGCAAGGGATCTTGATGACAATCAAGTCAAAGGTTTCATTGTCGAAAAAGGAACGGAAGGTTTTTCGGTTGAAAAAATCAAAGGAAAAATGGCACTCCGAATTGTTCAAAACGGATTAATTACAATGAAAGATTGTTTCGTCGCAGATTCTCAGAAAATGGAACACGCCAACAGTTTCAAAGACACAGCAAAAGTCCTCCAAATGACAAGAGCTGGTGTTGCTTGGATGGCGACTGGTTGTGCAAGAGGTGCTTACGAAAGTGCTTTGGATTACACCAGAAAACGTAAACAATTCGGAAAACCAATTGCATCTTTTCAGTTGATTCAAGGACATTTGGTAGAAATGTTATCAAACCTTACAGCAATGCAGACTTTGGTTTTCAGATTGTCCGAAATGCAAGATGCTGATATTTTGAAAGACGAACACGCTTCCTTAGCAAAAGTATTTTGTAGTCTGAGAACTCGTGATGTTGTGGCGCAAGCAAGAGAAGTAATGGGTGGAAACGGAATTCTTTTGGAACACGATGTTGCCCGCTTTGTTGCCGATGCAGAAGCCATCTATTCTTACGAAGGAACCAAAGAAATCAACTCATTGATTGTCGGTCGTTCAATTACAGGAATGAGTGCATTTGTTTAGATATCTTATGTTAATGAATTTTCGCTTTAATTGTTGTAAATTTATTTCAATGAAAAAAGTAGTTTTTTTAATATTAATCACTTTATTTTTGCAACAATGTGCGCAGAAAAAAGTTGATTTAACCAAACCCCAACAACAAACAACAATGGAAGATAACACACACGCCAACAATCCCTATTATTCAAGAACTGACAAAACCAAACTGAATGTTTCCAACGAAGAATGGAAAAAAATCCTCCCGCCAGAAGTTTATGCAATAGCTAGAGAAGCCAATACAGAATATCCATTCACCGGGAAATATAATGATTTCGATGAAGTTGGAGAATATTACTGCGCTGTTTGCGGTAATCATTTGTTCCGTTCAAGCTCTAAATTTGCAAGTACTTGTGGCTGGCCAAGTTTCTTCGAAGCTGATAAAGATGGTGTGATTTATAAACGAGATTCTTCTCACGGAATGGAACGTATCGAGGTGCTTTGTAAACGCTGCGATTCACATTTGGGACACGTTTTCAACGACGGCCCGCCACCAACAGGTACACGGTATTGTATGAATTCTGTTAGTTTGGATTTTCAACGCGATAAGAAATAGTTTTCATCGCAAAGGCATAAAGGAAGATTTAAATTATCTTTATATGAGTCGCAAATTAAAACTTTGCGACTTTTTTAGTTTTAAATTCTAAAATGCTTGCGACTTTGCGTTAATTTTGTATCACTAAATCTAATTTAAAATTGAAAACAATATTCATCACCGGAGCCACTTCCGGAATAGGAAAAGCCACTGCCGTCTTGTTAGCCCAACAAAAAAACAGGTTGATCCTTTGCGGCAGGAACCAAACAGTCTTGGATGAACTGAAAACCGAACTATCAAAGGAAACCGAAGTTTTTACATTACGTTTTGATGTCAGGAATTCTGATGAGGTTTTTGCTGTGATCAATTCGCTCCCGGAAGAGTGGAAAAACATTGATGTTCTCATCAATAATGCCGGAAACGCCCACGGATTGGATTCTCTTGCAGATGGCAATATCGAAGACTGGAATGCTATGATGGACGGCAATGTGAAAGGTCTGCTTTATGTTTCCCAGCCCATTATCAGATTGATGAAAGCTCAACAAAACGGCCAAATCATCAATATCAGTTCGGTTGCGGCAAGGCAGACTTATGCTGGTGGCGTGGTCTATTGTGCTTCTAAAAAAGCGGTTGACACCATCTCAGAAGGAATGAGGATCGAGTTGACGGAATTCGGAATTCGCGTGACTAATATTCAGCCGGGAGCTGTGGAAACTGATTTTTCTAAAGTGAGATTCAAAGGTGATGAAGCGAAAGCGGCAACTGTATATGCAGGCTACGAACCTTTGGTTGCCGATGATATTGCGGATGCGATTGCGTATTGTATCAACGTTCCTGAGAGGGTTTCTGTGGCAGAAATGACAATTTTTCCCAAAGCGCAGGCAGAACCACGAACGATTTATAGGAAATTGTAATCTGAAAAATGAGGTTTTTAACTTTACTTTTTTGCTTGTTTTTTTTTGTCGGATTTTCTCAGACTTATTCTAAGAAAGAAAAGGTCATCTTGATTCAGGTTTCAAAATTGGATTCTCTGATGGAAAATAATGATTCTAAGATTTTAGAATTGTTTTCTGATGATGTTTCTTTTGGGCATTCCAACGGTTGGGTTCAAAATAAAGATGATTTCAAAACAGATTTTGAGTCCGGGAAAGTGAAATATCAATCTGTAAAGCAAAGCGAATTGAAGGAACTTAAATTCAAAAATAAATTTGCCAGTATCAGAAGAATTATTGCCGTAAAAGGTCTTTATAAAGAGGAAGTCTTCGAAATGAAACTTTCTGTCTTGGAACTCTGGATCCGGCAAAAAGGAATCTGGAAATTGTGGAGCAGGCAAAGTGTTGGTTTGAAATAATTCTTTCTTAATCCTTACATTTGCACAATGAAAATCCTTCACATAGAAACCTCGTCCAAAAACTGTTCTGTTGCCATCTCCGATGGTGAAAATTTGCTTTGCCTTTGCGAAGAAGTTTCGGATAATTACAAACAATCCGAAAGTCTGCATACTTTTGTAGAATGGGCTTTGGAAGGCGCAGAGATTTCTTTGAAAGATTTGGATGCTGTTTCTTTAGGAAAAGGTCCAGGTTCTTATACTGGCCTTAGAATTGGAGCTGCTTCTGCCAAAGGCTTTTGTTATGGACTTAAGCTTCCGTTGATTGCTGTTAATTCTTTGGATTCTATGGTTGAAGAATTCGTTAATCAAGGTTTTGAATTAATTATTCCTTTGATTGATGCCAGAAGAATGGAAGTTTACACCGCTTTTTTCGATGGGAAATCAGGCGAAATGATTAAGGAAACCGAAGCCAAAATCCTGGATAAAAATTCATTTTCTGAATTAGCTGACAAGAAAATTCTCTTCATTGGCGATGGCGCAAAAAAAGCCCAGGAAATCTTGAACTTTCCAAACGCAGAATTCAAAACAGATATTTATCCTTCAGCAAAAGGCTTGATTAAAAAAGCGGTGGAGAAATTTAATCAGCAGGATTTTGAAGATGTCGCTTATTTTGAACCTTTTTATCTAAAAGATTTTCAGGGAATTAAGAAAGCTGATAGAGTTAAGAAACAGTAATTATTTCTTAGAAATTCGGTACAATTTCCCGCTGTCCGTAATCGCATAAAGATTCCCGTCTTTCCCGTCAAAAACATCACGGAATCTCTCGTGTTGGTCTTCCAGCAGGCGTTCTTCGCCAACAACTTTGTTGTTTTCGATAATAATTCTGTCAATTTTTTCGCCGCTAAGGCAGGCAATGAAAAGATTATTCTTCCATTCGGTTATATTGCCGGTGTAGAAGGTAATACCGCTGGGCGAGATCACGGGATCCCAATAATAAACAGGCTGCTCCAGTCCGGCTTGCTTTGTCAAACCATTATTGATTGCCTTCCCAGAATATTCGATACCATAAGTAATCGTTGGCCAACCGTAGTTTTTCCCGGCCTGGATGAGATTGATTTCATCACCACCTCTGGGTCCCATTTCGGTTTCCCAAAGATCTCCCGTTGGGGGATTGATGGCGAGGCCCTGGGGATTTCTGTGTCCGTAAGAAAAGATTTCCGGTTGTGCATTATCATTTCCAATGAATGGATTTCCCGCCGCAGGTTTTCCGTTTTTATCGATTTTAAGAATTTTTCCCAAGTATGCTTTGAGATCCTGAGCCAAAGGGCGGGTTTCCAAATCTGACCGTTCACCGGTGCTCACAAAAAGATTTTCGGATTTATCAAAAACCAGGCGGCTGCCGTAATGTAACCTACCGTTGTAGGAAGGCGTCGCCCGGAAAATGATTTTCACATTATCGATTTTATTCCCGGACAAAACACCTTTGCCAACGGCGGTCAAATTTCCTTTTTCATAAGGTTCCGAAAATGTCCAGTAAACGGTTTTATTAGTTAAGAAATCAGGGTCAATCGCGATATCCAAAAGCCCGCCCTGTCCACGGCTGTCAACTTTTGGGAGACCGGTAATTTTTGTAATCGTTTTTCCGTCTTTGGAAACGAGATTGATAAATCCTGTCTTTTCTGTAATCAGAAAATCGCCGCTCGGTAATTGCGCCATTCCCCAAGGCCGCCCAAGGCTGGTGTTGATAATATCAACCTGATATTCGGTTTGAGTTTTATATCCTGCGACCCTTGTTTGACCGTTAAATGCCGGTTTATAATCGGAGTTGGGCTGTTCTTTTTCAACCGATGAGAGATTTTTGACGGAGCCCTTTTCCTGACAACAAATTAGAATGGTTGAAGAACAACAAGCGAATAAAATGACAAATTTTAACATAACTTTTTTGAATGAAATGGAAATATAGTGCCATCAAAAAAGAGATAAGATCAAAATACACCATCTGTTTTTACAATTTTTAGACATTACCCTCAATTTAAATAAGTATAATTACAAATTTTAGGTATTAAAACACAAACAACCCTAATAAAATTCAATTTTAATTCAAAAATGTTATACATTTGATTAAAATCTAAATCATACTATGAGAATCAAAAAAGTAAGTGTCCTTTTTTTCCTGGGTGCAACATCATTGTTTTTTGCTCAGACCACAAAAGACAGCCTATCCAAAGAAACATCTGTAGATGAAGTGGTTCTCACCGGAACACGAAACAAAAAGAGAACCGTTACCAATACGGCGGTTCCCGTGGATGTCATAGATCTGAAACAGGTCAGCCAATCTACCGGTCAGGTAGATGTTAATCAGCTATTGCAGTTTGCAGCACCTTCGTTTAACTCCAACAAGCAATCAGGCTCAGACGGTGCCGATGCGGTAGATCCTGCGACATTACGAGGTTTGGGACCGGATCAGACTTTGTTATTATTGAATGGCAAAAGATACCACCAGTCTTCTCTCATCAACCTTTTTGGAACCAGAGGGCGCGGAAATACAGGCTCTGACATGAATACCATTCCTGTGGCGGCGATTAAAAGAGTGGAGATTCTGCGTGATGGTGCCTCAGCACAGTATGGCTCAGATGCGATTGCAGGAGTTATCAATGTGGTTTTGAATGATCGTGATCACGGTTTTGAAGGCAGCGCATTCTACAGTGGCAATGTTTTTAAAAGCCCAGGGAATAATGATGTCGTTTCTGATAAAAAACTGGACGGTAATACATTTGATTTTAGTGGAAACCTGGGGACAAAAATAGGAACCAAAGGAGGTTTCGGAAACTTTACTTTAGAATTAATTAATAAAGATTATGCCATACGAAATGCCAATCCGGATAAGTTTGATGCACCAAGGCAACGCTTTGGCGATGCCAAATCCAACAATGTTTATTTTTTTGGAAATATAGAAGTGCCATTGTCTGATGGGCTTAAGTTCTACACTCAGCCAGGTTTTTCTTTCCGCAACACCCATGCATACGCATGGACGCGATCTGCCGATGCTGATGGCAACATTCCGGAGATCTACCCAACTGGTTTCAATCCAATAGAGAATACCAAAATCAGCGATTTTACTTTTGATAACGGGCTCAAATTCAAAGTTGGAGGCTGGGATTTTGATTTTTATAATGCTTTTGGTGGCAACCGTTTTGTTTATCAGATCGATAATACCATCAATGCAACATTGGGCGTCAATTCGCCAACGAGTTTCAATGCCGGAGGCCACTCGCTTTTTCAAAATACGACGGGCATCAGCACAACCAAGTCATTTGATGTTTTGCAAGGATTAAATATCGCGCTGGGAACAGAATTCCGATACGAAAAATTTAATATTATCAAAGGAGAAGAAGCGTCTTATGCGATGTATGATGTCAATGGTCAAGTAGTAACTGCCAACACCAATCCTGATCTGTTGGTCATCAATCCGTTATCCGGCGATGTACGACCAGGCGGCGCACAAGGCTTTCCGGGCTATTCTCAGGAAGTTGGCAAAAGCAGAAACAACTTTGCTGCGTATATAGATACAGAGTTGGACATCACCAAAAACTGGATGATCAGCGCGGCAGGCCGTTTCGAGAATTATAACGATTTTGGAAGCACCGTAAATGGTAAGTTTGCTACAAGATACGCCATCACGCCACAGTTTGCGTTCCGAGGATCGGTTTCTACAGGGTTCCGTGCACCATCGTTGGTTCAGAAATATTACAGCCTTCAATTTACCAACTTCCAGGGAGGAAATCTTGTAACTGTCCAGCTGGCTTCCAATGACAGTGCCTTGGCTAAAGAAGTTGGTATCCCCGATCTAAAACAGGAAACTTCTACCAACGGAAGTGCCGGCTTCACCTTCAATAGTGGAAAGTTCACTGCAACAGTTGACGGTTATTATATCAAGGTAAAAGACAGAATTGTTTTGACGGGAACATTTGATCAATCCGATGATGCTATTGGATCTATTTTGGCAGCGAGCCATATAGACCAGGCACAGTTTTTCACCAATGCGGTGGACACAAAAACCCGCGGCGTAGATCTGATCCTGTCTTACAATACCAATCTAGGAACCGGAAAATTAGCCGCAACTCTTGCCGGCAACTACAACGATATGGAGATCACCGCTGTTCACACCAGCGGCAAACTGATAGGCAAAGAGGACACCTATCTCAGTGCCAGAGAAAGAGCTTTTATCTTAGCATCTGCACCCAAAACCAAAGTCAACCTGAATCTGAACTACAGGATCCAGAAATTCAATGCTAATTTGCAATTGGTGAGGTTTGACAAAATAACGTTGGTAGGATACAACGGTCTGGACGATTACCAGACCTATACACCAAGAGTGACCACCGATTTCTCAGTGGGCTATGATTTCACCAAAAATTTCTCATGGATCGTGGGTGGAAAAAACGTATTCAACAGATATCCTACTCTACAATACTCTTCTGTATCAGAAGGCAATACAGAATCTGGTGGCATCTTTGATCCTGTGCAGATGGGATTTGCGGGTCGACAGGTTTTCACAAGGGTAACTTATAAATTTTAATCTATACTAACTACTTTTTTTGAAAGGATTCAAGCTTTTTTGAATCCTTTTTTTGTATCCAACACTGTCTGTACTTTTATCTTTATCGTATGTTTTGATATAAGAAGGATTACCTTTTTCGTCATAATAAATCCAATCCCCAAAGTAAAACCAATGCACAGATCCTGGCTTACTGATACGTTTCGTTTGTCCTTTTTCCTGCCTCTTCCCATTTTCCTGATAAAGGGTCGTGGTGGTAACAGAATCTTTGATCACATCTTTTTGGTATAACTTCCCATTGCGATAGGTTTTCCAAACGCCTTTCTTTTCACCTTTTTTATAGCGACCAATACTCAGGAACGTCTGCTGTGGGTAATCATCCTTTTCTATCCATCTTCCGGTTTTTTTCTTCTGATGATTTGGCAATTGCTCGTAACGGTTTATTTTACAAGATATTAAAACCATCAGAAAACAAAGAATATAATACTTCATCATATTTTTTTTATCAAATATAATCAATTTCAAATATTTATTCTACATTTGTAGAAACAATTGCAGCTTTGTAGAATAAAATTATGAAAGAACACAAATTAACCGATACCGAAATTATTCTGATGGAGATTCTTTGGCAAAAGGAAAAAGCTTTTATGAAAGACATCCTGGACGAATATACCGAACCAAAACCTGCGGCAACCACCATCGCGACATTGCTGAAAAGAATGCAGACCAAAGATCTGATAGGCTACAAAACTTTTGGTAACTCAAGAGAATATTTCCCAAAAGTGAGGAAAGAAGATTATTTCCAGGTGGAAATGACTTCTATGATTGACCGTTTTTTTAACAATTCTGTGAGCCAGTTTGCTTCGTTTTTCACTTCGAATGCAAAGCTCTCTCAGAAGCAGTTAAAAGAACTTAGAGACATTATAGACAAAGAAATCAACGAATAAAATGCTCATACCGATTTTTAAAATAATCCTGTGTTCATCTTTATTAATTGGCATTTATTACATGTTTTTGCAAAAGGAAAAGATGTTCTGGTTCAACCGTTTTTATCTTTTGACAGCCTTGATTTTCTCTTATGCGATTCCGTTTATTAAAATCACGCTGCCAGAAACATCGTCCCAAAAAGTACTATTGATTGATCAAATCCCAGCACAACAATTGCTCAGGAGCAGCAATAACACTTCCCAATTCGACTGGTCTAGCTTGCTTGTAATAGATTACGTATTGGTTTCGCTTATTCTGATGATCAAATTAGTGATTGCCTTCAAAAAAATTATTAGTCTGAGAGGAATCGAGATTATTTATCAGAACCAAAAAATGAAGATTATTGAGAAAAATCTTCCGCCATTCAGTTTTTTGAAAACCATCTACCTGAACAAAAAATACTTTGAAAATGGGAAAATTGACGAGAGGATTTTCCAACATGAGAAAACACATATCGCTCAGAAACATTCTTTGGATATCCTGTTCCTTGAGATTTTGAAGGTTATATCTTGGTTTAATCCCGCTCTGTATGTTTATAAAAAAGCAATGAGCGATAACCACGAGTTTTTGGCAGACGATAGCATCATTCTACAAAATACCGATGTAAAAGATTATCAAAGACTGATTCTCTCGGAGATGCTGCAGACTCAAAATATTAGCCTCACACATCAATTCAATTATAACAACACCAAAAAACGATTTATTATGATGACCACCAAAAAATCAAAATTTGAAAAAGCAAAAAAAATATTGGCGGCTTCCGCTTTTGCAGGATTGAGCACTTTATTTGTACAGAAAGTTTATGCATCGGAAAGCAAGCTGGAACAGCATAACGCTCCAATAATCATGACAAGCAACTCATTGAAGATGGATACCATTCCACAAAGAGCCGAAGTAAAAAATAATGTAAAATTTAAAAATTCCAAAAAAGTAAAAACCCCACCGATACCAAAGGAATTTAAGGAAAACGAATCTCCAATTCCATCGTCACCTCCGCCTGCAAGAGATTTGACGAACGCTGAGTTTCCTGAAGGTATGAATGCATTACGACTAAAGTTTCAAAATAATTTTGATGCAACTACTTTGACCGGGCAGGGAACTATAAAAACCATGTTATACATCTCGGTTGACGAAAATGGAAAAACATCTAACGTAAGAGCTGACGGACCCAACACAGCTTTCAATAACGAAGCGGTCAAGGCCATGAAAACATCAACAGACAATGTAACCTGGAAACCCGCAACAGAAAATGGAAAAGATGCAGCAACCGTTTTTAAATTCCCTCTTACAATGAATTTTGCCCAATAATTTAACCGCCTAAAAAAACGTTCCGATATGGGAACGTTTTTTATTTCGTATTTTTGTTAGATGGATTTTAAACTTCATTCAGAATATCAACCCACTGGAGATCAGCCCAAAGCCATTGAGAAATTGGTAGAAGGCATTAACATTGGGGAAAAATACCAGACGCTGTTGGGCGTTACCGGTTCGGGGAAAACTTTTACAGTAGCCAATGTCGTGCAGCAGGTTCAGAAACCAACATTGGTCCTGGCGCATAACAAGACTTTGGCAGCGCAGCTTTTTATGGAGTTCAAAGAGTTTTTTCCTGATAATGCCGTGGAGTATTTTGTAAGTTATTACGACTATTATCAGCCGGAAGCATTTATTGCATCTACCAATACTTATATCGAAAAAGACCTCAGTATCAATGAAGAAGTGGAAAAACTGAGACTGTCCGCATCAGCCAGTTTGCTGTCTGGTAGACGTGATGTCCTGATTGTTTCTTCAGTTTCATGTATTTATGGTATCGGAAACCCGACCGAATTTCATAAATCGGTTATTTCCATAGAGAAAAACGAGAAACTGTCCCGCACAAAACTGCTTCATTCGCTCGTTAGTTCTTTATATTCCAGAGCATTGAACGAGTTTCAGAGAGGGACATTCCGTGTCAAAGGCGATGTGATTGATATTTATCCTGCCTATGCTGATACGGCAATCCGAGTACAGTTTTTTGGTGATGAGATCGACAAAATACAAAGTTTTGACCCTGTTTCCGGGAATGTCACTTCTAATTTTGACAGTATTAATATCTACCCGGCCAATTTGTTTGTAACCACTCCGGAAACCATGCAAAGTGCCATCCGTCAGATTCAGGATGATATGGTAAAGCAGGTGGATTTTTTCCGAGAAATCGAAAAACCACTGGAAGCCAAACGGTTAGAAGAACGAACAGAACTAGACCTGGAGATGATAAAAGAACTGGGATATTGTTCCGGGATTGAGAATTATTCCCGCTATATGGATGGCCGTTTGCCGGGATCAAGGCCATTTTGCCTTCTGGACTATTTCCCAAAAGATTTCCTAATGGTAATTGATGAAAGCCACGTCACCATCCCGCAGGTACATGCGATGTACGGTGGTGACCGAAGCCGTAAAGAAGTTTTGGTAGAGCACGGCTTCCGTTTACCTGCGGCGATGGACAACCGCCCACTCAAATTTGAAGAGTTTGAAACCATGCAAAACCAGGTTATCTATGTCTCTGCAACACCCGCAGATTATGAATTGGAAAAATCCGGAGGTACTTATATAGAGCAGATTATCCGCCCGACAGGCCTTTTGGACCCAATAATCGAAGTGCGCCCAACCATGAATCAGATTGATGATCTTATTGAAGAGATCCATAAAAGAGTTGAGTTGGATGAGCGTGTTCTGGTCACCACCCTAACCAAAAAAATGGCTGAAGAACTAACTAAATATTTTACCAAAGTCGGGATCCGCACCAGATACATCCACTCAGATGTCGAGACACTGGAACGGATTCAGATTATGCAGGATTTGCGTTTGGGATTGTTTGATGTTTTGGTAGGTGTCAATCTTTTGAGAGAAGGCCTGGATTTGCCTGAGGTCTCTCTGGTAGCCATTTTGGACGCGGATAAAGAAGGGATGTTGCGTTCCCGAAGATCGATGATTCAGACTGTTGGTAGAGCTGCCAGGAACCTGAACGGCCGCGCCATCATGTATGCGGATAAAATGACAAAATCTATGCAGAATACCATAGATGAGACTAACTATCGCCGGGAAAAACAAATGAAATACAACGAGGAACACGGTAAAGTCCCTCAGGCACTTAATAAAAAAATCAGTGAAAATCTGGTCGGCAGAAGCAAGGATTTCCCTGATGAGAAGTATACCCACAAAGAAATCATGCAGGAAGTGGCTGAGACCAAAGCCAATTATGGCAATGAAGACATCCAAAAAATAATTATTCAGAAACAAAAAGAGATGGAAGCCGCAGCCAAAAACCTCGATTTTATAAAAGCGGCTAAATTAAGGGATGAGATCGAAGCTCTCAAAGCTTAATAATTTTTACAAAACAGAAGAGAGCAGATTAACGTCTGCTCTCTTTTTTTAGAATCTGTAGGTTTTATTTTTTGGTTTTTGATAATCAACTTTCCCGCGGATGGGTGTCAGAAGATCCATCAGTCCATTTAGCTTAATTTCATAGATGGTAGAAAGCTGCATCCCAAGTTTTCCTTTTGGGAAGCCACCATTCCTCATAAACCATTCAAGATATGATATGGGTAAATCGGCCAGCACAGTATCTTTATATTTCCCGAAAGGCATTTTTACAATGCATATTTCTTCAAGGATCTGGGTGTTTAATTCTTCCATTTTACAGGATAAGATCGGATGGTTTATTATTTTGTTCAGGAATTTCTAAGGTTGGTGTTGCATCATCATCAGAAAACTCATCCTGATATACCTGAACCAGCAAGACTGTAATGGACATTAAAATAGGGCCGAATATCAATCCCATGAATCCAAAAATGTTGAGACCCATAATAATCCCGAAGACCGTAATCAATGGGTGAATATCCTCCAGCCTTTTCAGCAATGTAAAGCGGAGCAGATTATCTGTAAGGCCAACGAGTACCAGCCCATAAATCAGTATCCCGATGCCTGAGCCAGTCTGCCCTTCTGCAATCATAAAAATACCAATCGGCACATACACGATTGCCGCACCTACTACCGGCAACATAGAGGCCAGCGCCGTTAACGCAAAAAGCAACAAAGGACTGGGCGCGCCAAAAATCCAGTAGCCAATCAGCGCCACAAAGCCCTGCCCCAAAGCTACAACCGGAATACCAATAGCATTAGCCATGACAAGTTTTACAAATTTGTCTCCCAACATTTGGGTATTGGTTCTTTTAAAAGGCATTGCTCTGGCAACCGATCGTTCAAAAAAACGGGGCTTGACAAACATAAAATAAAGAATAAAGTACATAGAAACAATAACCGTAAAGGTATTGACCGTTGTACTGAGCGCCTTAGTAGAAAAGGTTCCTGCAAAATTTGTAACCTTGGTAATATTCTCTTTGCTGAGGATATCAAACCCGACTTTCTGGTAAATAAACTGATGAATTTTCTCCAGGAAAACATTGAATTTCTGCATGTACAACTGAGCATTTCCTAATTTGGAAACCATCTGGTCTATAGTAAAATAGATAGGAAGAATCAACATGATCAAAGAAGCCAGCATAAGAACGGTGGCGGACAGCCAAGGTTTCCAGTTTTTTTCTTCTGTCAGGTAAAAATTGTACTTTCTGCAAATGATGTACAGCGTAACAGCACCTAAAACTGAAGGGATGAATAATGCCAGATTCCAGCAAATAAGCCCAGCTAATACACATATTACAAGAATTAGAGCGACCTGTTTGATAACTACAGAATCTATTGGCTTACCGGAATCTGACATAATTTATTTTTAAAGATTATTAACCCAACTGTCTTGGCGCACCACAATAGGCGCAATACGCAGAATATGCCGCAATATAAGCGAAAGGAAATGTAAGATAAACCCCAACGCAACATAAGACAAGGCCTGCGATACTAATTAGAAAAGTTAAAACTCCTGTAAGTAAAATCGTGCCATAATTATTCTGCACAATATTGAAAGATTTTTTGATTGCATCAAAAGCACTTGCCTTTTCAAAAATCAAAATAGGGTAACCCAAAAAGAAGAATGGCATCACAAAAATGGCTGGCAATACACACATGAGAAGTAAAATTGACGCGGCTACCTGTGTGATTAATGCATAAATAAAAATGTTGATGAAATTTTGCCTGTAGGCGAAAAAGATATCAGAAACCGTAATTCGCTGTTTGAAATTTGACTTATTAGCAACGTAGATGAGACTCACAAAAATAGGCGTAAGCAACAATGTCACCAGAAAACTGGCACCACTATAGGTTATAAAACCAGGCGCAGCAATAATATCACTATAACCAAAACTTTGCCCTGCCTCTGTTTTATCTCTGATTTCTTCCACAAAGACCTGAGAATCAAAACCCGTTAGCAACTGGATTAAAAAGCTGAGTAAAAAATAGATCACTACCGCTAAAAAGCAGTAAAGAAATGTGTTTTTAAAAATCTCCAGTGCGTGAGAAATTATACTTCCGGCTTCTCTGTCCGGCGATTTAGCAGGTGAATCAAATTCGTTAAAATTTTCCATTGAGTTTATTTTTGTAGTTGATAATCAAATCTACAAAAAAAAATAATGAAATGGATAAAGTTAGAAAAAATTATTCGCCAAAATCCGCAATAAGATGCTTGTAAAGAACATATATTGCAGCATTCCAAAAAGGGAAGCTTACAAAAATCCCGAAAAAGAAAACCAATATACCACAATATGATATCAGCACAGATGCAAGGCTGACAAGCAAAATTAGAAAAACATTCTTCCGGAAAACCTGCGCACTAATTCTAAAAGCCTGAAAAAAATTAATATTTTTATAAAAAACAAGGGCAGGCACAAAAAGCGCCAGACCAATCCACAACAGGCATAATGGCGGAAAGAGAAGAAGATAGCTGTTGATGACATTCCAGAAAACCGCATAGATGCCAAATAAAAAGAAGTGATAACCTCTGAAACCTGCAAAAAGGTCTGACACAACAACCGGCTCCCCGAGATCCAATTTTCTGTAAATCTTCAGAAATCCAATATTTAGAGGGAATATGACTGCTTTTATTACCAGTACAGCCATGGTAAAAGCGACGGCATTATCGGTCTGCATAAGCGCCTCATATTTTTTTAAGAATGCCGGAAAATCAGAGTACATGAGTTGTGAGAAGCGATTAACCTCTTCAAACAAACCATAATACCGAAAGGCATAAGCCCCGGCAAACATAATTACAGAAAAATAGATCACAGAAAACAGCAACTGATAAGGTAATGTTTTCATCCAATACTGATAAGCTTCTGTAAGAATTTTCCCGACTTCGGGTTTTTGCATCGTCATTGTTCTAAAACTTTTTGCAAAAGTAAAAGATTGTCGCGAGAAAAGGCTGTTAAAATAAAATATTCTACCGTTACACTGCCATTGGTAACGATCAACACCAGAAAACTGAAAAGGCGAAAAACAAAAAAATCTCAGAAAATTCTGAGATTTTTGACTGTGGGTCCTGAGGGATTCGAACCCCCGACCCTCTGGGTGTAAACCAGATGCTCTGAACCAACTGAGCTAAGAACCCGAATTTTTTGAAAAGGTTTCGTTTCCTTTTGTGTGGGTCCTGAGGGATTCGAACCCCCGACCCTCTGGGTGTAAACCAGATGCTCTGAACCAACTGAGCTAAGAACCCTCTAATTCTCGTTTAGAGTGGTGCAAATATACAACTTATTACGAAATCAGCAAATTTTTTTCTAAAAATTCACCCACAACAAAGTTACTGCCTCCGATAAAAATCATTTCTTCCGCCCCAGCATGCTGTTTTGCAGCAACATAGCCATCCTGCACTGTATCAAAAATATGGTAGTGTAATCCTGATATTTGAAGTAATTCTTCATAATCAATGGGGTGCCTGCCTCGGTTAACCGCTGGTTTTACGAAATAATAATCAGCATCTTTCGGCAACATCGGGATAACCTCATCAATCTTTTTATCATTCACAAATCCCAAAATAACATGCTTATGCTGAGGATAACTTTTAAGCTGTATAAAAACTTCCCGCAGCCCGGCCTGGTTATGGCCTGTATCGCAGATTGTTAATGGTTCTTTTGAAAACTCGTACCATCTTCCAATAAAATTGGTGTTTTTACAGACATTCAGAAGTCCTGTCTGTAGATCTTCGTCAGAAATCTGAAGGCCTTTTTTTCTTAATTCATCAACCAATGCAATAACCACACGGATATTTTTCCGTTGATAATTACCTTTCAAATCAGAGACAAGAGACGTTTTAACCTCGCTGGCATCTACAAATTTTGTATTAACTTTTGCAGCTGTTGATCTGATGATTTCTTTGACGATTGTATTGTCATCACCGGAAATAACAGGGACATTCTCTTTAATAATGCCAGCCTTTTCGTAAGCAATTTCTTCTATGGTATTCCCGAGGATATTCTGATGATCCAGCTGGACATTGGTAATAGCTGCAACCAAAGGCTTTATAATATTGGTAGAATCCAGCCGGCCGCCTAAACCTACTTCTATAATAGCAAAATCGACTTTTTGCTGATAAAAATATTCAAAGGCCATCACGGTTGTAAATTCAAAAAAAGAGGGATGGATATCCTGAGGCAAATGCCTGAGCTTCTGTATAAATTGATATACAAATTCTTTGTCACAGTTTTGCCCGTTGACCTTGATTCTTTCTGTAAAATCTATAAGATGTGGTGAGTTATAAAGGCCTGTTTTGTACCCGGACTCCTGCAGGACAGAGGCCAGCATATTGCTGGTGGAACCTTTTCCGTTGGTCCCACCAATGTGTATCGTTTTAATCTTATCCTGTGGATTTCCAAAAAATGCACACAGCCTCCTGATATTGTCGAGGCCGGGTTTGTAAGCCTTTTCTCCGTCGGTCTGATAATTGGGCATCTGAACAAACAGCCACTCTACAGCCTGCTGATAATCTTGCAAAGTCATAGTTTATAATGAAAATACAAATTTAGAAATAAGAAATTGAAGACAAATATTGATATTGTTGAAATTTGATTAAGAAATTTTTTCTAAATTGCAGCCTCATAAAGGGCGATTAGCTCAGTTGGTTTAGAGCGTTGCGTTGACATCGCAGAGGTCACTGGTTCGAATCCTGTATCGCCCACTTTTTCTTCATCTTTCTCGATTTCCACAACGCCAAACTGTTAATTTTTTATAAATTTTCTTTTTTTATCACAGTAATTTCTAAAAGGGAAAGATTTTTGATACAGAGAAAAACTATGCATTAATAATCCCTCTATGAAGTAAATTTCTTTTTGATTACTAATCCTCCAAAAAAGGAAACCTATGAAAAGATACTATGCAGTGTTAATTTTTTTCTACACATTTTTTCTATTATATATGATGTTTTATGGTTGTGGCAGGCATCCGGAATACGGTTTCCTAAAACTGCATCCTTTAGAAAGCATCAATCATTTTTTCAACTCTTCTGAGTTTTTCTCCCAGACCTTTTTGGTAAATATTGTGGGTAACATCCTGGTATTTACACCTTTTGGATGGTTGGGCATACTAGATAAAAGACTTGATAAGCTGCCATTACTTTTGTTTTTGTTTATCTCGTGGATATCGATGATAGAATTAGCACAACTTTACACAGCGCGCGGAACAGCAGATATAGATGATGTATTTCTGAATACTCTTGGGATGCTGCTAGGTTATTTTTCTTTAAAATTGGTTAAATGGCTTAATGTAGCTAACATTAATATTGAATTGGAACAAAATCCTGTAGGTTCTTACAGATTATCATGATACCTGTAATTTTTTCGTAGTAAAGCTTTCTTCCTATCCATCGGATTAAAATAAAACAATATATTTGTGACATCCGGACCAAAAAGTCCGTGGTATAGTTGTCATCAATATTGGGCAATTGAAGAAGGAACTCCAGATCATATCATTTAATTATCCTTATCCACCGTCATATGGTGGATTAATTGATGCTTATTATAAAATCAAGGCATTATCAGAGCTCGGGGTTAAAATCCACTTGCACTGCTTTGTAGAAAATATTCCTGCTGTTATTGATGAAGAGGTCGCGTCCCTCGTTGACAATATTTTCTTCTACAGAAAAAAGAGAAATCCCTTGCTTTTTTTATTTAAAGATCCGTTTTCTGTCAAAATCAGAACGTCTAAAATACTTTTGCAGAATGTGGAAAAGATCGATGCCCCCGTTTTGTTTGAAGGATTGCAAACCACTGGCATTGCCAAATACCTCAAGCATAAATCAATCTTTTTAAGGCTTCATAACAATGAAGAAGTTTACTATAAAGGACTTTCTCAATCCGAAGAAAATTTTGTCAAAAAAATAGTCTATTATTTCGAAAGCTATAAGTACCGATTTTATCAAAAATCCAAATTTGCCTTGTTTGAAACCGTTTTTTGCCTCTCTCAAAAAGAGTATAATGAAGTTAACTCCAATACAGGGAATGCGTCTCTTATTGGTATTTTTCATGGTAATACACATGTAAAAACCCTGGAAGGCAGAGGTGAATATTTTTTATTTCACGGAGACCTGAGCATATCTGACAACCGAAAGGCACTCTATTCAGTAATTGAAGTTTTTGAGAAGCTACCGCAGTATAATCTTGTCGTAGCATCTGATAAAGCCACTCCCAAAATAAAACAAAACCTGTCAAAACATCAGAACATAAAACTTGTTCCAATTAAAAATCAGGACAATCTCAACTTGCTTCTGAGCCATGCACAGGCAAATATTTTGCTGTCTTACCAAAAATCCGGCACAAAGGTGAAACTATTTAACACGCTGTTTAACAGTAGATTCACCATTATTAATGACAATATAACAGATGACCCGCAGCTAATTAATCTCTGTACACTGATCAACGATAAAACTGAATTAAGAGATAAAATAATTGAAATTGCCACACAGGATTTTAAAATGTACAGCCAAAAACAAATTGTGCTTGAAAACAACTATTCTGACCTGAATATGGCAAAAAGAATGGCAGACATTATTTTCAAAGATCAAGCCGGTCAATAACCTGCTGAATATCCAATTCTTCCAGACAGGCATAATCGCCACGGAAACATTCCTTGTCCCCAAATACAGAACATGGCCTGCACGTTAGATCCTTGACCTCAACGATATCGGTTTCGTTCTGCCCGTAGCCTAAAAAACCGGCATAATAATGGGTAGAACCCCAAACAGAAATACATCTGGTGCCCATAAGACTCGCCAAATGCATATTGGCAGAATCCATGGATATCATCACTTTTAGTTCCGCAATTTTTTGCAGCTCTTCCTTCAGGGTGAGTTTTCCGGCTAAGCTGTGTGTGTTGGGAATTTGGGTTTCCCATGTTTTAAGAATATCGTTTTCCTCCTTTCCTCCGCCAAAAAAATAGACTTTGTTGGTCCGCGCCAGTAAGCGTGCCAGTTCAAAAGATTTTTCTACAGGCATCATTTTCCCAGTATGCTGGGCAAAAGGTGCAAAGCCAATATCTTTTTTGTTGCTGCACTGGCTGCGTAATTTATAAGAAAGTTCCAAACCAAAACCCATTTTGCGGAAAACATCAGCATAGCGCTCAACGGTTCTTTTCAGGGGAAATTTATTGAGGTTCCAAACATTGGTGAGGCGTTCTTTTTCGTCTTTCCCTTTATCAATCTGAAAAACTTTGTAACCATGCCTTTTAAAAATAGAATTGATCATTTTGGTACGGATAACCTCGTGGAGATCACCTACAAAATCCGGATTATAGGTCTTTATCAGATTCCTTGTGAGTTTTCTGATCCCGAAAATTCCTTTATAATCATCAAAACTGACCCCATGGAATTTCAGCCTCGGGTGATGGTCAAAAAGATCTCTAAAATTATCTCTGCTTACAAAAATAATTTCAACATCACGATTCTGTTCCAGTAACTCTATGCAAACCGGAACGGCCATTGCCACATCTCCAAATGCGGAAAAACGATATGCCAGAATTCTCTTCACCTACTTCTTTAGTTGGAATGCAACTGCGTAAAATTTGATCTGTTTGGTCATCGCCATCAGCCCGTTGGCTCTGGAGGGTGATAGAAATTCCTGTAATCCAATTTTTGAAATAAACTCAAAATCTGAATCAAGGATTTCCTGGGTCGTATGGCCGCTGTAGATCCTTATCAATAATGACACAATGCCTTTAGGCAAAATACCGTCAGAATCTGCATTGAAAAACAATTTACCATCTCTGAAATCTGCATCAATCCAAACTTTGGACTGGCATCCTCTAATGAGATTTTCATCTGTTTTTTTATCGTCTGGCAGGCCTTTCAGCTCTTTGCCAAGGTCAATGATATATTCATATTTCTGTTCCCAATCGTCGAGAAAGGCGAACTCTTCTATCAGTTCCTGTTGTTTTTCTTTGATTGTCATTCAGAATTAATTTGAATTAAAATTAAATTATTTTGGAAACACCACAAAAGGCACAAAGTTTTTGTTGACTAATAAACCAAACTTAGTCTTGTTACTTTTAAGTTTATCTTACTGATTGTGTAATATTTACAATCACTTTTACCGCTGCCAACATACTCTCCAAGGGTACAAATTCGTAAGGTCCGTGAAAGTTGTGACCGCCAGCAAAAATATTAGGGCAAGGCAATCCCATATAGGATAACTGTGCACCGTCTGTCCCGCCTCTTATAGCCTTGATTTTTGGCTCAATCCCGGAATCTTTCATGGCCTGTTCTGCCAAATCAATGATGTGCATTTTACCCTCAAACTGCTTTTTCATATTCAGATATTGCGGTTTGATTTCTATCTCAGCGGTTTTTTCGCCATATTTTCTGTTGATCTCGTCAACTTTCTCAGCAATCAGCTTTTTTCGCTCTTCAAATTTCTGATCATCGTGATCACGGATAATATATTGGAGTTTAGCTTCAGAAACATCACCTTCAAAATCTGTCAGATGGAAAAACCCTTCAAAACCTTTGGTCGTTGCAGGCGTTTCGTTAGCCGGAAGCGAACTGATAAATTCTGATGCTATCAAACCTGCATTCATCATTTTCCCAAATGCATAACCCGGGTGAACAGATAAACCGTGGATCTTAATCACCGCACCTGCGGCATTGAAGTTCTCATATTCCAGCTCGCCAATTTCTCCGCCATCCATGGTATAAGCCCATTCTGCACTAAATTTCTTGACATCAAAATGATGTGCGCCACGTCCAATCTCTTCATCCGGATTGAACCCGATAGAGATTCTCCCGTGTTTGATTTGCGGATTGGCCAAAAGAAATTCAGCAGCTGTTACAATCTCAGCCACACCCGCTTTGTCATCTGCACTTAGCAATGTTGTCCCATCGGTTGTAATGATGGTTTGCCCGATATATTTTTTTAAAGCTTCAAATTTGGTTGAAGACAAAGTAAATCCTGTTTCTTTATTCAGCAACAGATCTTCGCCGTTATAATTTTCCCAAATTTGTGGATTGACATTTTCACCACTGAAATCCGGGGACGAATCATAATGGGCGATAAACCCAACCTGAGGCACTTTTTCTTCTTTGTTGGAAGGGATGTATCCAAAAACATAGCCTTTGTCATCAATGCTCACATCTTCCAGCCCCAAATCCTGCAATTCTTTATACAGATAATTGGCGATATCCCATTGCCTTTCTGTGGACGGCGTGGTTTCACTTTCCGGATCGCTGGTAGAATAAATCTTGATGTAAGTGATAAATCTGTTGAGGAGTTTTTCGCTCCAAATGCTGTCTAACTGAATGTTTTCCATATCAATTGCTATATCCGCGCAAAGTTATATATTTATGCAGTGAACGGCAAATAATAGACAATGATTAATCTCTGCGCTGAAATTGGCTGCATTGGCACATTATATTACAATGGAGGCCACTGCTGTCAGTGTAAGAGCGCGAGCGAAGCGAGCGCCAATGCGCAATATTGGAACGCCGAATAGCATGCGTGAGCGATTGCAGCGGCATCCTTTTTCTTTGCATGGCTGAAGAATGAAGGCTTGCCAAGAAATAGATACAGCGAAAAGCGCGACCTGCTTGTTCCGATGCAAGAGGAACAAAAGGGCACGCCTAAAAAATTATTAAAAAATAAAAACCAATGTTCTTAACCGAATGTCCTCGGGACGCGATGCAAGGCTGGGGAGAGATGATCCCGACACCAACAAAAATTGATTACATCAACCGACTGATGGAAGTAGGCTTTGATGTGCTGGATTGCGGCAGCTTCGTCAATCCTAAAACGATGCCTCAGATGGCCGATTCCGGGATTGTGGTGGACGAGATAGATAAATCCCTTTCTAATACAAAACTGTCTGTGGTGGTCGCCAATCTGCGTGGTGCAGAGAAAGCGCTGAGCCATGAGCAGGTGGATATCCTTGGTTTTCCTTTTTCTATCTCCGAAACGTTCCAACACCGCAATACCAATAAAAGCCGCGAAGAGGCTTTTGCAGAAGTGGTGAAAATATTGGACCTTGTAACTTCAGAAAGCCGGCAACTGAACCTCTATTTCTCTATGGCTTTTGGAAATCCTTATGGGGAAAGCTGGAAATGGGAAGATGTGGATTTTTGGGCTCATCGCTTTGAAGAGATTGGCATTAAGAATATCCTTTTATCGGACACTACCGGCGTGGGCGATGTTGAAAAAATATCGCTGTTGTTCAATAAGATCCCTTCAAAATATCCGGAGATCAACTTTGGTGCCCATTTGCATAACCGCTATGAGGATTCTTACAAAAAACTGAAAGCGGCTTATGATCAGGGCTGCAGAAGATTTGACAGCGCTATAAAAGGCATGGGTGGCTGCCCGATGGCCAAGGATGATTTGGTGGGAAATATGCCTACAGAAAAGGTTTTCACTTTTATGTCATCAGAAAAACTGGATATCCATCAGAACCTTTTGCATTTTGAAAGTGCCTATAATATGGCAAAAGATATTTTCCATTTCTAAAGCTGGTGAGAAGATAAGTTTTATCATATTTTGAGGATTCGTGAAATGATGAATTATGAATCTTAAAAAAAAGCTGTACTTTTATTACTGAAAAACAATATAAAAATTCAAACTATGACTTCAAAAACGACTTATTTGGGAGACTCAAAAATAGAATCTGTGCACGAAGCATCCGGAGAGGTATTCTCTACCTATGTGCCAGCCAACAATTTTTCTGTCCGTGAGCATTTTTCCCCGACTGATATTTTTGCAACGGCCTTGGCAGAAAGTGCGTTTGCTTCTTTGGTAGTTTTGGGACAGGACAGGAATATCGATATTACCGGCGCAACCTGTGAACTGAAAAAAACGATGTATTTTGACCCAAGAAGAATTGGTGAGATCTTTTGCGTTTTCCATTTTCCAAAAGATTATGCCCTTGAGGAGAAAGAGTTTATAGAAAGCACCATTAAGAATTGCCCGGTGTACCTCAGCCTTCATCCTGACATCAAGAAGATTTTCCTTTTCAAATACCAGGAATAAAACGGTTATTTACAAACTTGTTACCAAAAGAATATAAAAAACCCGCTTCAATATTGAAGCGGGTTTTTGCTATTTAATTTTTGAGAGCGCATCTACCGTCTCTTCCAGATAGAAATCCCGTTCAAGGTTTTTTCTCCAGTTTTCTGTTTTTTTGGCAAAGGCCTCATCTTTTTTGATTCGTTCTGCTTCATCTGTGTGCAGCGTAAACTTGAGCCCGTTGTTGAATTTGTCCAAAGCTTTGAACTTTTCAATTTGCGCTTTACGCGTTTTCATCAGTTCATTGAATTTGGCCTGATTCAAAGTAATGGTTTCTTCTTTGTCAAGTGCTTCTTTCCATTCTGCAGATTCCAGCAACAATTTATAATTATTATTGTTAGCAACCTGTTTGTCAATCTCTGCCTGCAATTGAGGAATATTAAGGGCCGTTAATTTCTTATAAGATGTGGCCGCAATTTTATCCCATGGCAAAGCAAACTGGTCAAACCGCTCACCCACTTCTGCGTAGGAGAAGAGATCCTTCATTTTGATATCAGACTCTACACCTTTTCTTTGGGTGGACTCGCCAGAGATTCGGTAAAATTTTTGAATAGTCAGTTTAAGCGCACCAAAATCATCGCTGGTATTCAGGAACCTGTTGAGCTCTACAAAAGTCTGCACGGTACCTTTACCAAAAGAGCTTGGTGACCCGATAACCGCTGCTCTGCCGTAATCCTGCATGGCGCCTGCCAAAATCTCTGATGCAGAAGCAGACAGTTCGTTTTGCATGATGACAAGCGGCCCGGTCCAGATAGGATCATTGGTCTTGTTGGACAAAACCTGAACTTTGCCACGGCTGTCTTTTACCTGTACATAAGGGCCGGCATTCATAAAAAGCCCCATGATATCT
Source organism: Epilithonimonas bovis DSM 19482 (assembly GCF_900108115.1). GTDB lineage: Bacteria > Bacteroidota > Bacteroidia > Flavobacteriales > Weeksellaceae > Epilithonimonas > Epilithonimonas bovis. The sequence continues at coordinate 78,437 of NZ_FTPU01000014.1, forward strand.
CCTACCTCAGTCAAAGAACCGCCACCATTGTTTCTAAGGTCTAGGATAATCCCTTCTACATTTTCTTTTTTAAGCTTGAGGAGTTCTGCCTTGACATCATCAGAGGCATTTCTGCCACCGTTTTCTTTATCAAATTCTACATTGAAGCCCGGCAGATAAATAAACCCATATTTTTTACCGTTTTTAGAATTCACCACGATACTTCTGGCGTAAGTATCTTCTATGGTTACTTCCTCGCGGATCATGGTAACTTCTTTGATACTCTTATCTTTTTTCTCTACCGTTAATGTCACCGGTGTTCCTTTCTCTCCTCGGATTAGGCGCACAGCTTCGTCAGACAGCATACCAACAACATTTACTGGCTCTTCATTAGGCTTGGATCGTACTTTCAGGATTTTATCTCCTGCCGCAAGCTGTTTGGATTTCCAGGCTGGTGCACCAATAGTTAGCTCACCCAGGTAAAGGTAGCCTCTTTTCTCCTGTATAAGAGCGCCTATGCCAATCACTTTCCCGGTGAACTGCATGTCAAATTCCTCTTTGTTTTTGGGAGAGAAATAATTGGTGTGCGGATCAAAAACTTCGGTGTACGCATTCATATACACCGTAAACCAGTCCATTTTTTTTCTTTTTTTGAAGCGTCGGAAAGAATCTGTAATCAAGTCCTTAACTTCGGACGTGGCTTTTTCGCGTTTCTTTTCTATAGAAAGTGGCTCGTACTTAATCGTATCTTTCAGTTTGTTGGCTACAACAGAATCTTTTTTCTTTTTCTGTGCTTCCTCTTTGCTGTTAAGCGTTTCTATCTCTTGTAGGATATTGTACTTGATGTATTTTTTCCATTCGTTGTACTGCTCCTTGGCATTGGCCGGGTTTACCCGCTTTTTGGGCTCCAGGACAAGTTCATCATTTTCATCAAGATTAATCGGTTTTGCCAAAATATCCTGAGTCATTTTATCAATCTCGTCTACACGCTGGTAAAGGCGGTCGATTGTTAATTTATAAAAAATAAGATTACCCTGATTAAGGTAATCATCCAGTTTTGTATAATGTTTTTTGAACTCGTCTATATCAGACTGCAGAAAATAACGCTTGGATGCGTCAACATCTTCCAGATACTTGTCATAAACATCCTGCGAGTAAGCATCATTGATGGGTTTGGGACTATAATGGAGGTATGATAAGGTGTTTCTCACACTTACCATAATGGTCTGCATTTTTTCATCATCATTTTGTGGAGAGTTGAAACAGAACATCAGCGTCATAAGAGGCGCAAACATCAGTAGTTTCTTGAGCTTGAATTTTTTGAACATATTTTTTAATGTGTACTGCTATTAGTAAAAATTTTCTTTTGAAAGTTACATAAATCTTCAAAAATGAAACCAAATTTAAGACCTTATTTTATTTTACCTGCTATAAAATGGTTATTTTTGAGAGATATTTGAAAAATCAATTAAAGAATTAAAATATCATACTATGAACAGACCATTGATATTGGTAACCAATGATGACGGCATTACAGCACCTGGGATCAGGAAACTAATCAGTATTATGAATGAAATTGGAGATGTGATTGTAGTGGCACCCAACTCCCCACAGAGTGGCAAAGGCCATGCTATTACTATTAATTCTACCTTGAGTTATGAGGAGCTGACGCTGGATGGGCCTCAAAAAGATTTTGCCTGCTCTGGCACACCGGTGGATTGTGTAAAAATGGCCTTGGACAAAATTCTCCCAAGAAGGCCGGATCTTGTGGTATCGGGAATCAATCACGGGGCCAATTCTTCTATTAATGTAATCTATTCAGGAACCATGAGTGCCGCTGTAGAAGCCGGTGTAGAAGGCTTGCAATCTATTGGATTTTCTCTTTCTGACCTGAAATGGGACGCCGATTTTGACCAGGCAGAAGATTACATCCGGGAAATCGTTCTCAAAACATTAGAAAACCCAATGCCCAAAGGTGTTGTGCTAAATGTGAATATCCCGAATCTTAAAAAAGAAGAAATAAAAGGAGTTAAGGTTTGTAAACAAGCCGATGCCAAATGGGAAGAGAGTTTTGACGAAAGGGTTAACCCTCATGGCCGAAAATATTACTGGCTCACAGGCTACTTTAACAACATGGATGAGTCCGAAGATGCAGATGAAACCGCTCTTGCCAATGGCTATATCAGTATTGTCCCGGTCAAATTTGATCTAACCGCTTACGAATATATGGCAGAATTGGATTCTATCTACAAATAGTATCAGATGGAGTTTATTAGACACCGTCCCGTTGCAACATAGAAGCGCTGACGGATATGGTGGTTTGGCAAATCCATCACGATGATTTGCAGAAGATTTATAAAAAATCCAGTGTTGGCAATCTTATTGGGCGCCTGATGATTGAGTATCTTTATGTAGAAAAACTGAAAAGGGAGTTTTCTTTCCTTAGCGAAACTGCCGAAGAAAGATATCTCAAACTTCTGAAAGAGCAGCCGGAACTTTTCCAGGCCGTACCGTTGAAATATATTGCATCTTACATGGGCATTACACCGCAGGCACTAAGCCGAATCAAGAAACGAATTTGTTAACCGCGGTTCATTTCTTTTATTATTAATTAGTCGTTCCTTAACAAAACCCACTATTTAGTCGTTCCTTAACAAAACCCACTATTTAATTTATTTTTAAAAACAGGATTAGAAAACAGCATAATTTGTATCTTATAAAATAAGAAAATAATTTTCTGTTTCAGTAGCTCCATCATTTTCTTCATGTTCCAAACGGTTGCAGCTAGTAATGCATTGATTTGTGGTCCCGTTTCTCCCATGAAGTAATTTTTTGCCAGCCTAAAATCGGTTTTTAAATGTCCGATGATAGGTTCTATTGCCGCTCTGGTTCTAAATTTTTTGCGCTTTGTCTGCTTTTGATAA
>NZ_FTPU01000040.1 GCF_900108115.1 Epilithonimonas bovis DSM 19482
TAGGTATTTTGGCTATAAACTTCATGTGGTTTGTGACAAAAATGGAATCTTCCACTCGTTTGATTTTTCCCCTGCAAACGTTCACGACGTGAACTATCTGCACGACATTAAGGAGAATTTTGAAAATTGCTTATTAATCGGCGACAGAGGGTACATCAGCAAAGAACTCCAACTGGATTTATTCAACTATTCCAAGATAAATCTTTCGGTTCCAATGCGTAAAAACCAGCATAATTTTGTGGACTTTTCCAAGACAAAATCAAAAATCAGAAAGAGGATTGAAACCAATATTTCGCAACTGTGCGGACAGTTCTTAATGAATATTAACCTCGCAAAAACCTTTCAAGGTTTGGCAACAAGAATAGTATCAAAAATAACTTCTTTTACCATGATTCAATATCTCAATTTTTTCGTCTTCAAGAGAAGTTTGAATAAGTTAAAAATTAATTTGTGCTAAATGCACAACAGGTATCAATACCTTTCCTGAAAACATCAGAGAAATATTGGAGAAAATCCGTAATGTCATCTTAAAAGCAGCACCTAATGCTGAAGAAAGTATCAGTTATGGCATGCCGGCCTATAAGCTTAATAAAAAACCATTAGTCTATTTTGCCGCATTCAAAAACCATATCGGATTCTATGCAACGCCATCGGGACATTCTCATTTTTCTGAAGAGCTTTCCCACTATAAGCAAGGTAAAGGCTCGGTTCAGTTCCCATTGGATCAGCCCATTCCCTATGAATTGATTGAGAAGATTGTCTTATACAGAAGCGAAGAAAACTTAAAATAATAGAAAAACGCATCCAATTTTGTGGATGCGTTTTCTTTCATTAATAAGCAGCTGTAAAACGTTTTCTCACAAACCTATTCTGCTCCAGTTCGTCCACTAATGCTACCGCGACATCTTCTACAGAAAGGATGCTTCTTCCATCTGCATCGAAAACCGGATTGTCCAGGCCTGTTCTGTATTTTCCCGTTCTTGTACCAGCGTTGTGAGGATTCATTTCTATTGCAGGAGAAAAAAATGTCCAGTCCAGCGTAGTATTATTTTTAATTTCGTTTAGATAATCCCTGGCGGCCAATGCGCCTGGTTTAAAATCAGCAGGAAAATCCGGAGAATCTACCAATTGATGGCCATCTACAAAAAGGCTTCCTGCGCCACCAACTGTTATAAAACGTTTTACACCAGATTCTTCCACCGCCTTTTCTATGTTTTTGGATCCGGTTAGAAAATCGTTGTAAAGGTTAGGATTGGTCCATCCCGCATTGAAGGTGCTGATTACAGCATCATTCCCTCTCAGCACTTTTGCAAGTTGCTCCACATTGTTTACATCAGCATCAATGGGATTGATATGCTCTCCTTTCTCTATCTTAGAACTGTCTCTTGCAATGGCATCTACGGTATAACCGCGGTTGGCCAACTCTTTTACTACTTGTTTCCCTACGAAGCCTGTGGCTCCTATTACTGCTACTTTTTTGTTCATAATTTTAAAATATATTTTTTTAAGAATTCACGAACCTTTCGGTTTCATAATAAATAAATTAATTGTAATGTTTTTTGTTACATTTTGTTTTAAATTTTTTTAATTGAATTGGCTGGTAAATTCAGACAGCGATTTGGATTTCAAATACTGTAATACCAGATCATCCGTTTCACCAAACAATACGTCAAGATTTTTATTAATATCTTTTCCAACATTGCATTGCGGATTGGGATTTTGATTCTTTTTCCCCAAAACTTCTGTATTTTTCACCACTTCATAGATATCAGCAATGTTGATGTGATCTGCATTTTTTGCGATTTTTGCGCCACCATCTTTACCTTGCCTGCTTTCTATCAGTCCATATTTTTTAAGATGACCCAGCTCTTTTCTTACAATAACAGGGTTTACGTTCAGGCTTCCGGCAATCCAGTCAGAAGTCAACCACTCTTCAGGCGATTTCGCCAAAAGTGTCATTATATGAATGGCTGTTGCGAATCTTGTATTGTTCATACCTGTACAAATGTAGAAATAATATTAATTGTAACAAAAATAATTACAGTTAATTTTTATAACTGTAATTATACCTACTATTAAATTTTAATTTGTCTCGATTTCTACAATCTTCTTTCCTGCTGTCCCAAAGTATTGATTCATAATTGGTTCATAAATTTTATAGCCATTATCAGCATTCGTGAAAATTACAAGACCTTGTTTCGTCTTTGGCAGGATAAATGCAATTGTGTTGACGCCTTTGTCGGAACCACCGTGTGACAAAGCGATCTCGTTATTTCCCAGATCATAGATCTCAAAGCCAAGACCGAAATATTTATTCTTTTTGGTTTCTATTTGTTTGGTTCTCATATCCTCAAAAACTGCCGGAGACAACAATTCATTGTTCATTACGGCCATTAGAAATTTGCTATAATCTTCAACAGAAGTAACCAGATCGTCTGCCGCATTCGCTGTTTTATTTTTTACAATATCATAAGGTTTTCCATCTTTATCAAAACCAATTACAATTCTCTCAGCATTCTTTTTCTCATTCCAAATGTAACCTGTATCCTTCATCCCAAGTGGTTGGAAAATGAATTCTTTGGCTAATTCTTCAAGGCTTTTATGAAATTTGTTCTCGATGGCCTTTCTCAGATATTCAAAACCCTCACCTGAATATTGATATTTGGTCCCGGGATCAAATTCAAAGTTCAACTTGTTATCTTTATTCATCCAGCGCCAATTGGGGAAACCAGTCTGGTGGCTCATTACCAATCTTGTCGTTAATTTTTTGCTTCGGGGATCTTTCGCAATATCTGGGTCGGTGAAATATTTGTAAAGAGGCTCATCAAGATTCCATTTCCTGAGACTTACCAAACGCAAAACAGTCATCGCAGTGACTGGTTTTGTCAAAGATGCGACGTTAAAAAGGCTGTTGTAAGGTGCAATTTTTTTACCGTCTAATGTTCCGTAAACTTTTATCTGAGTTAATTTTCCATCTTGGATAATGCCTAATCCCAAAGTCGGGATATTGTTATCTTTCAGTAATTGTTCAAGGTTATCTGTGCTTTTTGTATGACTTGGATCTCCGTGATCATAGCTGAGAACATCACTCATCATCCAATTTCCGTCTTTTTTTGTCCAAACCGATGTGAATTTCGTTTCTCCGCCCAAAACATCTTTTTTATTTTTTTCACGGGTAAAAAACTGATGTTCGCCGGTTTGTATTGCACCATACAATTCGCCATTATTATACAGAGGGAACACTTCCACGCTGCTTTCAATCACTTTGCGAATCGGCTTTTGATCTGGATTACCACAGATGTTTTGCTTTGTTCTTTCCAAGAATAATTTTTTATCCTGGAAACCACCATTATCGTGATAGAATTTCAGATTTTCATCCATCGATTTTTCCAAATAAGCCAAATCACAATTATTAAAACCGCGTTCAAAGAAAAGGCTGTCTTGTTTTTTAAGTTCAAGAAATAGTGGTGAATTTTTATCGATTTGGGCATTGAGATTTCCGGCAGAAAGGAATAGAATTAGGAAAATAATCCCGAGTTGTTTTGTCATTGGTTTATTTTTGACAAAGATTCTGAATTAATTGATTTTAATTCAAAAAAACAGCCCGACAAAAACCCGACAAAAACCCAACAATCGCCTGACAGATTTATATCAAATTGAAATTCAGCTTATAACGCAGTTCTTGTGTTTTATCAATTTGGAAAGCATTTCTCAAAATAATATAAACATTTGCAATTGTTAGAATAACCATTGTTGCTGTAACAGATTCGTGACCGAGTTTTAGAAAAATAACGATCATAAATATAATAGGAGCAATAATGGCGAAAAATATCTGAAGAGAAACAATCTGTTTTACGATGGTGGATTTCTCTTTATTAATGAGCATTATAAATAAAGGCGGTAAAAAATTGGCAATTGGAAACCATGCGAAAGGAAGCGAAGAAAGATTGATAATTTTGATTAAACCGATATTTTCACTTGGGTTATTTTCTGTTTCAAGAATAGGTTCTTGAACAATTATCACTTCCTGAATATTTGGCATCAATAACTCACTTTCAGAAACGTTAAGACTGGAAGCCAAAGTTTTCAAAGTGTACCCTTTTGGTTCTGTTCCCGCTTCGATTCTTTGGATTGTTCTCACAGACAGACCTGATTTCTCAGCTAATTCTTCCTGAGTTAGATTTTGTTTTTCTCTGATTTTCTTTAGTTCCGACATTTAATCATAATAACAAAAGCAAATTTAATATTTCATCTTGTTAAATAAAAAACCTTTCTACAAGGGAAAGGTTTTTTAACTATTTCATATTGATAACTTTGTCGACAACATAAACCGTGTTTCCCCGCCATGGCAGCGTACCGTGATATTCTTTATAATGAAGATCAAAGTATTTTCCACTGTTCATCTCTAATTGTTTGAAAACCGCTTCATCTTCTATAGAAAACTCGAACTGATTGCTACCAATTGGTGCGCCTGGTTTTGCAGCACCAAAACCTTCCTGAATCAGCTTGCCTTCGTAAGTTTTAAAAACATTGCCCTTGTTAACGGCATAATTAAGGTAACCGGATTTTACGCCTTCTCCAAAAACAAAATAATACTTCCACCAGACGAAAACGCCAAGAAAAAGCAATACGACGGCCAGAGAGATCCAAAGATATTTCATAATTTGAGTTTTTAATGTTGACCAAAGTTAGTTATTTTTTCGATATAGATCTCGAGATCACAATCTTTTGAATCTCGGAAGTTCCCTCATATATTTGAGTGATTTTGGCGTCACGCATCATTCTTTCTACATGATATTCTTTCACATAGCCGTAACCACCATGGATCTGTACCGCTTCTACCGTAGTATCCATAGCGACCTGAGAGGCAAACAATTTGGCCATTGCACCGCTCTCTGAGATATCTTTGCCCTCATCTTTTTCCGCAGCAGCTTTATAGATGAGCATCCTTGCAGCCATAATATTGGTGTGCATATCTGCCAGTTTAAAAGCGATTGCCTGATGATTAATAATCTCGGTACCAAAAGATTTTCTTTCTTTCGCATACTTTAGCGATAACTCATAAGCACCTGCTGCGATACCCAATGCCTGGGAAGCAATCCCAATTCTACCACCATTAAGCACTGCCATGGCAAAGTTAAACCCAAAGCCATCTTCTCCAATTCGGTTTTCTTTTGGAACTTTTACGTCTGTAAACATCAGCGAATGTGTATCGCTACCACGGATTCCCAGCTTATCTTCTTTTTTACCTACCGCAAAACCTTCCCAGCTTCTTTCTACAATGAAGGCATTTATGCCCTTATGTTTCTTCTCAGGGTGAGTCTGGGCAATCACCACATAATAAGTAGCGTTCCCACCGTTGGTAATCCAGTTTTTGGTGCCATTCAGGAGGTAATAATCGCCTTTATCTTCTGCTGTGGTTTTTTGTGAAGTGGCATCGGAACCGGCTTCTGGCTCAGATAATGCGAAAGCGCCTATTACTTCTCCACTTGCCAGCGGCTTCAGATATTTCATTTTTTGCTCCTCATTACAGAATTTTTCCAATCCCGCACATACCAATGAATTGTTTACCGACATAACCACCGCAGCGGATGCATCTACCTTGGCAATCTCCTCCATAGCCAAAACATAAGAGACGCTGTCCAAGCCTGCCCCACCATATTTGGGATCCACCATCATCCCCAAAAACCCCATCTCTCCCATCTTTTTCACGGCATCATAAGGAAATTTTTGTTCATTATCTCTTTCTATAACGCCTTCTAAAAGTTCGGCTTGTGCAAAATCTCGGGCTGCCTGCTGAATCATCTGCTGCTCCTCGGTTAAATTGAAATCCATATCTATTTTTTTGATTATAATAATGTGTCGTAAAATTAAACTTTTTGGTAAAAAATCAAATAGATTTCGAAGTTTTTGTTATTTCGGGAAAAAAAATTATATTTACGATAATGTAAATTAAATTTTAATCAAATATTAATAAGGATATTTTATGAACGTTAAAAGAACATTTGACTTTTTTGCTCTTGCCATGGAAAAATTTCCGAAAGATGATTGCCTGGCGACAAAAAAAAGCGGAAGCTGGATCAGGACATCCACCCTGGAACTGCTTAATCAAGGTGATAAAATATCCCGTGGACTTCTTAAGCTGGGCATTAAACCTGGTGACAAGATTGGCCTTATTTCTTCCAACAACAGGACAGAATGGGCGGTAATGGATCTGGGCCTTTCACAGATTGGCGTGGTGACGGTTCCGGTCTACCCTACCATCTCAGAAGAAGACTATATTTATATATTCAACAATTCCGAAATCAAATATTGTTTTGTATCGGATGCCGATTTATACAGGAAACTGAACAGTGCAAAATCCAGAATCCCATCTTTGGTTGGTATCTTTACCTTTGACGAAATTGACGGTGCCCCAAACTGGAACGAGATCCTGGATCTTGGCGAGAACGAATCTACACAGATGGAAGTGGACGACCTCGCAAGATCTATCAATCCGGAAGATGTTGCCACCATTATCTACACATCCGGCACTACAGGAAGGCCAAAAGGGGTACAGCTTACGCACAATAATCTGGTGTCTAACGTACTGGCAAGTACACCCAGAATCCCAAAAGAGCGCGGCCTTGATTACAAGGATACAAAAGCACTGAGCTTTTTACCGATCTGCCACGTTTTTGAGAGGATGATTTTTTATCTCTACATCAACAATGGTGTATCAATCTATTTTGCGGAAAGCATAGAGAAAATCGGTGAAAATGTGAAGGAAGTAAAACCACAGTACATGACTGTCGTTCCGCGGTTGGTAGAAAAAGTTTATGATTCTATCTATAACAAAGGAACAGGATCTGGAGGACTGAAATCAAAAATTTTCCTTTGGTCTTTGGGTATTGCGGAAAAATATAAAATTGGCGAAACAAAATCATTTGCCCATATTATTGCAGATAAGCTGGTTTTCAAAAAATGGAGAGAAGGTTTGGGAGGTAATCTGATCACACTGGTTTCCGGATCCGCGGCTTTGTCCAGACGGTTGAATACGATGTTCCACGCTGCAGGTATCCCAATACTGGAAGGCTACGGATTAACCGAAACTTCGCCAGTAATATCCGTAAACAGTTTTGGAAAAATAAAAATCGGTTCTGTGGGAATCCCTCTGGATAACGTGACGGTAAAGATAGAATCTGACGGAGAGATCGTAGTAAAGGGGCCATCTGTGTTTGAAGGTTATTATCGGGATGAGGAAAAAACCAAAGAAGCCTTTACAAACGACGGCTACTTCCGCACAGGAGACATTGGCCATCTGGATGATGATAATTTCCTCTTTATTACAGACCGAAAAAAGGAGATGTTCAAAACATCAGGTGGTAAGTTTGTGGCGCCACAGGTCATAGAAAACCTGGCTAAAGCTTCCAAATTTATAGAGCAGATTATGGTGGTAGGTGATGGCGAAAAAATGCCTTGTGCGTTTATACAGCCAGATTTTGCTTTTGCAAAAAGCTGGGCAGACCTGCACAATGTAAAAGTGACAGAATCGCCAAAAGAAATTGCGGCCAACCCTGCCATAAAATCAAGAATTGAAAAAGAAATCGAAAAAATAAATGCAGGTCTTGGCAAGTGGGAACAGATCAAGAAAATAGAATTGACGCCCAAAGCATGGACTATAGATGACGGCCTGCTGACACCAACACTAAAATTAAAGAGAAAAGCAATTAAAGAGACTTTTCAGGACTTGTACGACAGAATGTATAGAAACTAATAAAAAAACTATCCTTTGGATAGTTTTTTTTATGCAAATATTAACATCCCGAACGTGCATAATTAATTATATTTGCGCTGAACGAGAGTTTACAAAAATTTAACATCAATGGAAGTAAAAAGGATTTTCGATATTCCTTATTATTCGAACGAGCATTTCGAAAAAAGTGATTATATCTGTGATAAGAGAAACGGCAAATGGGAGAAAATATCTACAGATGATTACATCAAAATTACCAATCAATTATCCAGGGGATTACTCAAATACGGCTTGAAGAAAGGAGACAAAATAGGTCTCATATCATCTAACAACCGTGCAGAATGGTGCTTTTTTGACCAAGCCGCATTACAAATCGGCGTAGTAACCGTACCGATTTACCCTTCTATATCCAAAGAGGATTGTATCTATAATCTTGAAAATTCGGACTCAAAAATATGCATTGTTTCAGACGAAAAATTGTTTGATAAAATCAATGCGATCAAAAATGAACTTCCGGCATTGCAGGAGATTTTTACTTTTGATGATGTAAAAAATGCGAAAAACTGGAAAGAACTTTTTAATAATGGTGAAGATACCGCCAACCAAGAAGAAGTTGACCGTGTAAAGGCATCCATTTCCGAAGATGACCTGGTTTCAATTATCTATACATCTGGTACCACCGGGCGGCCAAAAGGCGTAATGCTAACCCACAAAAATATCGTTTCTGATGTATTAGGATGCGAAGACAGGGTACCATACAAAGATTCTAAAAACAGAGGTCTCAGCTTTCTCCCGCTCTGCCACGTTTACGAGAGAATGATTGTTTACCTTTTCACAACCAACGGCATATCCATCTATTTTGCAGAAAGCAATGATAAACTGAGCGAGAACCTAAAAGAGGTGAAGCCGCAGTATATGACCGTTGTACCAAGAATGGTGGAGAAAGTTTACGACGCTATCTATAAAAGAGGAACCGAAGCCGGAGGTATCAAATCCAAAATATTCCTTTGGTCTCTAAAGGTGGCGGAAAAATACAAAATAGGTGATTCCAAATCTCTGGCTCATATTATTGCAGATAAATTGGTTTTCAGCAAATGGCGAGATGGTCTGGGTGGCAATATCATTACACTGGTTTCGGGCTCTGCGGCTTTATCCAAAAGATTAAATACCATGTTTCATGCAGCCGGAATCCCAATTCTGGAAGGTTATGGATTAACGGAAACATCACCTGTGATCGCAGTCAACAGTTTTGGTTATACCAAAATAGGATCTGTAGGTAGACCTATCAAAAATATTGATGTAAAAATCCAGCAAGATGGCGAAATTACGGTGAAAGGCCCTACTGTAACACAAGGATATTATAAAGACGAAGAAAAAACCAAAGAAGCTTTTACGGAAGACGGTTATTTTAAAACCGGTGATATTGGTATCCTAGACGAAGACAATTTCCTGTTTATTACCGACCGTAAGAAAGAAATGTTTAAGACTTCCGGAGGCAAATATGTTGCACCACAAGTCATCGAAAATCTGGCTAAAGCTTCCAGATTTATAGAACAAATCATGGTGGTGGGCGATGGTGAAAAAATGCCGGCGGCTCTTGTACAGCCCGATTTTGAATTTGTAAAAACCTGGGCAGCGAATAACAATATTAATATTGGTAATTCTTATAAAGAGATGGCCGCATCCCAAGAACTGAAGGCACAAATACAAAAAGAAATCTCGGCTATTAATGACCATCTGGGAAAATGGGAACAGATCAAAACAATTGAGCTGACTCCGGAAATATGGTCAGAAGAAAATGGACTGCTGACTCCGACCCTTAAGCTTAAAAGAAAGGCTGTAAAAGAATATTACAAAGAACTGTATGAGAAATTGTACGGTAGATCGTAAAGCTAAAATCAGATAGATAATCTAACAAAAAACCAATCGATAATCGATTGGTTTTTTTTCTATTTTCTAATGCCTAATTTGCTCCAGTTATGCATGATGTAAACTACTATAATCCCGAGGATACCTGCAGCGCCAGAGAAGACAAACTTACTGTTCTCCTCCTCAAAAAGGCTGGAGTGCCAGTCTATAGCATATATATTGATACCAATTACAACAATAAAGAGGATAAGGAAAATTTTATAAAACGTTTTCATTACTTATTAATTAAAAGTGAACATAATTTTGAAATAGCTGTGCAAAGTTAGCAGTAAATAATTTAATGGAAATAGCCAATAATATAATTCCAAAAACTTTTTGCAGTACCTGCAAAGATCCTTCACCCATTTTCCTCTCTATCCAGGGTGCGATGCGCAATACAAGATAAACAAGAATGGTGTTGAGAATAATACCACAAATGATATTGATGTCATGATATTCAGCCCTTAAAGATAAAGTGGTTGTAAGAGTCCCGGCACCAGCAATCAGCGGGAATGCAATAGGAACGATGCTGGCAGCCTGCGCCTTGTTGCTTTTATGAATCTCGATGCCCAAAATCATCTCAATAGCAATAATGAAGATCACAAATGCACCCGCTATTGCAAAGGAATTAACATCTACCCCAATAAGTTTGAGGATTTTGTCTCCGATAAAAAGAAAAGAAATCATCAGTAAACCTGCTACTACAGCCGCTTTTTCTGACTCAATTTTTCCAAATTTTTGCCTTAGGGACACAATAACCGGAACAGAGCCGAGAATATCAATTACGGCAAATAAAACCATAAATGCCGTTACTGTTTCTTTGATCGAAAAATGCTCCAGAAATTCCATAAGTATATTTTAAAGATTTCGCAAAATTATAAAATATTATTGACAATCTGTTAAAGCACGCTAAAGATTTCTCTGATTTCCTCTAATATCTCCCGCTGTTTTTCCCGCGAAGAGAAAGGTGCATATTTCTCAATGTTTATCTGGGTTAACAATTCTGTATATCTGTTATATAAATCTACAGAATGATGATCTTTTAAGTAATCCTGAAAATTCTGTGAAAAATTCTCTGCGCAATAAAGATCAGCTTCAGATTTTAACTCTTCTACAGAATAGAAAAATTTATCGGAATGGGACTGATTAATCATCTTCTCCTGATAATCATAATACAATGCCAGATCCGGTTTGTTTTTTCTTCTCAATAAGGCTTCAGTTTCAGCGATATTAACAATTGGTTTGGCAGAAACGGATTGCTTCTGCGCCAACAGTAGCTGTCTTTCCCGATATTTTCTGTAGAGATAGATAAAAATGAATGATACAACCGTTATAATAACCAAATTACCTAGAATACCAAACCAATTAAACGTCCGGTTTTTTTCTACTTTCAGTTTTTGGGTACTTATCACTGGCGAATTGACTGTTTCCAGTACATTGTTAGTATATTCATTTACTTTTTCCAATGTTGTTTTCGCATTGGCAATATCCTGCGCATTGACGGCATTAAGTGCCAGCAAGCCAGATCCTGCGTCTACATATTTTTCTGTTTTGGGATCAAAAAAAGAAAAACCTTCGGTCTGTATTTTTATACCGCCACGTTTTTTGGGGATGATGACATATTGCGCTTCCACACTGCCTTGTAAACCGTCGGGTGTGGCTATGGAATTATTCACGATTTTTGGCGCGTAGGTATCATAAGCTGCGGAAGGCATTAGCTTTGGCAAGATTGATGGTGACAAGTTCCCCTGCCCATCGATCTTAACTGCAATATTAAAGGCTTTATTAATCTCAAAGCTTTCTTTGTTTTTATCTAACAGTTCAACAGTAAGATTATATTTGCCCACAGCATTTTTAAAACTTTTTGGCGCACCATCGGGCAATTTTTTAACATTAATTTTCACCTTATTGGAAACCAGCGTCCCTTTGTGATTATGAAGCAGGACATCTACAGAAGGGATATCCAGATAGCCGGCAACTTTTGGAACCATCACAAACATTGCCACAACCTGACTAGAAAAATCATCCATCGAGGTTTCTATAGATTCATCAACATCTGCGATAGACCGGATTGCAAAGTTTTTATTAGGTTCGAACCTGGCGGGTTCCAGATGCCTGAATCCGGAAATATTCCGTGAAAAAGCTTTTATAACAGCAATCACGGGCTCATTTCTGTAAACATTTTTATCCGAAACCTGCATATTGAGGTACATGTTTCTGGAAGGGCTGTTGCCTGCAACTGATTTTTTTTCAGCGTCTTTTACAACAATATCGATGGGTTCGGTTTTGTAGATCTTACCGTTCACCTTTACAAGAGCAGATCCAATCTTGATATTCCCGGTTTGTTTAGGATCCAGGGATATTTGGCAAACCATCTGGTTCACCCTTATTTTCTTGATAGGATCTATAATCGTATTTTGTTCGGAAACGTAATCGAAATTAAACTTAGAAAAATCAGGAAGCTGCATGGGTGTTTCCTGCACAAGGTCTTCTCCTACGATTTCTAAAACCACCGTAAAGACGAGTGGCGCGTTCAGTTTTGTTTCCCGGGAATTTATTTTAGAATACAGGTTGACCTGAGCAAAAGAAAATGCAGATGCTAAAAGAAATAATATGTATAAATTTTTCTTAATCATTACCAATCTTTTTCGTTGCTCTGTGGCATCGAATTGGCGTTTTTGTTTAATATTTTTCTGGCAGTCTCTTTCTCCCTGTTTTCTATATCGCG
Source organism: Epilithonimonas bovis DSM 19482 (assembly GCF_900108115.1). Lineage (GTDB taxonomy): Bacteria > Bacteroidota > Bacteroidia > Flavobacteriales > Weeksellaceae > Epilithonimonas > Epilithonimonas bovis. The sequence goes on from NZ_FTPU01000040.1 coordinate 12,372, forward strand.
CAAAATCGCTTTTTCGGCTTCTTCAGGGATTTTGTTTTCCTGTTTTTTAGGCTGGTTAGGTTTTCCCTGGCTTTCGCCCTTTTGCTGGTCTCCCTGCCCGTTTTGCTGATTTTTATTTTGATCGCTTTTGCCAGTCTGATCTTTATTCTGCTGATCCTTACCCTCTCCTTTCCCGTTCTTTTGCTTTTGTTTTTGCTGTTCTTTTTTCTCTTTATCCCTCAGCATTGCAATCTCAAAGTTTTTTCGCGTAGCTTCGTTATAAGGATCCTGTTTTAACGATTTTTTGTAAAAATCTGCAGCTTTGTCCGGATGATTGGTCTGCATCGCCACATTCCCCATATTGTGGAGCGCAGCAGCTTTCTCATACTTGCTCTTGGTATATTGGGCAGCTTTTTGATATTCTGCAGAGGCCTCCTCGTACTTTTTACTTTTATAAAGGGCATTACCCAAATTATAATGGGCGGTATAATTAGAATTTTTCTCAGCAATTGCCTCAAGGTATCTGGTGGATGCCGAGTTATACTCTTTAGCATCAAATCTTCTGTTACCTTCATAAACAAGCGCATTATAGCTCTTTTGCGCAAAAAGATATGATGATGATAAAAAGACGCCGGACAAAACCAGAATAAACCTAAATTCCATTGATGCAAAATTATCCGTTTTATTGTTAATATCAACACATTAAACGTTAAAATTGGGTTAAAAAACCACGATAAATTCAAGACATTTGTAGATAAAAATCTACTCCAAATATCAAAGCCACCAGAATCATCTGATGGCTTATTTTTTACTTTGTTTCTATAAAAATTTCAACTGGTTAAAATTAATTAAAACCATTGATTTTTGACAGCATTTTACCAGTCTTTTTTCTTTAGAATCAAATAACTGCCACCAATAAAAATAGCAGACCAAATGATACACGCCACAACACTTTCTATGGGATAATGAAATTTGAACTCCATCCCAAAAAGCTGTGCCATTTTTGTTCTGACAAGCGGATTCGGGATCAGGTTAGACATACTTCCCAAAGGCAGGTAATCTGTCAGATAGATATGGTTGGCAGCTTCCAGAGTCTGTTTTTTGGGATCTACATTTTTTAGAAATGCAAATTTTTCTATTCCGGACAAGATGCCTTCTACAAACCAAAACATAAAAAATCCAAGAAAAACAAAAATTGATTTTCTGAAAAGAATCGATAAAAACATCAGAAATGTAAAAAATGTAAACAACTTGAGAAAGTAATTGAATATAAAATAAATCTCTTTAAAGACAAGATCACTTTCCTGTGTAGATGAATAACTTTTGCCGAGAATCAAAGCAATAACAAAGACTAATAAGGTAGAAAAACCTGTAAACACCAGTATTGTAAGCAATTTTGACATGATAAATTCTTCCCGGCTCAGTCCATCAATAATATTCTGCTTAAACATCCTGTTGCTGAACTCCTGACAGATAGAAAAGACAATAATACAGCCCAGAAAGATCTTGAGTAAGCCCACAATATACGTCGTAAAATTCCATATCCCGGGGAAATCATACATGCCCTGCTCTTTGAGATTGACATTGAGACCTGCCAAATCAAAATTGACAAGACCAATGAACAAAAGCAATACAAGGACAATAAAGTATAAGGCAGCAAAAATCCTGAACGGATTATAATTCAGGTTTTTGAGGTATTCTAATTTTAATAATCGTATCATGCGTTAGTTTGTTTTACAAGTTCCAGAAACTGGCTCTCCAGGCTCTCTTTTTTCTTCTGCAGAAGAGACAGGATAATGCCTTTTTCAAATAATTTTCTGTTAAGCTCTGATGCCGAGATATCTTCATCAATCTGAGCAATCAGCACCTGGTCTTTTTCTTTGACAGAAGAGAAAATACCGAAGGATTCCAACGCTGATTTTAGATCTGCCAATTGATCAGATTTGAGTTCAAAAAAACCTTTGGTATTGCTCATGCCATCTACCGTACCAGAGTAGATTGCCGTACCGTGCTTCAGCACAATCACATGGGAGCATATTTTTTCTATCTCATCAAGCAAATGACTGGCGACAATAATCGTAGTTCCGGATTTTGCGATACTGCTGATGATCTCACGGATCTGGATAATCCCTTCGGGATCCAGCCCGTTGGTAGGCTCATCCAGGATAAGAACCTCCGGATTGGCCAGCAATGCAGAAGCAATGGCAAGGCGCTGCTTCATCCCAAGGGAATAAGTTCTGAAAGCATCTTTTTTCCTGCTAAGAAGGTTGACAACAGCCAGGACTTCATCAATTCTTTTTTCGGGAACACCTTTGATCTCGGCTACGATTTTCAGATTTTTCTCGGCACTCAGATAAGGGTAAAAATTGGGTTGCTCTATAATGGCACCAATTTTTTTGAGTGTATCGGTGTCTGTTCCTTCTTTACCAAACCATTTCCAAGAGCCGGATGTTGGGTTGATTGTAGACAGCAACATCCCGAATGTTGTAGATTTCCCACTGCCATTGGGACCTAAGAGCCCATAAACATTGCCTCTTTCAACATCAAAAGAAATATGATTGACGGCAATTTGTTTAAATTTTTTGGTTAAGTCTTTAACTTCCAGAATTTTTTCCATCTGATTATTTTATACAATAGTCTGCACTATGGGTTATTAGTTACATATCAATCAAAAAAAATCCGACTTCCCGGATTTTTTTGATTTCTGAGTTAAGGATAAGAATCCTTACTTTATTTAATTTTAAAATTTCAGGAATTTTCTAAGTTTATTTATAAAAAACCTTTGTTCTGCCTGTTCGGTGTAGGGTTGTCACCATCATCAATTTTCCTGGAAACCGCCATCGCTGCCACAAGATCATTAAGCATAGAACTGGCTGCAGTTGGCGTGTTTGGCAACAATACAAGGTTGGATCTGTTATTGGCACCAATGGACTGCAACGTATCATAATGCTGCGTCACAACAATCAGCGCAGACGCCTCATGCGGTTCTATTTGGACGCTATTGAGCATTTTTACAGATTCTTCCAGGCCTTTGGCAATTTCGCGTCGCTGGTCAGCAATACCTTGCCCTTGCAGTTTTTTGGACTCCGCCTCTGCTTTTGCTACGGCCACAATCCTGATGCGCTGCGCTTCTGACTCATATTCAGCGGCGGTTTTTTCACGTTCGGCTGCGTTGATTCTGTTCATGGCGTGTTTTACCTGCTCATCTGGATCAATATCTGTCACCAACGCTTTGATAATATCATAACCATAACTCTGCATGGCATCCTGCAGTTCGCCCTTTACAGCAATGGCAATATCATCTTTTTTTACAAAAACATCATCTAATTTCAATTTTGGCACTTCAGCCCTTACGACATCAAAAACATAGGAAGTAATCTGATCCTGAGGATTCTCCAAACGATAGTAAGCATCGCCCACTTGCGTTCTGATGACCTGGTACTGCACAGAAACCTTCATCTTGATAAAAACATTATCCAGTGTTTTGGTATCTATCATTACGTCCAGCTGCTGAATCCTGAGATTCATCCGCTTAGCAATCTGATCTATAAAAGGGATTTTTAACTGCAAACCAGCGTGCCTTACAGAATGGAACTTCCCCAGACGTTCTACCAACGCAGCCGTTTCCTGCTTCACGGTAAAAAATGACGCAAAAAGGACTATTAGTGCAAAAAAGACGATAACTCCAATAAAATACATAACTTATTATTTTTTCTAAAGATATTCGTTTTTGTTAAGAATAACAAACAATTTTAAGAAGTTGATTTATAAAATAATGTTCTCTAACAAAAAAATATTTAAGTTTGATAAAACGTTCTGATTATATGAAATATTTCTATTGCACGCTTTTATTACTCTTCATATCCTGCAAGACGTACACATCATCACATCCGGAATTTTCTACCTTTTCTGAAAATAATCAAATTGAGATCAAAAAAGTCAACAATTTCCGTTATCTGGGCGGCATCAAAAACACAGATGGCAAAATACTGAGAGACAGCCTAATCTACAGAAGCGCCAATCTGCACCAGCTGAGACGATCTTCTTATAAACAATTTGAACAACTGAAAATCTCTAAAATTATCGACTTGAGGACCAAGCAGGAGGCTGATAAAGAACCGGATCACCTGCCCAAAAATATATCTTACAGCATTTTTCCGGCTTTTGAAGATAAAAACGATGAAATGAAAAATGCTAAGAAACTGGCTCTGACAGGCAAAATAAATGCAAATGATGCTAACGAAAGAATGTTACGTTTTTACAAAGATTATGTGTCCGAGAATCCACATGTTATAAAGAAAATAATTACCGAGATCCTGAATACAGACCAACCTGTTCTCTACCATTGCACCGCCGGCAAAGACAGAACCGGTATTATTACAGCACTGATCCTCAAGATCCTAAAATTTGACAACAAGCTTATTTTTGATGAATATCTGGAATCTAACAACCTTAGAAAAAAAGTCATCGACAAAAGACTGAATCTTGCCAACACGCTGCATTTTATCTATCCAAAATTAGACTTGGGCGTGATAGAAAAAACCAGCTGGATCGAGCGGCAATACCTGCAGGCAGCTTTTGATGAGATTGATACCCAATATGGTTCTCTAGATCATTATATCCATCAGGTTTTGGGAATCTCTGAAAACGAAAGAGAGCATTACATCCAAAAATTTTTGAAATAACTACTTATCTAAAATCCCATAAGCACCACTTTAGCAATTTTGCTGAACTCAAAAATTAAAATTATACCGCTGATGATTGAGACCTTAAGATGACTTTTCCGTTGATGGATTGCGTGAAAATAAGATAGTCTTTTCCGCCATCCTTCAGTTTATATTTTTTCTTGATTTCTTCGGGTTTTAGCGGGTAATTTTTGGAAATGAGATTGTATTGGTCTCCTTTTTTCAGGTCTCCGGACTCTATTTTTTCTATTGCTAAAACTCTACCCGGGAAGTTCTCAACTCTGTCTTCTGAAGTATAGAAATGTGTATTGGGATGTAGTTTTTTTAACCCAAATTGTTCTGAAATGATGTTGAACGCACCTGCTTTCAGAATAGAATTGTTGGGAATGTAAAGGAAATTAAGACTTTCTGAGAATTCTGACTTTGCTGATTTTTCATCATTAAAGTTGAAAGAAAATTCGGGTTCATCAGATTCCAGATTGACACAGCGGATCTCAACATTATCTTTAGTTCTTTGTTCTTTATTCTCAATAATTAAAACCAATTCTTTCACTTCGTTTCTGACAGCAATGATCTGGATTTCGGTGATGTTTTGTAATTCAGAAATTAGATAAGAAATATCAATCAACGGTGACAGCTTAACGATAACTTTATCCGAAACTAACGTTAGTTTTTCCTCAATTTCCAGAAGATTTGGAGACAGGTCTTCCAGCAGAAACTTCTTTTTGTTCTGCTGATCTCTTCTCGCAGGATCCAGGTAAATGACATCAAAACTACTTTTTTTGTCAGTCTGAGCTTGCCGAAGACTTCCAAGAAAGTCTTCAAGATTTTCATTGATAAAATCGGCTTTACGACCCAAGATTTTCCAGTTATGTTTTACAATTTTTATCAGGTCAGGATTCTGTTCGATTAAAGTTACTTCATCAAAATTTCTGGATAAAAAATAAGCGTCAATCCCAAACCCACAGGTGAGATCGAGAAAGGATTTGCCTTTAAGATTTTGCGCTTTGTATTCTGACGTAGATTGCGATGAAGCCTGTTCCAGATTGAGATTGGGTGGAAAAACAGTACCGTCTTTCAATAAAAATGGAAATTTCTTTTCTGCGGTTTTTTTACCTTTAATCTGCTGAGCAATTTCCTGCATCGAAACATCAGAAAATGGTGATTTTTTAAGCAGTATTTTATTGATATCAGAATTAAGGTTTTGATTAATATAATATTGAATATCAGAAGAAATTAATTTTGAAAAATCCACAATTATTTAATTTTATTTTCAAGTGTAATTTAATTGCCCAACCTTTCCCAGTTTGAATTACTAAAAGGATTTTCGCTAAGTTTAAAGTTTTAATTGCATACAGCTGACTTATACTTTTTATTTAAATCAATGAATATCAATTGATTAATTGATTTTTTACACCGACCTCATATTTTCCCCGTCTTTGGAATGCAGCCTTCGGAAAACCAAACCCGAAAAGATTGTAATAGCACCCATAATCAGGAAAGTGTACCGGTATGCATTATGTGTCTCGTTATGAATCAGTTTGATATCACCCTCAAAAAGTTTGAGCACGATCAGCCCAAACGAAATCCCAAATCCAATTGCAAACTGCTGATTAACAGCAACCAGAGAGTTTCCGCTACTGGTATGGTAAGCCCTGAGATCAGCGATAGAAATGGTGTTCATACTGGTAAACTGGATGGAGTTAAAAAATCCCAACAGCAAAAGAATCGGGACATACCAATAGATAGAACTGTGAGCGCCCGGGATAGCCAGGCAACAGATCAGCACACCAATAATAAATGTATTAACCATGAGTGTAGACCGATAGCCAAAACGGTCCAGGATCTTGATAACTGCAGATTTGCCAAACATAGATGTCAGTGCCATTGGTGCTACAATCCACCCGGACACAAACGCCGACTGGCCATATGCAATCTGAATCATCAGCGGAATCAGTAACGGGATAGAACTGATCCCAAGTCTTGTGGCAAGATTCCCTAAAATCCCGACCCGAAAGGTGCGAACCTGAAAAAGATTGAGTGGAAAGATGGGATTTTTATCGCGCTGGGCATGCCTGTAATAGAAAAACAACATCAAGAAACCTAAAAGAAAAACTAACAGAACAGGTGTAATATTTTTGGCGTTGCCCATCAGTTCCAATGACATAGAAAGTAATACTGATGCCATTGCAAACATCAGAAAACCTTTGAGGTCAAAATCGATTACCATTGATTTGTAATTGGGCATATATCTGATGCTAAGGACGATTCCTAAAATACCAATTGGGATATTAATCAGAAAAATCCAGTGCCACGACAGATAATCTACCAGATAGCCACCGACTAAAGGCCCGAGGACAGGCCCTATAAGTGCCGGGACAATGGCATAATTCATCGCCTTTAAAAGCTCGTTTTTATCAAAAGTTTTGATAAGGGCCAGCTTACCAACCGGCGTCATAAGACTGCCGCCAATACCCTGCACCACTCTGGAAATCACCAGTTCTGTAAGATTTTGTGACAGCGAACAAAATAAAGAACCCAAAGAAAATACAACCAGTGAGGAGATAAAGATTTTTTTGGTCCCAAATTTATCCGCCAAAAAACCACTCACAGGCATAAAGAGCGCCAACGTTAAAACATAACTGATGATGGCGTTTTGCATATTAAGCGGCGACTCCTGCAGATCTCTTGCAATGGATGGCAACGATGTGTTGAGAATTGTAGAGTCCAGCATCTGCATAAAAATAGCAGTTGCTAAAATAAGTGGCAGAATTTTTTTTATCGAATCCGGGATTTGATTTTCACTCATATTAATTTGATTAAACAAAAAAAACTTGCATATTGGGGACTAATATTATACCAACGGTTCTTGCTGGCTCAGGCAGTGGAAACTTCCCAATCCCCAGATAATATCGGTAGAATCTATCCCAACCACTTCCCTATCAGGAAAACATTGTTGTATAATTTCCAAAGCCACAGCATCTTTGTCACATCTGTAAGTCGGAACAATCACCGATTTATTCGCAATGTAAAAATTAGCATAAGAAGCCGGCAAACGTTGCCCATCACAATAGACAGCATTCGGCATTGGTAATTGTATGATATTCAGTTTTTCACCGTTTAGTAAGGTCATTTCTTCTAATTGACGAAGATTGGTCTGAAGAATTTCGTAATTATCATCTTCGGGATCATCTTCTATAACTGTCAGAACTGTATTTTCATTGACGAAGCGGATGGTATCATCTACGTGTCCGTCTGTGTCATCACCAACAATGCCATCATCCACCCAAAGAACCTGTTTCTGCCCATAATATTTTTTCAAAAACGCTTCCACTTCTTCCTGCGAGAGATGTGGATTTCGGTTTTTGTTAAGCAGACAGGATTTAGATGTTAAGACAGTTCCAGCACCGTTAAATTCGACAGAACCACCTTCCATAATAATACCCGGATAAATAACCGGCAATCCTTTTTCTTCAGCAATTTTGGTCGGTATAACATCATCCAGTTCAAACGGCGGATATTTCCCTCCCCACGCATTGAAGCCCCAATCCACAATGATCTTCTGAGGTTCTTCTCCGTTCTTATTAATTAAAAAAGCAGGACCGTGATCTCGGCACCAGGCATCATTGGTTTCATTAAAATAGAATTCAACTTTTGAGATATCGGCACCAGCCTGGGAAATATATTCCATTGCAAAAGCCTGCATCTCCTGATCTTTCACGTTAATACAGACGAATTCGCCTTTGGTAAGTTCCGCAATAAATTGGGCGTAAGCTGGATAAATCAAGTCGATTCTCTCCGGCCAGGATTCTTCTTTATGAGGCCAAGATAACCAAGTTGCTTCGTGTTCTTCCCATTCTGCGGGGAATGTATAGTCAGAGAGTTTGAGAGTTTGAGAGTTATTATTGTTCATTTTGTTTGTTTCCAAAATTTTTAAGTTTGTTTTCAATTTCTTCGATGGTAACTTCAATGGAGTTTTGCAACAGTCTGTTGCAAAATTAATTATTTGAAAAATTTAACAAATATAATGTTCGCTCTAAATGCCCTTGCTTTTGCCAATCATCGTGTCCTGGAATAACTAACTTAATTTTAGGATACTTTTCTAAAATTTGATTAATAGAAGCTGGCCAAGCTTCGATATTTGCTTCACCTAAATAACCTAAATTGTCTGCTTGAGAACTTTTAACTAGACATCCTCCATCTAAAACTTCATAATCTGGAAACCATACTATAATATTGTCTTTTGTATGACCCTCTCCAACAAAATCAATTTTAAATTTTTCACCACCTATTTTATAGGTTTTTCCAATTTTTATAAATTGATTTGAAGTCGCTCTTTTATCATTCTTTAAATATTCATTTGTTTTTTGAGTTGCAAATGTTTTAATTCCTTTTTTGTTAAAAAAACTTAAATCACCAGCTCTATCTTCGTGTGAATGTGTTGCAAATACAGCTATTACTTTTTTGCTATGTTTTTGTTGAATACTATCAACCAAAACCTGATACTGCGATTTTTGCCAAGGAACATCAAATAAAACAACACCTTTTTTCGTCACTAAATATAATGCATTTGCAGAATATTCTTTTTCATTATAAATATTGTAGGTTTGATAAATATATAAGTGATTATTTAATTTTTCGATTTTAAGTGGTTTAATCTGAGCTGATATATTCGAAAAATAACATAGACTCAAAAAAACAAAAAAATGATTTTTAATACGATTAATCCTCATCAATAAAACGTTTGGTAATCGGCGAATAAGTTTCGATTCTTCTGTCTCTTAAGAAAGGCCAGTGCTTTCTCATATAGTCGGTTTGAGCAAGGTCTACTTCTGTTACCACAACTTCCTCTTTATCGTGAGAAGCTAAATACAACAATTTTCCTTGTGCATTGGTCACAAAACTACCGCCCCAGAATTTCATCGCGCCATCCTGTTCAAAACCTACTCTATTCACAGAAACTACAGGAACGCCGTTTGCAACTGCGTGTGAACGCTGAATCGTCTGCCAAGCGTTATATTGGTCTTGATTGGTTTCTTCGTCTTGGTCTGTTGCCCAACCAATCGCTGTTGGATAAAACATAATGTCTGCTCCCATCAATGCAGTAATTCTGGAAGCTTCCGGATACCACTGATCCCAACAGATCAAAACTCCAACTTTTCCAAATTTTGTCGGGAAGATTTTGTAACCTAAATCCCCAGGCGTGAAATAGAATTTTTCATAAAAAGCAGGATCATCAGGGATGTGCATTTTGCGGTATTTCCCCAAGTAAGTACCGTCTGCATCAATAACAGCAGTCGTATTATGATAAAGCCCTTGTGCCCTTTTCTCGAATAATGAAGCGATGATTACAACGCCCAATTCTTTAGCAACTGGCGACAAAGCATCTGTTGAAGGACCAGGAATTGGTTCCGCCAAATCAAAATTATCATAATCTTCTACATCACAAAAATATAATGATGTAAAAAGTTCTTGTAAACAAACGATTTGAGCACCTTTTGCAGCGGCTTCTTTTATTTTTTCAATGGCTTTGTTCAGGTTTGATTGCTTATCAGCAACACAAGACATCTGAACTGTACCTATTTTAACTTTTGACATTTAATCTAAATTTTTTACAAAAATACTAAGATTATAGCGAATCAAAAATTCATCCAAAAAAATAAACTTCGTTACAGAAAATTAATTCTGTTATTCATATTTTCTATGGTAGGTGGAGCATAATATATTGATATAATTTTATCTTTGTAACAAATTAAAATGCTATAGAATTATGATGAATTATCATACCAGAAAATGGATCAAACCAGAAGACCTCAACCCTAATCATTCTCTTTTTGGAGGCAGGCTTTTGCAATGGATTGACGAGGAGGCTGCTTTATACGCCATTATCCAGCTGGAAAACTCGAGAACAGTAACCAAATATATCTCCGAAATCAACTTTGTAAGCTCGGCCAAGCAGGGCGATATTATAGAAATCGGAATTGAAGCGGTTGAATTTGGAAAATCCTCGTTGACATTACGATGCGAAGTCAGAAACAAAATGACACATCAGATTATCATCACTATTGATAAATTAGTTTTTGTAGGCTTAGATGAAAACGGAAATCCAAAACCTCACGGCAAAACAAAAATTGAATATGTGGAAGACCGTCTGCATGTTAAAAATTCAACGCCGGAGTTTGAGTAATTATTTAAGGTTTTGTCAAAGGATATCACCATTACACGTTTCTAAAAAATTAATTAAATTCGTGAAATTTTAAAAATTTAAAATGAAAAAAATTCTCTTATCAGCATTTGCGTTATCAGCTGTGATGACATTGGCCCAACAGTATGGTGGAATGTGGATCCCGACAGAAGTGAATGAAAAAGAAATGAAAGAACTGGGAATGAAAATCTCTGCCAAAGATATTTTTGACCCTAATAAAGCGAGTATAAAAGATGCTGTGGTACAGTTTGACGGTGGTTGTACTGCCGAGATTATATCACCAAAAGGCCTTTTGCTTACCAATCACCATTGCGGTTATGATAATATCCAATCCCACTCTACAGTAGACAATGACCTTTTAACCAACGGCTTTTGGGCAAAAGATATGAATGGAGAATTACCAAATCCTGGCGTAACGGTTGATTTCATCACTGATATCAAAGAAGTTACTGGTCAAATCCTGTCCGGTACTCAGGGTCTTTCCGGGAAAGAATTAGATGCTAAAATCAAACAAAACACAGATGCATACATCACTTCACAAAAACCGGAAAGTTACCAGAAAATCTCTGTAAAACCGATGTATTATGGGAATAAATATTATGCTTATGTCATAGAAACTTATAAAGATATCCGCCTTGTGGGCGCACCGCCATCTGCCATTGGCAAATACGGCTCTGACACTGATAACTGGGTTTGGCCAAGGCATACAGGTGACTTCTCGATGTTTAGGATCTATGCAGATAAGAATAACAAACCTGCAGAATATTCTAAAGACAATATACCATACACACCAAAACACTTCCTGCCAATTTCTATCAAGGATAAGAAAGAGGATGATTTCACTTTTGTTTTCGGATTCCCGGGAAGAACAACGGAATATCTTCCTGCTGTAGCCGTTGAAAAAATAATGACGGAGATTGATCCAGCAATGATTTCGGTTCGTGATGTCACTTTGAAAACCCTTGACGAAAAGATGAGAGTGGACAATGCGACAAGGATTAAATATGCTTCTAAATATGCAAGAATCTCCAACGCGTGGAAAAAATGGCAGGGTGAAATAGAAGGATTAAAAAAATCCAATGCCGTTGGCAAAAAGCAACAGTATGAGCAAATGCTTATTGCTAAAAACCCGGCAATCAAAACAACTGTTGACAACCTCAACAGGCTTTATCAGGAGCAGGCACCTTATGCTCTGAACAGAGCTTATTATTCAGAGCTGCCCAGAAATTCTGAAACACTGGCTTTGGCAAGTCTTTTTGGAAGTTACGTAGAAGCCGTGGAAAATGGCACTTCTTCTCAAAAGTCGCTGGATAATTTGAAATCAAGGCTATCCGAAATCTATAAAGATTACGAAAGCGGTCTGGATGCCAAAGTGACGGCTAAAGTCCTCGCACTTTATGCCAACAAAACACCACAGCAGTTTTTACCTTCTGGTTTTGATAACTACAAAGATGCCGGACAAAATACTGTAACGGTAGAGAACTGGGCAAAAAATTCTGTAATCACTGGTGGTGGCACTGTGAATGGCGCTACAGTTTACTCGGATATCAATAAAGTATTCGCGGATCAGAATACTTTGGTTAAGGCTCTTAAAAATGATCCTTTGATCCAGCTTTATGCCAATCTCAAAAACACTTATGTTAAAACTACACAAGACAAAGTAACGGCATACCAGACCGAAATTGATGCACTGCAAAAAACATTTATGGCGCAGCAGATGGAAACCGACAAGGAAAGGAAATTTTTCCCTGATGCCAACTCTACGCTGCGTGTGACCTACGGAAAAGTGAAGGGATCTAACCCGAGAGATGCCGTGACTTATGGCTACCAAACCCATCTTGCCGGTGTGATAGAAAAATATATTCCCGGCGATTATGAATTCAATGTTCCGCAAAAGCTTATCAGTCTTTACAATACCAAAGATTATGGCGTCTACAAAGATAAATCCGGTGATGTCCCTGTCAACTTTACAGCGACCAACCATACAACAGGCGGTAACTCCGGAAGCCCGGCTCTGGATGCGTACGGAAACCTGATTGGCCTTAATTTCGACAGACAGTGGGAAGGCACCATGAGTGACATCAATTATGACCCAAAACTTTGCCGAAATATTATGGTGGATACCAAGTATATCCTGTTTGTAATTGATAAATATGCAGATGCCAAATGGCTTCTTAATGAGATGAAAATCATTAAGTAATCCTGATTACATATAAAATTGACAACGTGGACCTTCAAGAAGGGTTCACGTTTTTTATGATTAATTATTTTTGATAACGGTATTACGGAAAATAATATCATCCAAAACCCACTTCAGAGTTTTATCATCCGAAGTTTTCAGATTCTCAAAATCAGGATCAACGTAAAAATCCGGCGTCACACCTCGGCTCTTATTTTCAAAAGTGATATTGGGGCGGATCAGGAAAAGTCCGATAGGCAAGGTCAGTTTTGAGTTAGGAAGCGTTACCGTATTATTGACGCCTGCCACTGTGCCGTCATTAGCACCACCGGTTTCCTCACCAATAATTAATGCTCTTTTTTCAAACTTAAGCTTGGCAGCAATGATGGAAGATGCCGAAAAACTGGCACCGTTAACCAGTACATACAAAGATCCTTTGAAAGCATTTTTTTGAGGTTTTGCAAGCCTCGAATTAAAATCCCGGAAGTAGTAATGCTGCTCTTTTTTGGTCGACAGAAAAAAATTACCTACCAGAAAAAACGGGTAACCGGCGGCAGTCAATACCGCAGAAAAAGCATTTTGTCCTCGAAAATAATTCTGGGACATCCCGGAAGTCCTGGATGTCATCTCAGGTGCTTTTATCAGCCGAAATTCTTTATCCGCAAGATAAGAATACAGCGTATTAATCTCAGAAAGAGAACCGCCAAGGTTATCTCTGATATCCAAAATCAGGTAATCTGAGTTGGCATTCTTTATTTTTTGAAATGATGTTTTATAGAACTTTTTAGCATAATTGGCTGAGAACGATTTGATCCTTATATAGGCAATACTGCTGTCTGCATTAATAAATTTGAAATCCCTGTTGTAGGTATTCGCCTTTGGATTAAAGTCCTTAACTTTCTGCAATTCAGAAATTTTAGGTTTTTCTTCTTCTTTTTTCAGGTCGTTATCAGACTTTTTTGTTCTGATAATTTTGATGTTGGAGATCGTGTTATCTTTCTTTACCAGCAGGCTCGCACTGTCCAGGTAGCCTTTTTCCAAAGTATAAAAATTGAAAAATGTAAGATTGATAAAATACTTTTGGAAGGTTTTATTTTTACCGTCCGAGCTGTAAAGCCTGTTGTATTTTTCTATCAGGTCAGCCACATAATCTTCATTAATTTTCAAAATCTCCGAGCCCGGCAATATATTACCGATATGATATTTATTTTCTGTTACAAACAGCCGGTTACCCAACACTTTGTAATCCATCTGTGCGAACAGCGGATTTTTCTTTTTAAGTGCCTTTTCCTCAGCCTTAGAATATCTTTTCGGGTAAGAACGCAGGCGAAGATGCCCTTCTCTAATACTCGCAATAACCGGTGCCAGCACAAAATAAAATTCGTTGGGTGTTAACGGTTTCTGTATCGTAGTTTTGAGGCTGTCAAATTTATAATCCAGATCTTCTTTAGAAACGTACCAGTACAGATTGGGATGGTAGCGCTTTAGCTTCTGATAACTAAAATCCACATCGGCACGCAATTTCTCAGCAGGGATTTTCTCAGCCATAAACCGGTTGCTTTTTTTAACCGACTGGCAGGCAGACAAAGAGACCAACAATAAAACAAATAGAAATCGAATCATATTTTATAAAAATAATCACTACTAACCGACAAAAAAAATATAAGGAGCCATCTGTTCAGGTAGCTCCTTTTTTCATATTTTAGTTTTACTACACACTAAAAATATGAGCCATAAAAATACAGAAAAGAATTTAGTCGGTCAGCCAATTTTCAAACAAATATTGCAATTTATCCCCCGCAACAAGTTTGATTTATTGGTTAACAAGCATCAATCAGACCGATATTATAAAACATTTGATTCGTGGACGCATTTGATGACGATGCTTTTCGGCATATTCAGCCGATGCGATTCTATGGGTGAAATATGCGATGGGATGCAAGGTTTGGCAGG
>NZ_FTPU01000042.1 GCF_900108115.1 Epilithonimonas bovis DSM 19482
ATGTTCATGACAGTAAAGCTGTTGATTTTCTCATGAGAACTTTGGCATATTTCTTAAGTCCTGTGAAGATTATTCTTGCTGATGGAGGTTACAGAGGAGAAATCATAGAACAGGTGAAAAATAAGTTTGGTTATCTAATCAATGTGGTGATGAGAAATGATGAAAAGAAAACAGATTTTAAGCCCATTTCTAAAAGATGGATTATTGAACGGACATTTTCCTGGTTTGATAACGACAGGAGATTATGCAGGAATTACGAATTACTAATGGAAAATTCTGAAAATATGGTAAAATTATCCGCTATAAAAAATTTATTGAATAAAATTTAAACAGGCTCTTAGATTAATGTCCATTTTTCAAATTTTGTGATTTTTTCTAAGCAAATATTATACATAACTGCCATTATAAATATCTTACAATTAATTGTTAACAAAAAATTGATGTACATAAATTTTCATACAATTTGGAACTAATGCAATTTCTTATCTATCTTTGCAGTCATATTTGTTCATTCACATATTGAAAATGTTATCGAGAAAGGTGGAGAGATTAGACTCTATGAAACCTTGGCAACCCTTCGGAAACGAAGAAGGTGCTAAATTCTATCCGCAATGGCGGAAAAGATAACCCAAACCTATTTCTACATTTCCCTGTAGCGTTTTCAATTTAATTTTATCAAAATTGAAAAACGAGCTACTACATATCAACCTTAATCAGTTCAAAACCAAAAACGGTAAAGTTTACAATATTCCATTAAGCTATCAGCTTTTTGGGCAGCCCCTACATACAGCTCCGGTAATACTTATCAATCACGCCCTGACCGGTAACTCTGATGTAACAGGCAAAAACGGCTGGTGGCAAACTTTGGTTGGTGAAGGAAAAGTAATTGATACCAATCGCTTCACAATAATTTGTTTCAATATCCCGGGAAATGGTTTTGACGGATTTTTCATTGATAAGTATACGGATTTTACAGCACATGACATTGCTGAAGTTTTTATAAAAGGGCTTAAGAGCTTAAAAATCAATAAATTATTTGCTTTGGTTGGCGGTTCAGTTGGCGGGTCTATAGGATGGGAAATGCTGGTTTCAGCAAACGATCTGGCAGAGAAGTTTATCCCGATTGCAACCGATTTCAAAACTTCAGACTGGCTTCATTCGCAATGTCTGGTTCAGAAATTCTTGCTGGATTCTCCGGAAAAACCATTGGAAAAAGCACGGATTCATGCCATGTTGTGTTACAGAACGCCGGAATCGCTCAACGTCAGATTCAACAGGGAAGTAGTTGCGGAGAAGCAAATTCTGAAATCTCACGATTGGCTCAACTTCCACGGAAACAGATTAAACGAAAGATTTAGTTTAAAAGCATACAAACTCGTCAATCATCTTCTGATGAATATCAGCGGAAAGGAAAATGAGTTGGAAAATATCAATGCGGAAATCCATTTGGTGTCGGTAGATTCAGACCTTTTTTATCCAGCGTTTGAAATCAAAAATACTTACCAATTTTTACAAAATAAAAACAAAAACGTGCAGTATCACGAGATTAATTCTATCCACGGACACGATGCTTTCCTAATGGAGTATGAGCAGCTGAACGCGATTTTAAAACCAATTTTTAACAAATGACAGATAAAAATACAATTAATATTTACAGAAACAAGGCATTGGTTAACTTCGAAGGGAAAGATTTCCTTGGGCAAATTGGTGTGGACTCACGCATTTTTCAGGCCCTTAATGGCGGCGGAATCAGCGTTGGAGTTATTTCGCAGCAGGCAATCGAAAACGGTATTTCTGTGCTTGTGGATGAGAATGATGCTGCAGATGCTGTTAATTTTTTAACCAAAGAATTTGAAAAAGATAAGGCCGAAGGGCACGTCAGCAATATCTATAGTATAGAAAATCTGAGTGTTATCGGTTTTGTATCGGATAATTACAATAAGATTTTGTCGGAACTTCAAAGAAATAAAATTTACCCGTTGTTACTGAGCCAGATTGCTTCTGCCGGAAGGGTGAACATTGTTGTCACCGGCAATCAGACCGAAATCACAAAAAATATTATTGAAACCGAAATCTTTGGAAAACCCAAAACCGTTCACCTTGCATTGATTGGCCACGGCAATGTCGGCGGCACGCTTATAGAGCAGATTCTGGATTCTGCCTATGACATTCTTAACCGTAAAAGAGTAGATTTGAAAATTGTAGCCATCGCTAATTCCAGAAAAATTGCATTCAACAAAGCCGGTTTCGGAAGCGATTGGAGGCAGAAAATCAAATATTCCCAAACAGAATCAAGCGTAGATTCTTTGGTTGACTTCGCAAAAGAACACCACCTGGAAAACCTTGTAATGGTAGATAACACGGCGAGCAAAGATTTTGTGAAGCATTACCCAACATTTGTTGAGAACGGTTTTGATGTTGTTGGTTCTAATAAAATCTACAACACATTACCAATCTCTGAATATCGGAATTTCAGAAAATTATTAGAAAAAAACAAAAAGAAATATCTCTATGAAACCAATGTTGGTGCAGGTTTGCCATTGATTGATACGATCAAACTCCTCCATCTTTCAGGCGAAAATATCACAAGAATCAAAGGTGTTTTTTCTGGAACCTTGAGTTATGTTTTCAATAATTTTTCACTTCGTAATGACAAATTTTCGACGATTATCAACGAAGCTTTGGAAAAAGGTTACACAGAACCAGACCCGCGCGAAGATTTATCAGGAAATGATGTTGCAAGAAAGCTCTTGATTTTAGCAAGAGAATTAGATTTGATTAATGAATTTGAAGATATCAATATTCAGAATCTCGTTCCTGAAAGTTTGTTGTCAGTTTCTAAAGAAGAATTCCTTTCAAGATTAGAAGAATTAGACGACGAATATCAAAAAATTAAAGAAAACCAAGAGTCAGGCTACGTTTTAAGATACGTCGGAGATTTGCACGGAAATCTTCAGGAAGAAAAAGGAGAATTGGATGTGAAACTAATTTCTGTTCCTGCCAATTCTGCGCTTGGGCAATTAAAAGGTTCCGATTCTATTTTCGAAATCTATACTGAAAGTTACGGTGAAAATCCAATCGTCATTATGGGAGCCGGAGCTGGAGCTAAAGTGACTGCCAGAGGTGTTTTTGGAGATATTTTAAGATTAAGCGAAACAAAATAATTCTTGTAAAAAGTAAAATGTATTAATGATGAACAAAGAAGAAAAACCATCAACCGACAACTATCAACCATCAACCAATTTCGAAACATTAGCTATAAGAACTCAAACCGAAAGAACTCAGTTTGACGAACATTCCACGCCGTTATATCTCACTTCAAGCTTTGTTTTTGAAGATGCGGAAGATATGCGTGCGAGTTTTGCAGAAGAAAAAGATAAGAATCTTTACAGCCGTTTCAGCAACCCAAACGTAACCGAATTTATCGATAAAATCGCGAAAATGGAAGGCGCAGAATCCGGTTACGCTTTTGCAACGGGAATGGCGGCAATTTATTCCACATTTGCTGCGCTGCTGAGTGCCGGCGACCATATTGTCAGCTGCCAGTCGGTTTTCGGTTCTACGCATACGTTGTTCACCAAATATTTCCCGAAATGGAATATCGAAACAACGTATTTCAAGGCAGAAGATGCTGAAAATGTTGAACAGTACATCCAGCCCAATACGAAAGTCCTGTATCTGGAAACGCCTACCAACCCTGCGATCGAGGTTTTGGATTTGGAATTTTTTGGAAAAATCGCCAAAAAACATAACCTGCTTTTCATCGTAGACAATTGTTTTGCAACACCTTATTTACAACAGCCAATTAAATACGGCGCCGATATCGTGGTGCATTCTGCAACGAAACTCATCGACGGGCAAGGCCGGGTTCTTGGCGGCGTTGCGGTTGGAAAAGCAGATTTGATCCGTGAGATTTATCTTTTTGCGAGAAATACAGGACCGGCGATGTCGCCATTCAACGCGTGGGTTTTAAGTAAAAGCTTGGAAACTCTTGCGATCCGTGTCGAGAAACATTGTGAGAACGCTCTGAAAGTTGCAGAATTTCTGGAAAATCACCCGAACGTAGAACTGGTAAAATATCCTTTCCTGAAATCGCATCCAAGCTACGAAATCGCCAAAAAGCAAATGAAATTAGGCGGGAATATTGTGGCGTTTGAAGTAAAAGGTGGTATTGAAGGTGGACGAAATTTCCTAAACAGAATTAAAATGTGTTCTCTCTCTGCCAATTTGGGAGACACGAGGACGATTGTAACGCATCCGGCTTCTACAACGCATTCCAAGCTTTCTGATGAAGAAAGAAACGAGGTTGGAATCACTGCCGGATTGGTACGTTGCTCTGTTGGCTTGGAAAATATTGATGATATTTTAGGCGATTTGAAGCAAGCTTTGGATTAATGTCATCCTGAGCGGAGTCGAAGGAAAGAGCAACCAGTTTTCAGCTCCGAAACAAGATTCCAACCCGCTGTCCGCTATATCTTTTTTGTTTTTTTACAACATTTGTCATTCTGAGTTTGTCGAAGAATCCAAAAAAACAAAAAAGGATGCCGCTACCATCGGGGCTATGTTGAGGTTTTATCTTCCAATCAACGAAAAAAAAGAAGAATCCGAAAGATTCAATATCAGTAGCCGTCGGTAAAACCGATGGGACATTAGAAAAAGAAATGAATTATGAAAAATTCAGAACAATTATATAAAGCATTGGGTGAACGTATTCTCATTCTCGACGGCGCAATGGGAACGATGATTCAGCGCTACAATTTCACCGAAGAAGATTACCGTGGCGAGCGTTTCAAAGATTGGGAATCTCCGCTCAAAGGAAACAACGATTTGTTGTCTTTGACTCAACCAGAAGCCATTGAAGAAATTCACAGAAAATATCTTCTAGCAGGTGCGGATATTATTGAAACCAATACATTTTCTGGAACTACCATTGCAATGGCGGATTATCATATGGAAGATTTGGTTTACGAACTCAATTATGAATCTGCTAAAATTGCTAAAAAAGTCTGTGACGAGTTTACGGCTCAAAACCCTGATAAACCAAGATTTGTTGCGGGTTCCATCGGACCAACCAACAGAACAGCGAGTCTAAGTCCAGACGTCAATGACCCAGGTTACAGAGCGATTACTTTTGACGAACTCAGAATTGCTTACAAACAACAAGCAGAGGCTTTGCTAGACGGAGGTTCTGACATTCTTTTAGTTGAAACCATTTTCGACACTTTGAATGCAAAAGCGGCATTATTCGCAATTGACGAAATAAGAGAAGAAAGAAATATCACGATTCCAATTATGGTTTCTGGAACAATTACCGATGCTTCCGGAAGAACTTTGAGCGGACAAACTGCCGATGCATTTTTGATTTCGGTTTCGCATATGGATTTGATAAGTGTTGGTTTCAATTGCGCTTTGGGTGCAAAACAGCTGACGCCTTATCTTGAGATTCTTTCCAATCATACAAACTTCGGAATTTCGGCTTATCCAAATGCCGGTTTACCGAACGCTTTCGGTCAGTATGACGAATCTCCGGAATATATGGCTGAGCAAATCAGAGAATACGTAGAAAAAGGATTAATCAATATCATTGGTGGTTGCTGCGGAACAACGCCGGAACATATCAAAGCGATTGCCGACTTAGCAAAAAATTATAAACCGCGGCAAATTAATGTAACAATATAACAATGTATCAGTTTGCCAATTTTCGAGCAAGATGTCATTCTGATCGAAGTGTGGAATCTCATTATTACATTGGTAAACTTTTATATTGGTAAATTAAATTATGGAAACAGATTGTAAAAGAAAATATCTGAAATTATCAGGCCTTGAGCCTTTAATTATAACTCCCGAATCCAACTTCATCAATGTTGGAGAGAGAACCAACGTTGCTGGTTCCAAAAAATTTCTTCGATTAATTAAGGAAGAAAAATATTCCGAAGCACTCGATATTGCCAGAAATCAGGTGGAAGGCGGTGCTCAAATTCTGGATGTCAATATGGATGACGGCCTTTTGGATGGGAAATACGCAATGGTCAAATTCCTCAACCTTATTGCTTCCGAGCCGGATATTGCGAGAATCCCGATTATGATTGATTCATCAAAATGGGAAATTTTAGAAGCTGGTTTGCAAGTGGTTCAAGGAAAACCTGTCGTGAATTCCATCAGTTTGAAAGGTGGCGAAGAAGAATTCATCAAGCAAGCAAAAGCGATTAAAAGGTATGGCGCAGCAGCGATTATTATGGCTTTTGATGAGGTTGGACAAGCTGATAATTACGAAAGAAGAATAGAGATTTCCAAAAGATCTTATGATATTTTGGTGAACCAAGTTGGTTTTCCTTCTGAGGATATTATTTTCGACCTTAATATTTTTCCTGTTGCGACCGGAATGGATGAACACCGTAAAAACGCCATCGATTTTATCGAGGCAACTCGCTGGGTTCGTACCAATCTTCCAAATGCTTCCGTAAGTGGCGGTGTTTCCAACGTTTCGTTTTCTTTTCGTGGGAACGATTCTGTGCGGGAAGCGATGCATTCTGTTTTCCTTTACCACGCCATAAAAGCGGGGATGAATATGGGGATCGTAAATCCGACAATGTTGGAAGTTTATGACGAAATCCCAAAAGACTTGCTAGAATTGGTGGAAGATGTAATGCTCGACAGGAAGGATGATGCGACAGAAAAATTGCTCGATTATTCCGAAAAACATAAATCCACAAAAAAAGAAAAAACCGAAGACCTTAGCTGGAGAGAGCAGGATTTACAAACAAGAATCACGCACGCTTTGGTTAAAGGAATTGACCGTTTTATTGAGGAAGATGCAGAAGAAGCGCGTCAAAATTCTAAACGACCTTTGGATGTTATCGAAATCAATCTGATGACAGGGATGGGTGTGGTCGGTGACCTTTTCGGAAGTGGGAAAATGTTCCTGCCTCAGGTGGTGAAATCGGCGAGGGTAATGAAAAAAGCGGTTGCCTATCTTCAGCCATTCATTGAGGCACAAAAAGATCAGACTCAAAAGTCCAACGGAAAAATCCTGATGGCAACGGTAAAAGGCGATGTTCACGACATTGGGAAAAATATTGTGAGCGTAGTTTTAGGTTGTAACAATTACGAGATCGTAGATCTCGGTGTGATGGTTCCGGCGGAAAAAATTATTCAGACTGCGATTGATGAAAAAGTAGATGTGATTGGATTAAGCGGGTTGATTACGCCAAGTCTGGACGAGATGGTTCATATTGCAGATGAACTGGAACGTAAAAATCTTGACTTTCCTTTATTAATTGGAGGTGCAACAACTTCCAAAGCGCATACGGCGGTTAAAATTTCACCTAAATATTCCAATACGGTTGTTCACGTGAATGATGCTTCCAGAGCAGTTGGCGTTGTGAGTGCGCTTTTGAATCAGGATAAATCTAATGCTTATGCTTTGGAAATCAGAAAAGATTATGATGAATTCCGTGAAAAATTCCTGAATCGCCAGGTTGATAAAGAATATGTTCCGATAGCAGAAGCTCGTGAGAAAAAATTCAAAATCAATTGGGAAAATGAAATTATTCCAACACCGAAAAAATTAGGAATCACCATTATTGAAGACCAAAATTTGGATGAATTGGTTGAGTTTATAGACTGGTCACCGTTTTTCAGAAGCTGGCAATTGTTTGGAAAATTTCCCGAGATTTTAACAGATGATGTGGTTGGAGAACAGGCGACGATTTTGTTCAATGAAGCGCAGACAATGCTCAAAAAAATACTGAAAGAAAAGAGTTTTGTTGCCAAAGGTATTTTCGGGATTTTCCCAGCCAATGCGAATGAACAGGATGATATTTTGGTTTATGATGACAATCAGAATGTGATTTCAACTTTCAGAACTTTGCGCCAGCAACATAAAAAATCAGAAGGGAAGGAATATTTTGCTTTAAGTGATTTTATTGCGCCTGAAAACTCTGGGAAGCAGGATTATATCGGAACTTTTTGTGTTTGTACAGGATTTGGAGCTGATGAATTGGCAAAAGAATATGAAGAGCAAAACGATGATTATAACGCAATAATGGTAAAAGCTTTGGCGGACCGTCTTGCAGAAGCCTTTGCAGAATATCTTCACAAAAAAGTCAGAACTGAATATTGGGGTTATTCTGAAAATGAAACCTTGGATAATGATGAATTGATCAAGGAAAAATATCTGGGAATTCGCCCGGCTCCGGGTTATCCGGCCTGTCCGGATCATTTGGAGAAACTGACGATTTGGGATTTATTAAAAGTTGAAGAAAACATCGGAGTAACTCTGACTGAAAGTCTCGCAATGTGGCCAACCGCAGCCGTTTCAGGATATTATTTCGGAAATAAAAAGTCAAAATACTTTGGAGTCGGAAAAATCGATGAAGACCAATTGAAAGATTATGCGGAAAGGAAAGGTGTTGAATTGGATTATGCCAGAAAATGGTTGGCTCCTAATTTAGTGGATGGTTGATGGTTGTCGGTTGATGGTAATTTTCCATCGAATAAAAATCCAATAACTAACAACTACCAACAAACAACTAAAAAATTTAAAATGAAAATTACTGACCATATAAAAAACGCCAACGGCAAAACGCTTTTCTCTTTTGAGATTGTTCCCCCACAAAAGGGCGTTGGAATTGCAGATTTGTATCAGAATATTGATCCTTTGATGGAGTTCAAGCCTCCTTTTATTGATGTAACAACATCCCGCGAAGAATATATCTTCATCGAAAGAGGAAACGGCCTCATGGAACGCAAAATTACAAGAATGCGCCCTGGGACTTTGGGCATCTGCTCGGCAATCCAGCATAAATATAATGTGGATACGGTGCCGCACGTGCTGTGTGGCGGCTTTACCCGGGAAGAAACTGAATATCTTTTGGTGGATTGTATGTATTTGGGAATCAATAATATAGTAGCATTAAGAGGTGATGCGATGAAGGGCGAAAAGTATTTTGAACCAACCAAAGGCGGGAACAGGTATGCTTCTGATTTGGTCAAGCAGATCCATGATCTGGGTATGGGAGAGTACCTCCATGGCAAGATCGAGTGCAAAGATGAGAGTAGTTTTTGCATCGGTGTGGCCGGTTATCCGGAAAAGCATATCGAGGCACCATCGATGAATTATGATCTCCAGATGCTGAAGAAAAAGGTGGAAGCGGGAGCTGATTACATCGTTACCCAAATGTTTTTTGACAATCAGAAATATTTTGATTTTGTAAAACAGGCACGCGAAATTGGTATTGATGTTCCAATCATACCGGGAATCAAACCCATTGCCACCAAAACCCATCTGCAACTGTTGCCGCAGGTTTTCAAGATCGATTTACCGGAAACTCTTATTAATGCAGTCCTGAAATGTAAAACCAATACTGATGTACGCGAAGTAGGAGTAGAATGGGCCATCCAGCAATGTAAAGAATTACTCGATTTTGGTGTTCCTGTACTGCATTTTTATTCGATGGGGAAAAGCGATAATATTTTGAAGATCGGGAGAGAGGTTTTTTAATAAAAAAGGGATGCAATTTGTATCTCTTTTTTTAATTTTACGATTCAACAAATTATATGAAATTAACTGGTCCTTTTCAACAAATTGTCACCCTCAACCATCTTCCACTCAAGGGAAAATTGAATGATGAGTCTCTGGAAATCATTACTAATGGAGGAATTATTTCTGACAACGGAAAGATTGTGGAAACCGGAGATTATCAATTATTGAAACAGAAATTCCCCAATTCCGAAATTGATTTTATTGAAAATGAACAGGTTGTGATCCCGGCGCTGGTTGATGCGCACACCCATATCTGTTTTGGCGGGAACCGCGCGAATGATTTTGCTATGCGGAATGCAGGTAAAACTTATTTGGAGATTGCAGAATCCGGGGGAGGAATTTGGAGTTCTGTAAAACATACCAGAGAAGCCTCAGAAGATGAATTGGTAAATGGCATTTTGGAAAGAGTCGGTTTTTTGCTCAGGCAGGGCATTACAACCATCGAGATAAAAAGCGGTTATGGGCTGAATGCTGATGAAGAACTGAAAATGTTGCGGGCCATCAGAAAAGCCCAGGAAAAAACCAAAGCAACTCTTGTCCCAACCTGCCTTGCTGCACATCTTAAACCAAAAGATTTTGATGGGTCTTCGGAAGACTATCTTAATTATATCATTGATGAGATTTTACCAAAAGTAAAAGAAGAAAACTTGGCAACTAGAGTTGATATCTTTATTGAGAAATCGGCTTTTCAGCCGGAAGAAAGCAAAATTTTTCTGGAAAAAGCAAAACAGTTAGGCTTTCAAATCACAGTTCATGCAGATCAGTTTACACCAGGCAGTTCCCGGATTGCGGTGGAAGTTGGTGCAAAATCTGCGGACCATCTAGAAGCGACAATTGACCAGGATATTGAGTTGCTTGCCAATTCCAATACCGTTGCCATCGCTCTGCCAGGTGCAAGTTTGGGATTAGGTGAACCATTTTCTCCAGCAAGGAAAATCCTGGACAAAGGCGGAATTATGGCCATCGCCACCGATTGGAATCCTGGTTCGGCTCCGATGGGAAATCTGATTACGCAGGCCTCGGTCTTGGCCACTTATCAGAAACTAACCACCGCAGAGGTTTTAGCAGCAATTACTTTTCGGGCCGCTTTTGCACTGGATTTGCAGGATAGAGGAATTATTGCAGAAGGTAAAAAAGCGGATTTTATTACCTACGAGACGAATAATTTCCAGAATATCCTGTATCATCAGGGTAGCTTAAAACCAAAATCAATTTACATTAACGGAGAAAAAATATAGATGATGTTTGATTGGACAGGCCGTTTTGATGGCGAAGAGGATTCTTACCAAAGGATTTTCCAAAGAGTGAACACAGCCGCAGATTATAATGCTGTTGATCCCAACGACTTTGTACTGCATGGTTTTGCTGTGGACGAGGGCGTGAAGCGCAACAAAGGCCGGGTAGGCGCACAAAAAGCTCCGGATTTGATCCGCAAAAATATGTCCAACTTCCCGGTGTTTAATTCCCGTTTTTCTCTCAAAGATTTTGGAAATATCCACTGCGATAACGAAGATCTCGAAAAAACCCAAATTGTATTAGCCGAAAAAGTGGCTCAGGTATTAGCGAAACAAGGCAAATCTGTTGTTTTAGGAGGTGGGCACGAGGTGACTTTTGCACATTATTCCGGCATCAGAAAAGCTTTTCCCAATCAGAAAATCGGGATTATCAACTTTGATGCGCATTTTGACAACCGCCAGCCGGAAAATGATTTAGCCACCTCCGGCACGGGATTTTGGCAGATTGCACAGCAGAGCGAGATACATTCGCTACATATTGGTATCCAAAAAAACAGTAATACAAAACATCTGTTTGATACTGCAGATCAACTGGGTATGAAGTATATTTTGGCAGACGAGATTTACTCACAAAGTATTCCTAACCTGATGTTTACGATCAATGCATTTCTGGACGAAGCTGATGTGGTTTACGTTACCGTGTGTATGGATGTTTTCAACGCAGCTATTGCGCCTGGTGTAAGTGCGCCGGCTTATAACGGGATTTTTGCCGATCACAGTTTTATGCAGATTTTCCGGCATATTTTAAGTCAGCCAAAAACCAAGGCATTGGATGTGGCGGAAGTTAATCCCGACTTTGATATTCAGGAAAGAACAGCAAGGTTGGCGGCAAGCCTTGTTAATGAATGGTTTATGATTTAGAAATTTATTTTATGAAATACGACAGCATTATTTTTGATCTGGACGGAACACTTTGGGATGGCTCAGAGACAATGGTAAAAGCTTTTAACGACGCCTTACATCAGGTCGGCATCAATGTGACTATTACTGCGCAAACCGTGAGGGATTTTTCCGGGATGAAGATGGATGATATTTTTGCAAAGCATTTCGGTTTTGTACCCAAAGAAGAACTGCAGGCCTTTGAAGAAGTCTATTCGCAAAAAGAGAAAGAATATATTGCCCAATCGGGCGGGAAACTTTACCCTCATGTCAAAGAAACTTTAGATAAACTAAAAGAAAATTACAGATTGTTTATCGTCAGCAATTGTATGAAAGGTTATATCGAGAGTTTTCTTAATTTTTACAACTTAGGCAGTTTTTTTCAGGATTTTGAATGCTTTGGCAATCAGGGTTTTCCAAAAGCTAAGAATATCAGACTGATTGTAGAGCGCAATCACCTGCAACATCCCGTCTATGTAGGCGACACCATCTGGGACAAAGAATCTGCTGATAAAGCTGGTGTTGATTTTGTTCATGCTGCTTATGGTTTTGGTAAAATAGAAAATCCAAAGCTGAAGATCCGGAAATTTGAAGATTTACTTTTACTATAATCTTTATTTGGGCAGCTAATCCGCCTTCCACTATTATCTTTTTGCTCGGCAAGGCCTCTCGCAAAAAGGATAACCGTTCAAGTCGGGCTGCATAAGATTCGCTGTAGAAGGCAAAATAAAAAGCCCTGTCAAATTATGACAGGGCTTCGTTTTCGTATTTAGGATTATTTAAACTCAATAGGGACTTTGATTTGCGCATCATCCCAGCCCGCATAGAGATCGGCGCCGGCTTTGGTCTGTACAAATGTTACCGAAAAATATTCGATGGGAGCCGCGGTTTTCTCAACCGGAACAGTGATTCGAACTACGTCTTTGCTTTTGTCATAGGCGTAAGCGCCCCATTTATCCGTATCAGAATTAATGATGACAGTCCATTCTTTTTCATTAGGTATTGCAAAAAGGCTGTAAGTTCCTGCAGGAATTTCTTTGCCACCCAATATCACCGGTGTATAAAATTTGATTTCTGTATTTTCATTGGCGCCAAATCGCCAGATTTCACCATATTTTACCAGGTTACCAAATACAACACGGTTCTTTTTTTGTGGCCGTGAGTATAGCACTTTTATCTTGGGTGTTTCTGTCTTGGAAGAGGTTACCTGAAGCGGATAATACACAGCGTCCATCGGGCTCACATCTACAGAAAAATAATTCAGCTTTGTGGGGTCCAGTTTAGCCTGTGAAAATGCGCTGACGCCCAGTAGAAGCGAAGCAGCGATGATTAGGTTTTTCATTATGATTTACTTTATTTTTAATAATTGTTCAATAGCTTTGTCCAATGTTTCCTGCTTTTTGGCAAAGCAGAAACGGATCACTTTTTCATCCGTCTTATCCTTATAAAATGCAGAAAACGGTATGGTTGCTACTTGGTGTTCTTTGGTCAGCCAATAGCAAAACTCTTTGTCCTGCTTATCAGAAATTGCGCCAAAATTTGCAGAGAGAAAATATGTGCCTTCACAATCCAGTAAACGGAAAGGCGTTTCTGCAAGCGCATTTTTCAGATAATCTCTTTTTGTTTGGAAAAATGTTGCAATATTTCCAAAATCATCAATATTCTGCAAATATTTAGCAATGGCAAACTGTGCAGGCATATTGACACAAAATACATTGAACTGATGAACTTTCCGGAACTCTTTCATCAGATCTGCCGGTGCACAAACATAACCGATTTTCCAGCCGGTAATGTGCAGCAATTTTCCAAAATAGCCTGCAACAAAGGTTTTTTCTTTTAGTTCGGGATATTTTGCTAATGTAAGATGAGGTTTGTTTATCAAAAGTGATACTTTCATAAACTTCATCACTGAGGATAATGACATTAGTAGCTTTAACAATAGCGGTCAATTCATCAATGTCGGTTTGTTTCAGGATTTTTGCGGCTGGATTGTTAGGATTGTTGATGATAATCATTTTGGTTTTTTCGCAAACCAGGTTTTTCACTTCATTCCAATCAATCTCATAGTTAGGATAATGCAATTTGATGTTTTTTATAATCCCACCATTCAGTATAACGGCTGGCTCGTAGCAGTCATAGGCCGGCTCAAAAATAATAACCTCATCTCCTTTTTCTACGAAAGCAGAAATGATTGTAAAAATTCCTTGAGTTGCTCCAGCAGTAACATTAATTTCAGAATCGGGCTGATAATCAACTTGATATTGAAGATTAAATTTCCTAGAAATTTCTTCTCGCAATTCTTTGATTCCAAACAAAGGTGCATATTGATTCTGTCCTTGTTTTGCAAAATCTCCGAGATATTTGATTAAATTTTCATCAGGTTGATAATCGGGAAATCCTTGAGAAAGATTGACTGCATTTTCCTGCTGAGCCAACAAACTCATCTCTGCGAAAATCGTCGTTTTCACATCAGGAAGTTTGGAGTTTGGTAATTTGAATGCCATTCTGATTGTAAAAATAGGTAATAATTACTTTAAAAAATCAAAACCTTTTGAGAATATTTTAAACGCAATGAACGCAAAGTTTCAATATAATTATTGAAAATATTTTAAGGTTCGCAAAGGCACTTCGTTCAGCAATTATTTTTACTTTGCTAAGTTTTACGCCTTTGCGAACCTTAGAGCAATTGGCTATTTATAAAATCTTTGCGAGCTTTGCGCTTAAATCAAAATAACGATTTTGTAAATTTGCAAAAATTAACTTTTTGAAACGTCTTATCTCCATCGTCGGAACTACAGGAATCGGGAAAACCAGATTGTCAATCGATCTGGCGAAGCATCTTAATACCGAGATTGTTTCCTGTGATTCGCGCCAGTTTTACAAAGAAATGAAGATTGGAACGGCAACGCCCACCGATGAAGAACTGGCAGAAGCTGTACATCATTTCGTGGCTAATCTTAGCATTAATGATTATTATTCCATTGGGCAATATGAAGTTGATGCGCTACAAAAGCTTGATGACATCTTCTCCGAAAAGGATGTTGCCATTATGGTCGGTGGAAGCGGCATGTATGAGAAAGCCGTGGTAGAAGGGATGAACGACCTGCCCGAAGCGGACGACGAAAATCAAAAGAAATTATTGTCGATTTGGGAGAATGATGGGCTGACAGCTTTACAAGTTTTACTGAAAGAATTGGATCCGGATTATTTTGCAATAGTGGATAAAGATAATCCAAGGCGACTATTGCGTGCCATCGATATCATTTGGCAAACGGGGAAAACCTATACCGAAAATCTTAGTTTGCCAAAAGCCAGGCGAAATTTTGAAACGATAAGAATTGGAATTGAAGCACCAAGAGAGGTGATTTATGAGAGAATCAATCGCCGTGTGGATATAATGATGCAGAACGGTTTGCTGGAAGAAGCTAAGGGATTAATCGCTGAAAGGGGCAGGGTAGCCTTGCAAACTGTCGGTTATACAGAGTTATTCCGTTATCTTGATGGGGAATGGAATTTGGATTTTGCAGTAGAAGAGATCAAAAAAAACTCTCGCCGCTACGCCAAACGCCAGATGACATGGAACAAGAAGCTGCACAATGTAAATTGGGTGAGTTATGATAATTCTTTTCAGGAATCCCTATCTTTGCTAAGTAAATTATTAGGTTAACAATAACTTTTATATGTATGATAATCTTTTAATTATTTAATTTATTTAACCATTTTAATTAAAAATAATGTCAAACACACCTTCTAATATGTTAGCGCTGGGAACAAAGGCACCGGATTTTCAGCTGCCTAATCCTTCAAACAATAATCAACTGCAGGCTCTTGAATCTCTAAAAGGGAAAAAAGGGACTTTGGTCATCTTTATGTGCAATCACTGCCCGTTTGTGCTGCATATCATTGATAAGCTTGAAGAATTGTACGAAGATTACAAATCTCAGGGTATCGAGTTTATTGGAATCAATGCCAATGATGTGGACAAGTATCCTGCAGATTCTCCGGAAAATATGGTAGATTTTGTAGAAGAAAAAGGCATCAGATTTCCTTATTTATATGATGCAACTCAGGATGTTGCAAAGTCTTATGATGCGGCCTGTACACCGGACTTTTTCTTTTTTGATGATAATCTGAAACTGATCTACCGCGGCCAGATGGATGATTCGCGCCCGGGTAATCAGAAAGAAGTGACCGGAGAAGATCTGGTGATTGCTTTTGAAAACCTTTTGGCCGGTGCAGAGCAGGAAGAGTTCCAAAGACCTAGCCTTGGTTGTAATATCAAATGGAAATAAAAAAATAAAAACCGGAAATTTTTCCGGTTTTTTGTTTTACGAAATATAGCTTCTCAGGAAAGATTTTTGTGATTCGAAGGCGATTTTGTCAAAATCAATCGCTGATGTTGCTATCCATATTCCGGCAGAAACCTCCGATTCCTGTAGTTTTATTTCAAATTTTTCTTCCACTTCGTACAGAAAAAACAAATCCATGGTATTGTACACAATATTCTTGTATGGATAGAGGTTTGGACGGCTGCCCAAATACCTGAATCTGCTGATGTCTGTTACAATATCCAATTCTTCGTGCAGTTCGCGGTAACAGGTTTCTTCAGAACTTTCTCTAGGGTCACAGAACCCGCCGGGCAAGTCGAGTTTTCCTTTTCCGGGATCCTGATTTCTCACCGTAAAAAACAATTCGTTTTTGCATTTTATGATCACCGCAACGGCGGCGGCGGTATTATTAAATAGGACAAAATCGCAATTGCTGCAGGTCCATTTTATATTGCCGTCCCAGATCAAAGTGTCTTTGCCGCATTTTGGGCAGAATTTTAAGTCTTCCATTCTATCAATTTAGTAAAAATCAGGCCGTATTTTTATTTCTCGGGTGGAATTTTGTAATCACATCCCGAAGTTCTTCGGTTTTCAAATGGGTATAGATTTGAGTCGTAGTGATGCTGCTGTGCCCCAGCATCTCCTGAATGAATCGCAAGTCTGCGCCATTTTGCAGGAGATGGGTTGCAAAAGAATGACGGAATGTGTGTGGCGAAATATTTTTTGTAATCCCGGCTTTCTGAGTCAGTTCCTTGATGATCAAAAAGACAATAACGCGAGACATGTTGGTGCCGCGTGAGTTGAGGAAGAGACAGTCTTCGTGCTTTTTGTTGATTTTATTCACCGACCTAACTTCCTTCATATAGTCCTGGATGA
Source organism: Epilithonimonas bovis DSM 19482 (assembly GCF_900108115.1). Taxonomy (GTDB): domain Bacteria; phylum Bacteroidota; class Bacteroidia; order Flavobacteriales; family Weeksellaceae; genus Epilithonimonas; species Epilithonimonas bovis. The sequence continues at coordinate 16,923 of NZ_FTPU01000042.1, forward strand.
GTTTGGCAGTCGACTGCGCCAGCGGAACAAGACGTGTCTTTTCGCCTTTGCCTTCCACCAGGACGTAATTTTCTTTAAAATTGATATTGGATATTTTTAGGTCCACCAATTCAGAGACCCGTAGTCCGCAGCCATACAAAACTTCCAGGATGCAGTGGTTCCTTCTGCCTATATCGGTATTTTTATCGATACAGTTGATAATTTTATCAATATCTTCTATACTGAGCGTATCGGGCAAATACAATCCCAGCTTTGGCCCTTCCAACAAAGATGCTGGGTTATCATCCCGGTATTCTTCTTCTAGAAGGAACTTAAAAAAAGCTTTCAACGAGGAGATTCCTCTTGCCTGAGAACGCTCGCTGATCTTGTTTTTAGACATCTGGTAGATATATTCCTGCAGCGTTTCGTAGGTGATGTCCTGCGGCGAAATGTTGTCCATATTGTTGACTGCAAAATTTTCTAACTTCTTGATATCCCGGACGTAAGCATCCAGTGTATTGTCGGAGAAATTCTTCTCAAATTTTAAAAAATTTGAGAAATCTTCGATTTTTTCCTGCCAGTTCATAATTTGTGTTTTTTATAGTTATTAGTTTTTTGGTTTGTTCATAATGTTTTATGTACAGTATAATTCTTCTTCGGTAATGTTTAAAATTTCGATGCCGGCGTTTTTTAAAAACTGCAGTCCGCTGTCATCAGAATAGCCTGCCATGTAAACAACTTTTTCTATACCCGACTGCAGGATTAGCTTGCTGCATTCTTTGCATGGCGACATCGTGATATAAAGCGTTGCACCTTTGCAGGATTGTGTGCTGCTGGCGATTTTCAGGATAGCATTGGCTTCCGCATGCAAAACAAACCAGTTGGTTTTCCCATTTTCATCTTCACAGTTATTTTCAAACCCGGAAGGGGTACCGTTGTAGCCATCGGAGATAATCATCCGGTCTTTTACGATCAGCGCGCCTACCTTTTTTCTTTTGCAATAAGACAGGTTGGCCCACTCTGTTGCCATCTTGAGATAAGCAATATCGAATTTGTTATAAGTCATAAATACCGGTTAATTAAACGATGGTTTTCTTTTCTCTAGAAATGCAGAAACGCCCTCTTTGAAATCATCTTTTGCAAACAGGTCGCCAAAACAGTCTATTTCTTTTGACATCCCGTGCTCTGTTTCGCTGGCATTAACAGCTTCTATAGCTTTGGCAATGCCTTGAGGTGAGTTTTTCGCAATTTGAGCGGCAAGTTCCTTGGCTTTTTCTAATAATTCCTGTTGAGAGAAAATGTCGTTAACAAGGCCAACAGATTTGGCTTTTTCTGCAGAAATCATTTTTGCTGAAAAGATCATTTCGTTGGCCATCCCTTTCCCCACGAGTTTTGGAAGCCTCTGTGTGCCGCCATAACCCGGGATTAAACCAAGCGTAACCTCGGGCAATCCTAATTTTGCATTATCTGATGCGTATCTGATGTGGCACGCCATAGCCAACTCCAGTCCGCCACCCAGCGCGAACCCATTGATGGCGGCAATAACGGGTTTGTTAAGATTTTCTATTTTACTAAAAATAATATGACCTCTTTTGGACAGTGCTTTCGCCTCTTCTGCATTATAAGAGGAAAACTCTTTGATATCAGCCCCGGCAACAAAAGATTTTTCGCCGCTCCCCGTCACAATAATGCATCTCACAGACTGATCTGCAGCGAGAAGATCAAATGCCTGATCCAAATCTGAGAAAACCTGGGCATTAAGCGCATTTAGGCTATCTGGCCTGTTGATAGTTAGAGTCGCGATTTTATCTTCAATATTTAATTTTATACTTTCGTAATTCATTAAAAGTAATTTAGGTTTTATAAAACGTTATTTATATCTTAAATATAGTAATTAACCCAAAATAAACCAAATATTACCTCAAATAAATATTTATCTATGAAGAATTGTTATGGATGTCTTAATAAAAAAGGATATAGCCGGTGTGATAATATGTTCAAAGTATTTGTAATAATGCTAATGACTTCGGTTTTAGTCATATCCTGCAGATCATCCAGAAACGCCGGTGGTTATAATAGCACAACAGTTTCTTATTATGCGGACAGGTTTTCCGGCAAAAAAACCGCCAGCGGAGAAATTTACAGGCATCACAGGATGACCGCTTCCCACAAGACGCTGCCGTTTGGGACAAAAGTGGAGATTGTCAATACCAGTAATAATAAAAAAGTGCATGTTACCGTAAATGACCGTGGAACTTTGAAGCCTTCGCGCGCTTTTGATCTTAGCCAGGGCGCCTTTAAGAAAATAGCTGATCTTAGGGATGGCGTAGTCAAAGTTCGTTACAGAGTTTTAAATTAATTATCAGGATTATTTAGCTTTAATTGGTGTTAAGAATGATTCATAACATAATATTTTAAAATTTGTTTAAATTTGCAATGCTTTTGAAAAAAGCGATCAATACAAAAACCTTTTAAAACAACATCAAGACAATGAGTTACATTTCATTTATCGAGGCAAGACAGATTTTGGATTCCAGAGGGAATCCTACTATAGAAGTAGATGTTTTTACAGAAAACGGTGCTATGGGCCGTGCAGCTGTACCTTCTGGCGCATCTACAGGTGAGCACGAGGCCGTTGAACTGCGTGACGGTGCAACAGAATTTTTGGGGAAAGGTGTGCTGAAAGCGGTTGAAAACGTAAAAGAAATCATCGCTCCTGAGCTAATAGGTCTGCCTGTTTTTGAGCAAAATCTGATCGATGCTGTTATGATTGATCTTGATGCGACATCTAATAAAGGTAAACTGGGTGCCAACGCTATACTGGGTGTGTCTCTTGCAGTAGCAAAAGCTGCAGCAGCAGAACTTAGAATGCCACTTTATAAATATGTAGGTGGTGTAAACGCCAATACACTTCCTGTTCCAATGATGAATGTGATCAACGGAGGTTCTCACTCCGATGCACCTATTGCTTTCCAGGAATTTATGGTAATGCCGGTAAAAGCGGATTCTTTCTCTCATGCGTTGAGAAAAGGAACTGAGATTTTCCATAACTTAAAATCGATTCTTCATGGCAGAGGTTTGTCTACTGCTGTTGGTGACGAAGGCGGTTTTGCACCAACCTTCAGAGGGACAGAAGATGCTTTGGATACATTGCTACAGGCTATCGAAAAAGCAGGTTACAAGCCTGGCGATGACGTGATGATTGCTTTGGATTGTGCGGCTTCAGAATTTTATAAAGACGGTATCTACGATTACAGAAAATTCCAGACAGCGGACGCGCCACAATTCAGCAGAAGCGAGCAGGTTTCTTACCTTGCAGAACTGGCTAATAAATATCCAATTATCTCTATAGAAGACGGTATGCAGGAAGACGATTGGGAAGGCTGGAAAATGTTGACAGACAAAATCGGGGATAGAGTGCAGTTGGTAGGTGACGATTTGTTCGTAACCAATGTAGAGAGATTGTCCAGAGGTATTAATGAAGGTATTGCTAACTCCATCCTTGTAAAAGTCAACCAGATTGGTTCTCTGTCAGAAACAATGGATGCTGTGCAAATGGCCCAAAACAACAAGTATACGACAGTAATGTCTCACAGATCCGGTGAAACAGAAGATTCTACCATCGCAGATCTTGCCGTAGCACAAAACTGTGGGCAGATCAAAACCGGTTCTGCTTCCAGATCCGACAGAATGGCAAAATATAACCAATTATTAAGAATTGAAGAAGCTCTTGGGGAAACTGCAATATTCCCGGGATTAGACGCCTTCAAAATCAAAAGATAATCAAAACAACATAGTTGTTATGTAGAGCATCTGAATTTTCAGATGCTCTGTTGTTTTTTATTTATTTGACTTTCAGGTAATTGTAAATTTATTTTTATGGCTTCAGGTTATTTTTTTAATCAATCACTATCATAAACAGTATCGAATGATAGATATGACTTTTGTCAGTTTCCGGTTTATACTTTAATTCTTATATTTAGCAAATAAATATTTTTAAAATGTCAGATAATAAAGTAATATTAAATTACGACGGGAAAAGTTTTGAATACCCAATCGTAGATAGTACACTGGGCGACAGAGGAATTAATATTTCTAAATTAAGAGACCAAACGGGTCTGATTACTCTGGATCTTGGTTACAAAAATACAGGTGCTACAATCAGTGAGATTACCTATCTGGACGGTGATAAAGGGGAGTTGTTTTACAGAGGTTATCCTATAGATCAGATTGCTGAGAAATCAAACTTTACAGAGGTTATGTATCTTTTGCTTAATGGTGAGTTGCCAACTACGGATCAGTTCTCTTCATTTGAAAATAATATCAAAAAATATAATTTTGTTGCTGATGAGCTTAAGAAACTGATTGACGTGTTCCCGCGTTCTGCGCATCCTATGGGCGTTCTTTCTTCTTTAACATCTGCACTTACAGCATTCAACCCAAAAGCTGTTGATGTAAAATCAAAAGAAGAGCTGGATCATGCCGCAGAATTGATGATTGCAAAATTCTCACACCTTTGCGCATGGACTTACAGAAAAACCCAGGGTTTACCAATCAATCATGGTGATAACAGTCTTAATTATGTAGAAAACTTCTACAAAATGGCGTTCAGATTACCAAATGAAGAATTTGATATGGATCCTGTTGTTGTAAGTGCGTTAGACAAATTATTAATTCTTCATGCAGATCATGAGCAGAACTGCTCTACTTCTACAGTAAGAATGGTTGGTTCAGCACATACTGGATTATTTGCTTCTATTTCTGCAGGTGTTTCAGCACTTTGGGGGCCGCTACACGGTGGTGCCAATCAGGCAGTGATCGAGATGCTTGAACTGATAGAAAAAGATGGCGGAGACGTTAACAAATGGGTAGCAAAAGCAAAAGATAAAGGCGACAGCTTTAGATTGATGGGCTTTGGGCACAGAGTTTACAAAAACTTTGACCCAAGAGCTAAGATTATCAAAAAAGCTGCTGATGATATTTTAGGTAAATTAGGAATCCAGGATAAAGCGCTGGATATTGCCATGCAGTTGGAAAGAGTAGCTTTGGAAGATGATTACTTCGTAGAAAGGAAATTATATCCAAACGTAGATTTCTACTCCGGAATTATCTACAGAGCATTGGGAATCCCAACAGAGATGTTTACCGTAATGTTTGCTTTGGGAAGACTACCGGGATGGATCTCTCAATGGAAAGAAATGAGACTCAAAGGTGATCCAATCGGACGACCAAGACAGGTTTATCAAGGTGCTACAGAAAGAGATTATGTAGATATTGCCAACAGATAAGCTTTTTTATCAAAATTAAAAATCCTCAAAATTATTATTTTGGGGATTTTTTTTGGCTTGCTGTTAGAAACAAGGTGAAAAAATAGTTTTTTAATGGCTATCCACAGATATTATTTCTGAATCATTAAGGTTTACAACGCTTTGGTTATATTTGTGACACTTACAATCATATGGGAATTAATCTTAATATCAAAAATGAAACCGGGCGTTTGCGGTCTGTAGTTCTTGGACAGCCTAAATCTAATGGCCCTGTCCCAACTTTGGAAGAAAGTTACGACGCAAAATCTTATCATACAATCCAAAATAATATCTATCCAAAAGAACAAGATATTATCTCTGAAATGACAGAATTCGAAAAGGTTCTGAAAAAATATGATGTCGAGGTTTTCCGACCGAAAATCTTAAAAGACTATAACCAGGTTTTTGCAAGAGATGTCGCGTTTGTGATAGAAGATAAAATGATTATTTCCAATATCATTCCCGATAGAGCGGATGAGCAGGAAGCTTACAGGCATATCATCGATAAAGTATCCTGGCGAAACATCATCAATCTTCCCGAAACGGCTCATATCGAAGGTGGAGACGTGATTGTCTGGAACGGATTTCTTTTCATCGGAACAAGTTATAGTCCAGATTACAGGAATCTGAAAACAGCAAGAACCAACGAATACGCCATCGAAATTCTAAAAGAATATTTCCCAAAGAAAAGAATCATCGACCTTGATTTGAAGAAGAATGATACAAAACCTTACGAAGGAATCCTTCATCTGGATTGTACTTTTAATATCGTTGGGAATGACAAATGTATCATTTACAAAAATGGATTTGTAGATGAGTCGGATTACCAATTGCTTTTGGATATTTTTGGAGAAGAAAATTGTTTCGAAGTTAATGATAAAGAGATGTTCGAAATGAACCCGAATATTTTTTCAATTGCTCCCGATGTTGTGGTTTCCGATAAAACTTTCACAAGATTGAATCATCATTTGCGAGACGAATGGGGTTTTACAGTTGAAGAAATTCCATATCGTGAAATTTCGAAAATGGGTGGATTGTTGAGGTGCTCGACTTTGCCGTTGGTAAGAGAATAATTAATTCAAAATTTAATTTAAACAATGCAAACTACAGATACAGTTTTGATGATAGAACCGGTTGCTTTCGGATTCAACGAGCAAACGGCGGTTAACAATTATTTTCAGGTTCAACAGGAAGGAAATGTGCAAGGGGAAGCTTTGAAGGAATTCAATGCTTTTGTTGAAAAACTGAGAGCAAAAGGAATCAATGTAATCACGATAAAAGATACACTTGACCCAAAAACTCCGGATTCAATTTTTCCGAATAACTGGGTGAGTTTTCACAAAGACGGGAAAGTCGTATTATATCCGATGTTTGCAGAAAACAGACGTTTGGAAAGAAGAGATGATATCATCAACCAAATCAAAGAACAATTTGAAGTAACCGAAGTTATCGATTATTCTGGAGCGGAAAAAGACAATCTTTTTCTGGAAGGAACAGGAAGTATGATTTTCGACCATGATAACAAGATTGCTTATGGTTCGGTTTCGTTGAGACTGGATGAGGATTTGTTCAGAAAATTTTGCGCTGAGTTTGGTTTCAGACCGGTGGTTTTCCATTCTTATCAGACTGCAGGCGAAGAACGATTGCCCATTTATCATACCAACGTCATGATGTGTGTTGCAGACAAATTTGTGGTCATCTGCCTGGATTGTATTGATGATGAACTGGAACGCGAAAAAGTTATTGAAACCATCAAAAATTCCGGTAAAGAACTGATAGAAATCTCCGAAGAACAAATGCAGAATTTCGCCGGCAATATGCTGCAGGTTCATAACAATGTAGGAGAAAAATTCCTGGTAATGAGCCAAAGTGCTTATAGATCTCTCAAGCCAGAACAGGTTGCTGCAATCGAAAAATACTGCGAAATTATTTACTCCGATTTGGAGACAATAGAGACCAACGGCGGTGGTAGCGCACGATGTATGTTGGCTGAGGTTTTTCTGCCGAAGAGGTAATTGAAAAAACTCCCGATTGTCATCAGGAGTTTCATTGAAAAATTTAACTTAATATATAATGAATGTTATCTGGTGCGGTTTTTAATGGCGTCTGATGCGTTCTCGATATCACGGATTTTTTTAACCTTGTTATTACCAAAGTTGTAAGTGATGGTTGCAGTGTAACTACGGTTGTCGTACTGGATCTGGTAGATATTATTGAAGTTTCCGGTAGACTGTGTATCTGATATTTTTACAATATTGGTTCTTAAGATATCACGTGCGTCGGCTGCAAAAGTCCAGTTATTCCATACTTTTTTGATGGATAGATCCAGGCTTTGCAATGGTTTAAGCATACCGATGTCAATCTGCTGTTTGCCAATGTAAAAGTAATTGACTCCGAAAAACCAACTTTTGGCCTTGTCCAGGCGAATATTATTATTAGCTTGGATTAGAGGGCTGTAAGTTGTCCTGTTTAGTATAAATTCCGGGAATTTTTCTCCTGTAATTGGATCTGTGTCCAGCGTTCCGTTTACTCTGTTCATCTGGATGCCAAGGTTAAGATTGGTTTGCAGGTACTGTTTGAAGAAGCTTTTGTTCATCCCAACAATGTAATTGATTTCGTATTTCTTCCCAAAATTAGTCCTGATATATCTTAGGATATTAATCTCTTCTCCGTTGACAGTTTCTTTTTTCTGCAAAGGGACTTGGGCAATATTATCGTTGGTTTGGCTATAGCCTATGTTAATATAATACGCATTTTTATACATATAATTGAATTCCTGATTATACACTGGCGACGCCTTTACAAAAGGATTATTCTGCGTATAATTGGTATTGGTAAGATAATTTCTCACCGGGTTGATTTCCCAGAAACTTGGCCTTCTTATCCGGCTGGAGAAAGTATAAGAGAAACTGTGATTATCTGCCGGCGCATAACTGATACTGGCATAAGGAAGGAGATTGCCGTAGTTTCTTTCGATGCTTTGGTTATCGTTGAGCACAGTTCCCTGGCTTTTGGTATACTCATAGCGCGATCCCACTTTTGCGGAAAACTTTTCGGAGAATTTTTTGTTCGCGGTAAGGTAAACACCAAAAATATTTTCGTTGTATACAAAATGCTTAGATAGATCCGTATCCGGCACATAATTTCTGTCACCGGCCAGTGCATCCAGCATCACATTGTTATCTGTTTTTGTATAATTAGTCATTCCTTAAAATAAATACAACGATTTGATATTCAATATTTTATTATCAAATTTCGCTTAAAAATGTTGTATAAAATTGCAGAAAATCGTATTTTTAGGGTATAAAAAGTGGCAAAATGTTAGGAAAAATAAAACAGGATTTACAGCAAAATTTATTCAAGACCAGACTTACCGAGCTTATTAATATGGATCATCCACTTGTAAAATTAGCGCATGAGATTTCTTGGGATAAAATAGAAGCTGAGTTCGAGGGTTTATTTTCAAAAGAAGGAAGACCCTCTATTGCGGTTCGCAAAATAGCAGGAATG
>NZ_FTPU01000043.1 GCF_900108115.1 Epilithonimonas bovis DSM 19482
ATCCAGGCTTTTTCCAACGTCTCATCGCCCAAATTATACAAATGTTTCAGTAGCAAACAACCCACCATAAACCGAATCGGATGGCTCGGATTGCCCACTTTGGAATACAAGGGCGAAAATTCTTTCTCAAAATAATTCCAATCTATTTTTTCTGAAAGTAGAACAAGTTCATGCTCGTGGTCAATAAAATCCACCAACATTGGGCGGAATAATTCTGGCTTCTTTTCTGGATTTTTCCCCAACATATTTGCAAAGTTTTAAAGCTCTAAGATACAAATTCTTGCAATAAAAAACAAGCTATTTTAAACCCAAAATACTAATAATCAGTAAATTATAGGTGGTTTAAGGAGGGACTATATAATATATTTTTTGATAGGATCAAGGCCGATCATTACGTTACAAATCAAGATAAACTATTGTCGCCAACAGCTCTGTAACTGTCTCGGCTATAATATTTCAAAAAATTAGCAATTCAAATTTAAAATGATTATTTTTGAGAATAATTTTATGATATAATGAGTAATAACGAAGATAAGAAAAAAGCACTGCAGTTGGTGCTTGAAAAACTGGACAAGACCTACGGAAAAGGGACCGTAATGACCTTGGGAGAAGACTCTGTAGATACCACTATAGAAGTGATCCCTTCCGGATCTTTGGGTCTGGACCTTGCCCTGGGCGTTGGCGGATATCCCAGAGGCAGAATTATAGAGATCTATGGACCGGAATCTTCCGGTAAAACAACCCTTACCCTTCACGCGATTGCAGAAGCGCAAAAAGCAGGTGGTATTGCAGCATTTATAGATGCAGAGCATGCATTTGACAGGAACTATGCGGCCAAACTAGGAATTGACCTGGAAAACCTGATTATTTCTCAGCCGGACAACGGTGAGCAGGCTTTGGAGATCGCGGATAACCTGATCAGATCAGGAGCTATTGATATTGTTGTAATTGACTCGGTGGCAGCATTAACCCCAAAAGCCGAAATTGAAGGTGAGATGGGCGATTCTAAAATGGGTCTGCATGCAAGACTGATGTCACAGGCACTAAGGAAATTAACGGCAACTATTTCCAGAACCAAATGTACAGTGATTTTCATCAACCAGCTTCGTGAGAAAATCGGCGTAATGTTTGGTAACCCAGAGACCACAACCGGCGGTAATGCGCTTAAGTTTTATGCCTCTGTAAGAATTGATATCAGAAAGGCAAGTGCGCCTATCAAAAACGGAGATGAGGCCATCGGTAGCCGCGTAAAGGTGAAAATTGTTAAGAACAAAGTCGCACCACCATTCAAGATGGCAGAATTTGATATCATGTATGGTGAAGGTGTTTCCAAAGTAGGAGAAATCCTGGATACTGCTGTGGATATGGGCGTTGTGAAGAAAAGCGGATCATGGTTCAGTTACGAAGATACCAAACTGGGACAAGGCCGAGATGCAGTAAAAGATGTGTTACGCGATAATCCTGAATTATCAGAGGAAATCGAAAATAAGATCAAAGAAGCGATCAAAAATAAATAAAAAAAATGCTGTGAAAATATTCACAGCATTTTTTTATTGAAAGAAGTAGGTTAATCCCAAGCTTATCACCTGTTCGGATTTTTTCTTCTGTGTATTGGGATCCAATGTCCAGGATTCTACAAGATTTGGATAGGCATTAGATAATCCAATGTCATATTTAAGAGCAATCTCCAACTGTCGCTTATAACTGTAGCCAACACCCGCTCCTATACCAAGATTGAAGGAGTTGGCTTTTCCGTTGATATTAGGATAATCCGGATTACTAACATTAGGATCATAATAGTCTCTTCCCGCAGGAACGTTCTTAACTTTCTGATTGATCAGAAAATTAAATCTTGGACCGATTAATCCAAAAAATTCAGATTCTGCCTCAGAAAAATACGCTTTAAAATTGAGCGGGACACTCAGATAATTATTGGCATACACGGCATGATCCCATCCTTTTGCTTTTTCATACTTTCTGTCTCCACCTTCTCCAGCACCAAAGTACAAAACTTCACCCTGAATATAGAACTGCTCTGCATAACCTACTGGCACCTGCGCCGTAACACCACCTAGCACCGAGAACCTCGGCCCGGAAGGGTTGTGTGCGTTTCTAACTCGGGAGTAAGTCCCGCCGGCTACAACACCGAAAACAGTCGACCGAAAATCGATCTGAGCCTGAGATAAAAAAGACAAAGAAAATAATGATGCAAAAAGGATTTTTTTCATATTTGTGTTGATTATATTAAGCTAATACCTGTGCAACAGTTTTACCAATCTCTGCAGGAGATGCTACCACGTTGATACCACATTCGCTCATGATGGCCATTTTTGCCTGAGCCGTATCATCAGCTCCGCCTACAATAGCACCAGCGTGCCCCATGGTTCTGCCTTTTGGCGCAGTTTGCCCGGCGATAAAACCAACAACAGGTTTTTTGGATCCGGATGCTTTGTACCATCTTGCAGCTTCAGCTTCTAACTGGCCTCCGATTTCTCCGATCATTACAACCGCATCAGTATCAGGATCATTGATGAACAATTCCAAAGCTTCTTTTGTAGTAGTACCGATGATCGGGTCACCACCAATTCCGATAGCTGTAGAAACGCCATAACCAGCTTTTACTACCTGATCTGCAGCTTCGTAAGTCAATGTTCCTGATTTAGAAACAATTCCTACTTTTCCTTTTTTGAAAACAAAACCTGGCATGATACCGATTTTGGCTTCGTCAGAAGTAATGATACCCGGGCAGTTTGGACCAATCAGCCTGCAGTCTCTGTCATGGATATAATCTTTTACTTTTACCATATCAGCAACAGGAATCCCCTCTGTAATACATACAATCACTTTGATACCGGCTTCGGCAGCCTCCATCACAGCATCTGCAGCAAACGCAGGCGGAACGAAAATAATACTCACATTAGCCCCTGTTTTTTCTACCGCTTCTGCAACCGAGTTGAAAACAGGTTTACCAAGATGCTCGCTTCCTCCTTTACCAGGAGTTACACCGCCAACTACGTTGGTACCGTAATCTATCATCTGACCTGCGTGGAAAGTACCCTCGTTACCTGTAAAACCCTGTACGATAACTTTAGAATCTTTGTTTACTAATACTGACATTTTTTATTATAATTTATTGATTTTACAAACTTTTGTTATTCGCAAAAATAACGATAATAATTCGAAATTTTCCTGCAATCGTTGTTTTTTTGAATTTTTAGAATATGATTTACTTCAGATTTTTCAGCTTGACTTCTTTTCTGAGGTAATCCCGGAACTCTTCGGCAATTGGGCCAAAATAAGTTCCTTTTTTGAGATCTCTGTTCACACCTGTTTTTGCCAATAGAATCGTACCTGTTGCGATCCTCACTCCTGAAGCCATACCCACCTGTCCCCAGATTGTCACTTCATCTTCTATAATACAGCAGCCTGCAATACCTGTTTGTGAAGCAATCAGACATTTTTTGCCTATAATTGTATCATGCCCAATCTGGATCTGATTATCCAAAATACTGCCTTCTCCAATGATAGTAGAATCTGTGACACCACGGTCTATGGTGCAGCAGTTACCAATTTCCACATTGTTTTCTATAACAACATTCCCAACAGAAATTAATCTATCGAAGTTTCCATTGAGTTTTCTGTAGTAGAAGGCATCGCCGCCAAGTACGGTATTGGCCTGGATGATCACATTATCACCAATGACCGTTCTGTCACCAATGACGACATTAGGGAAAATATGACAATTCTTACCAATTTTCACATCATTCCCAATAGATACAGACGGATGAACAAATGTGTCATCTCCTACTTCCAGATCGTGTAATTCTTCACGGAAATTAGAAATTCTTGTAAAATGGGTATTGATTTTATTAAAATCACGGAAAGGATCATCCGAAATAAGAAGTGCTTTTCCTGCCGGACAATCAACTTCTTTATCAATTAAAATAACTGTGGCTGCAGAATTAAGGGCTTTATCATAATACTTGGGATGATTGACAAAAACAATGTCACCAGGGCGCACACGGTGGATCTCATTGGTTCCCAGAACCTGGAAATTATCGTCGCCGATATATTTTGCATTAATGATACCCGCAATAGATTTAAGGCTTTGTGGCTGATTAAAAGTCATGATTTGATAGTAGGATTTAGATAATAGATGTAGGCTTCGATTCGGCGCTTTGTAAGATTAGAATAATCTTTAATGATAATTTCCGCAATCTATAAAACTGATTTACAAAAGCTAAGCCCAACCTGAATTTACACTTCGACAAGCTTTGTGTGGCAATGTGGAAGGAAAGGCGGATAGCTGCTAAAAAAAAATGGAAGAATGAAGATCAACTCCAGACTTCCATCCTATTTTTTACTTAACTCTTTCCAGATAAGAGCCGTCTTCTGTATTCACTTTGATTTTGTCGCCCGGCTCGATGAACAAAGGCACCATCACGCGTGCGCCAGTTTCTACGATAGAATTTTTAAGCGCATTGGTTGCAGTATTGCCTTTTACGCCCGGATCTGCTTCTACCACTTCCAGATATACCGTTGGCGGGATTTCCGCAGAAAGTGGCGTCTCATCAGCCTCTTTCAGGATAATTGTTACTTCTTCACCGGCTTTCATAAACTGAGAGTTCTCGATCATCTCTTTATCAAGATAAATCTGAGAAAAATCATCATTGTTCATAAAATGGAAACCGTTGTCATCTTCGTAAAGATACTGGAATTTTCTTGTAATTACTCTTACTTCATCAATCTTGTGACCTGCGGAGAAGGTGTTATCTACCACTTTGCCATTGGTTACAGATTTTAGTTTGGTTCTTACGAATGCCGGCCCTTTACCCGGTTTTACGTGAAGAAACTCGATGACTTTGTAGATGTCATTACTGAACTCGATGCAAAGTCCTTTTTTAATATCGTTGCTTGTTGCCATTAGTTATTGATAAACTTATTTATTTTTGTTATTATTCTTTTGTAGAGCCATATCCTTTTACGATACCTCTTGGTGAGTTCTGGATAAAAGTGATGATCTCATCGCGCTCCATAGTCGGCAGCATTTCTTTCTCGATATACTCGATGGCCTGGGAAACATTCATCTTCATCTGAAAGATATAGCGGTAAATTTTCTGAATTTCAAAAATCTTATCATTGGTAAAACCGCGTCTTCTCAGCCCTACAGAATTAATCCCCGCATAAGAAATTGGTTCTCTGGCCACTTTGATGTACGGCGGGATATCTTTTCTGATAAGCGATCCACCGGAAATCATGGTGTGCTTGCCAATTTTACCAAACTGCTGTACAGCAGAAAGACCGCCCATTACTGTAAAATCACCAATCTCCACGTGGCCGGCGATACCACAACCATTGGCAATGATAACATTGTTCCCAATAATGCAGTCGTGGGCAACGTGCGAAGTTGCCATAATAAGGCAGTTGTCTCCTACTTTTGTAAAGCCCAACGCCTTTGTACCACGGTTGACAGTCACACACTCTCTAAGCGTGGTATTATCCCCTATTATGGTTTGTGTATCTTCTCCATCAAATTTGAGATCCTGAGGGATGGCTGAGATGACCGTACCAGGAAATATTTTGCAGTTTTCCCCAATTCTGGCGCCGTCCATAATGGTAACATTGGAGCCAATCCAGGTGCCGGATCCAATGACAACGTCCGAAGAAATGGTTGTAAATGGCTCTACAGTAACATTCTTACCAATTTTTGCCCTTGGATCTACTGCTGTAAGCTGATGAATCATAATTAAATTTTTGTTTTTGCGACCTGAGCCATTAATTCGGCTTCTACAACTACACTGTCTCCTACATAGCCGTAACCCTGCATATGGACAATCCCTCTTCTTATAGGTTCTATCAGTTCTATCTTGAAAATGACCTGATCACCCGGAACTACTTTTTTCTTGAACTTGACATTATCCATCTTCACAAAATAAGTGGAATAATTCTCCGGATCCGGCACATTGGCCAAAACCAATATCCCACCCACCTGTGCCATGGCTTCGATCTGTAAAACGCCTGGCATCACTGGTTCTTTTGGAAAGTGACCAATAAAAAACGGCTCGTTCATAGAGACATTCTTTAGCCCGACAACATGCGTGTCCGAAAGTTCCATTATCTTATCTACCAACAAAAACGGTGGTCTGTGTGGCAACAGTTTCATAATGCCATTGATATCGAAAACAGGCTCTGCCTTAAGATCGAAATCCGGAACATTTTTTCTTTTTTGCAATTTGTATTGTCTGTTTAGTTTTTTTGCAAACTGGGTATTCACAAAGTGTCCCGGTTTGTTGGCAATAACGCGGCCTTTGATCCTAACGCCTACCAACGCCAAATCTCCTATAACATCCAGAAGTTTGTGTCTGGCTGCTTCGTTGGTAAAATTAAGCGTAAGATTGTCAAGGATACCATTGGGGCGGATAGATACTTCCTCTTTGCCAAAGGCTACTTTCAGCTTTTCTGTGGTAGCCGGCGTAAGTTCTTTGTCAACATACACAATAGCATTGCTGATATCACCGCCTTTGATAAGGTTGGCATCCAAAAGCTGCTCCAGCTCATGCAGGAAACTAAATGTCCTGGCCGGTGCAATTTCATCCTTGAACTCGGAGAGATTTTTCATACTGGCATTCTGTGTTCCCAAAACTTTGGTCCCAAAATCCACCATGGTCGTAATCTCGTAATCGTCTGCCGGTATCACCGTCAATTCTGAGCCTGTAGAAGGATCAATATAATTCATCACTTCCTTGATGACCAGATATTCTCTTGGTAAATCCTGTTCTACAATCCCTACTTTTTCTATCGCTTCTACAAAGAATTTTGAAGAGCCATCCAAAATTGGAGGTTCTGCACTGTTCATTTCCAAAATGGCATTATCAAGATCCATCCCAACAAGTGCTGCCAAAAGGTGCTCACAGGTATGAATCTTGACACCCAGTTTTTCCAGAGTTGTGCCACGCTCTGTAGTAGTTACATAATTAACGTCGGCTTCTACCTGCGGACGCCCTTCCAGGTCTGTTCTTACAAAAACAAATCCGGTGTTTTCCTTGGCCGGTTTGATTGTAAGATTAACTTCTTTGCCTGTGTGAAGACCTATTCCCGAAAGGGAAATATCTTCTTTGATGGTTTTTTGTTTATCACTCATTGTATTAGTTTTGAGGTGGAAGAATTGCTTCTGCTCCTGATACCTTTACTCTGATTTTTTATTTTCTAATTCTTCTATTCTTTTGACAATGTCTGTAAAATGACGGAAGTGGACATAGTTTCTCCTATAATCGCTATAGTTGATCGCTGGTGACCCGTATAACACTTCACCGTCTTTAGCAGCGGAGTTGACACCACTCTGTGCCTGTATTTTTACCTGGTTACCTATTTTGATATGGCCAACAATACCTACCTGGCCGCCAATCTGATTCCAATCCCCAATAACGGTAGATCCTGCAATACCAGCCTGAGCCGCAATTACATTATTTTCGCCAATTTTTACATTATGTGCGATCTGGATCAGGTTATCGATCTTGGTACCTTTGCCAATAATGGTAGATCCTATAGTTGCACGGTCTATACTACAGTTGGAACCAATTTCCACATGATCTTCTATAACCACATTTCCTAGCTGTGGGATCTTTTTAAAACCTTCTGATGTTGGCTGAAAACCAAATCCGTCCCCTCCCACAACAGTATTGGAATGGATGATGCAATTATCACCCACTATACAATAATCATAGATCCTTGCACCGCTGTCTATTTTACAGTTTTTACCAATCTTCACACCTTTACCGATGTAGACATGTGGATAGATCTGTGTATTGTCACCTACCTTAGCTTTTTCTGAAACATAAGTAAATGCGCCAATGTAGACATTCTCTCCAACCTCTGCCGTCTCATGGAAGAAAGAACCTTCTTCTATGCCTGTTTTTCTGCCCTGCATCTCCTGATAAAGGTTCATCAGTACCTGGAAAGACAGGTAAGCATCTTCTACCGCAATGATTACGGGTTTGTATTCTTTATTTTCGAGCAAACTTTCCGAAACAATCAGTACTGCACAATCTGTAGTGTCTATATAAGGTAAAAACCGCTCTTGCCCTACAAAAGACAAATGCCCTTGCTGCCCATTCTCTATTGGTGATACGCCTGTAATGACGGTACTTCCGTCTCCGATGATTCTTCCGTTAATCAGTCCTGCAATCTGTTCTGCACTAAATTCCATAGTTTGCAAAGATAAATATTTTATTAATTATCCGTTAATTTTTATCGTTAACAATTAAATCTCCCTTGGATAGAAGAGAATATACTTT
Source organism: Epilithonimonas bovis DSM 19482 (assembly GCF_900108115.1). Lineage (GTDB taxonomy): Bacteria > Bacteroidota > Bacteroidia > Flavobacteriales > Weeksellaceae > Epilithonimonas > Epilithonimonas bovis. The sequence continues at coordinate 8,295 of NZ_FTPU01000043.1, forward strand.
TTGGTAGCATTCTCCATACATCCGAAGAGGATCTGATTTTCTGATTCTTCCAGCTTCAGTTTCCTGCCCGATTTTTCCAGAAGACAAATTGGCTGTTTTTCTGTATCATACGGCAGTAATGATCTTGATATCTGCCCAACCAGTTCTTCGCCATTATTAATATTAAAAAACTGATTGGTCTGCTCAATCTTCTCTCTAATCAATTCTTCAGAAAATGGTTTTGAGGAGATAACACTTTTCGGGAAATCTCTGTAAATAACAATTTTACAAAGCCTGGCAAGGATAAAATCATCATGGTCCGCCCAATCCTTGATAGCCTGAAAAACATCCATATCATCCAGCAGCGTAAACCTTTTGATATCCTCTTCTGTCGCTTCGTCAAAATGATTTTTGGTCAGAAAATATTTAAGATTGGCCGGCGCATCCAGGATAATATTCTGTGAGACAAGATATTTGGCGCGGTTAAGAATCTGGACCAAAATATGCTCTGCCAAGGCTGCAGTCTTATGGTAATAGACCTGCCAATACATAAACATCCTCGCCGTTAAGTAATTCTCTATCGAGTAGATCCCTTTAGCATCTATGACGAGTTGTTCTTCACTCACGTTCATCATAGAAATAATACGTTCTACATTCACGCTGCCTTCTGTAACACCGGTGTAGAAGCTGTCTCTTTTGAGATAATCCATCCGGTCTACATCTAGCTGGGACGAGATCAACTGATTAAAAAATGGCCTGTGGTACTGCCCACGGAACATCTCGATAGCCAAATCCAGTTTTCCCCTGAACTCCTGATTGAGACGGTTCATCAGCAAAATGGATATCTTCTCATGATGCCAGTCATCCATCAGCATATTTTCCAGCGCATGAGAATAGGGACCGTGACCAATGTCGTGCAGCAGAATTGCCAGCATCGCCGCTTTTTCTTCCTCTTTGGAGATTTTGACGCCTTTTAGCTTAAGTGTTTCCAAAGCTTTGAACATAAGATTCATAGCGCCTAATGCATGATGAAAACGGGTATGTTTGGCGCCTGGAAAAATAAGGGACAAAAGCCCTGTTTGGGAAATCCGGCGTAGCCTTTGGAAATAAGGATGTTCTATAACATCGAATAAAATCTCATGAGGAATTTTGATAAATCCGTGTACCGGATCGTTGATGATCTTGAGTTTGTTTTGCATAATCTACTTCTCAGTTCAAAGATAAGAATTAGATGCCAGATTCGAGAACATGATGTGTGATAAATAGAATATTATAAAATAGGTTTCCGACCACAAAAAAAAACACAACAAGAAATTAAAAATATTTTTAGAAGTCATAAGATATCTTCATATCACCAAATAGTCTTTATTGAAAGGATTTCTGATTATTTTTAAATTCTCGCAGATCATCCGGATTATGCAGATGCTAAATTTAAATCTGTAAAATCTGCCTCATTAGCGAGAATATTATATCATTCTAAACCAGGATCCTTAAACTCTTCGGCAAGACTTTGATATGAATTGGCGATTTGATTTTCTTGAACTCGCCATCAATGTGCCAGGTTTTTGTACTCACCTTGAACTCGATTTCCGAAACCGGAAGATATGTGACATAATCATCATCTTTCAGGCGTTTTGTAAACATACGGAAAGCAAAAAAGGGAGAGTAAGTCAGCGGAAATTTCTTTACCAAAACCAGATCCACCAAACCGTCGCTTTTGCTCGCCATTGGTGCAATGTAGGCGTTGTTCCCAAACTGGCGCGTGTTGGCAATATTCAGCATCAGGTATTTGCCATTATAAGATTTATAGCCTTCGCTCAAAAATTTGATCTTAATCGGTTTGTAATTAAAAAAAGTTTTGATTGATACTTTGATATAATTCTTAAAACCACGATTGGTTTTTTCAAATTCTTTGACCACTTTACCGTCAAAACCCGTTCCCGAAACATTGATAGAAAAATGCTCATTCACCATAAAGGTATCGATCTCACGGTATTTTTTGGCTTTGATCTTGTCAAGAAGACGCGATATATTTTTGTTGAAGTTGGTCTCATTGGAAAAACCATTACCTGAACCGGCAGGAAAAACAGCCAGGATTTTCTCTGTATTGATGAGCTTTTGCGCCACCACCGATATGGTACCATCACCACCGACAGCCACAAAAATATCGACCTTTTCCCAGTTTTCCCTGATAAAATGATCTGTATCTTCCAGTGACTGCGATATCAGGTAAAGCGGCTGATCTGTCTTTTTACAAAGACTGTCCAGAAAAGGCTGATAGTTCTTTTTTGCGGAAAAGGGATTGATGATAAATGCAGCTCTCATAAGTTGCCAAAATTAAAAAATACTCTGCGACTACAGAGTATTTTTACTTTATATTTTGAATTATTATTCCAATTTAAGCCTTTTCAAAAATTCGGGTTTCAGTCTATCCTTTATTTCACTGAATTTTAGGCTGATTGGCACCACACCCGCGGCATAAGCAGCCACTTCATACTGGTTATAAACAAAGGTGATTTTCTGATTATCAAAGTAAAAATTATTGTTAAGTGGGATTTTATCAACTAACAACATTTCTTTCTGATCCTTGTTGGTAAAATGATTCATCAGAATTGCGCTCCATGCAGGATCATTTGGATTTTTAAAAATATCATTTTGAGAGATAACTTTGTTGGTTTGTAAGTCAAACGTTTTATAATTCTCAAAATAATAACCATGTGCACCTCCGGTGTAACCGCTTCCAGTGTACTGCAAAGTCAGGAGATTATCATTGTTAGAAACCACTTTCATCGCAGATGTATCATCCCAGGTTTGCTTAAAAGAAGGTGAAAACTCTTTGATATCCTGTTTGGTTTTGTCAAAGTTTTGCTTCATATCCTGTTCCAGAGCTGTTTTGAGTCCAGCGGCGTCATAAGTTGAAGATTTCACCATGGCGTTGCTGTAAATACTGTCCAAGACTGTTTTGTTGGTTATTGACGGAAAAACTAAAACCTGCTTATTAAAAACAGATGTCAGGTTTTTGCTTACTACCAGCGAATCATTGACACGGACAGAATCCACTACAAATTCTTTAACTGTTGCAGTGCTGTCATTGTTATCACCCAAGTTAACAGCCACAGTGGTTTTTTTCTCACAGGAAGCCAGTAAAATCCCGACCGATAAAATACCTAATAATTTTTTCATTCTGATGTTTTTGTTTTAATCGTAATATCAGACAACAAAAAACCTTCCAAAAAGATGGAAGGTTCTATTTTTACTAAAATATTTTTATACGGTTATGCATCGATTCTTGCATAGACTGCATTTTTCTCGATAAACTCACGTCTTGGCGGTACTTCATCGCCCATCAGCATAGAGAAGGTTGAGTCAGCTTCCACGGCATTGTTGATCGTTACCTGTTTCAATATTCTGTGTTCGGGATTAAGCGTGGTTTCCCAAAGCTGCTCAGGATTCATCTCTCCAAGACCTTTGTAACGCTGCACTTCTACACCTTTGCCGTCCGGTGACATCTCCAATGTAAATTGTTCACGTTCTTTCTCATTATAAGCATACATTTTTTTGTTACCTTTTTTCAAAAGATACAAAGGCGGTTGCGCAATATAAATGTATCCATTCTCAATCATCTCCTTCATATAACGGAAGAAGAATGTCAAAATCAAAGTAGAAATGTGGGAACCATCGATATCGGCATCGGTCATAATCACGATCTTGTGATAACGTAGCTTTGCCATATTCAGGGCTTTGGAATCTTCTTCTGTCCCTACAGAAACGCCAAGTGCGGTATAAATATTTTTAATTTCCTCGTTGTCGTAGACTTTATGAAGCATTGATTTCTCAACATTCAATATTTTACCTCTCAGTGGCAAAATTGCCTGAAAATGACGGTCACGGCCTTGTTTTGCCGTTCCACCTGCGGAATCTCCCTCTACCAAAAACAGCTCTGATTCAGCCGGATCTTTTGAAGAACAATCGGATAATTTTCCTGGCAAGCCAGATCCACCCATTGGTGATTTACGCTGCACCATTTCTCGCGCTTTCTTCGCGGCCTGTCTTGCTTTGGCTGCCAAAACCACTTTTTGCACGATTTGCTTAGCTTCCAGTGGATTTTCTTCCAGGAAGTTAGACAGCATTTCGCCCACAATTTTATCTACAGCACCGGAAACCTCTGAGTTACCCAATTTGGTTTTGGTTTGCCCTTCAAACTGGGGCTCCATTACTTTTACAGAAATCACGGCAGTCAATCCCTCACGGAAATCATCACCTGTCACTTCTACTTTTTCCTTTGCAGGCAATCCCAATTCATCGGCATATTTTTTCAAAGTTCTAGTCAAAGCTCTTCTGAAACCTGCCAGGTGGGTACCACCCTCGTGCGTATTGATATTATTAACATAAGAATGCAGATTCTCGTTGAAAGACGTGTTGTAACGCATCGCCACTTCTACCGGGATATTATCGCGTTCGCCTTCCATAAAGATAACATGCTCCATGATAGCTTCTCTGTTGCCATCAATATATTCTACAAATTCTTTCAGGCCACCTTCTGAATGGAAAACTTCTGTACGGTAAGTCCCGTCTTCCAGTTTCTCTCTCTCGTCAGTCAAAGTAATCGTAATACCTTTGTTAAGGTAAGACAGCTCTCTCAGGCGGCTTGCCAATGTGTCATAGTTATAAACCAGCTCTGTGAAAATAGTATCATCCGGCTGGAAGAATTGCTTGGTTCCTCTTTTATCACTATGACCTATTTCTTCAACGCCTGTCTGAGCTTTTCCTCGGGAATAGACCTGCTGATAAACATTTCCGTCTCTATAGACCGTTGTAACCATCTCGTTGGAAAGTGCGTTAACGCAAGAAACCCCAACGCCGTGAAGACCTCCGGAAACTTTGTAAGAATCTTTATCAAATTTACCACCCGCACCAATTTTGGTCATTACAACCTCAAGCGCCGACTTCTGTTCTTTCTCGTGAAAATCTACCGGGATACCACGGCCGTTATCGGTCACTTCCACACCATTACCTTCTTTGATAGAAACGGTAATTGTATCGCAATATCCTGCCAAAGCCTCATCAATGGAGTTATCCACGACTTCATAAACCAAATGGTGGAGACCTCTTACGCCTACATCACCAATGTACATTGACGGACGCATACGCACGTGCTCCATCCCTTCCAATGCCTGAATACTACTTGCTGTATATTGTTTTTGACTCATATTTTAGCTATTTGCAATAGGCTTATTGCCCCTCGCTTTTATATTTAAAATTATATTAAAAATGCTTACAAATATCGTTAAAATAATCGAGATATGAAAGGTTTGACTGATCTGCACAAACTTAAGTTTTTAACAGGGATGTTTGGAAAATTCACGATAAAAAAAACCGAACTAATAAAAGTCCGGTTTCCAAAATTTAACAATTATAAAAGTTTTTATCCTTTCAAAAACTCATCCACTTTTTTCGCACAGTCTCTTCCTTCCGCAATGGCCCAAACCACAAGGCTCTGCCCTTTCCTGGCATCACCACAAGAGAAATACTTAGCCTGATTGGTTAGGAACTCCTTGTTGTTCCCAATGAGATTTCCTTTTGGGTCGAGATGGATATCCAAAGCTTCTACCAATCCTTTCTGTTCTACGTGTGTATAGCCTAAAGCGATGAAAGCATAATCACATTCGATAACAAATGCTGAGTTTGGTTTTTCTGTGTAGAGATTCCATTTTCCATCGGCATCTTTGGTCCATTCCGCTTCCACAAGACGAACACCGGTAAGATTTCCATTTTCATCTTTCACAAATTCTTTGGAATTGACAGACCACTTTCTTTCGCAACCTTCCTCGTGGGATGATGTCACCTGCAAAGTCATCGGCATTGTTGGCCAGGGCATTGTCTCATCACGCTGTGTTGGCTGCATCGGTTTATAATAAATCTGATAAACCACTTCCGCACCTTGCCGATTCGAAGTTCCAATGCAATCTGAGCCTGTATCTCCACCGCCAATGACGACCACTTTTTTCCCTTTTACATTAAGTTCCTCTTCATAAAACTCAATTCCGCTAACTTTTTTATTATTCTGAATGAGAAAATCCATCGCGTAATGCACACCTTTTGCATCACGATTTGGAAGCATCAAATCTCTCGGAACTGTACTTCCTAAAGCCAAAACAACGGCATCAAAATTCCTGTTCAATTCTTCCACGGAATAATTAACCCCAACATTGACATTAGTCCTAAATTCAACACCTTCCTGCTCCATCCACTGAACTCGGCGTTCCACAATATTTTTATTGAGTTTGAAATCAGGAATCCCAAACCTCAGCAATCCGCCAATCTCCGAATCTCTTTCGAAAACCGTCACCTGATGTCCAGCCTGATTCAACTGATAAGCCGAAGCCAGTCCAGCAGGACCCGAGCCAATAACCGCCACTTTTTTATCCGTTCTGTATTGAGGAATTCTAGGCTTTGCAAATCCTTGTTCAAAAGCGATTTCGATAATATTTTTTTCAATTTCTTCAATCGCAACAGGCAAATTATTAATTCCTAGAACACAAGCTCCTTCGCAAGGTGCAGGACAAATTCGACCTGTAAATTCAGGAAAATTATTGGTAGACGTTAAGATATAAATCAACTTTTTACAGGAGAACGAAGCCACATAAAAACCAATTGGGTCATTGCTCGTCACACTCGTAATCTGATGAGAAATATAATTGCGAAAAACAAACAGTTTTCTTTCAAAATCTTTATCCGTTTCCACATCAAAGGGACGTTCCACAAAAAGCATCTCCATCACAGGTTCAACACTTTTTGCCAAGTTTCCCAAATCTATGTTATTGACTGGAACCGGCCGATAGCCCAAAATCTTAAGCCCGAGTTTATCCGCAGACTGCGCTATAATCTCTTTGCACTCTTCGCGGATAAAATTATTCTGAGGAAAAAATAACATTCCAACGCCATAAAAATTAGGATTTGGCAAATCAAAACCAAAATTGAGCGTCTCATCATACAATAACTCGTGCGGAATCTGAATCTGCAAACCCGCACCATCACCTGTATTACTTTCATAACCGGTTGCGCCGCGATGCTCCATATTTTCGAGCATTGTAATGGCATCGCTGACTATTTTGAAACTTTTGACACCTTTTATATTAGCTGCAAAACCGACTCCGCAGGAGTCGAATTCGAAAGAAGGATCATATAATCCTAACTGCATATTTTTCTTCATTATCTTCAACTTGTTTTAACGATTCACCAATCTTTATAACAATTATATGAATTAATAATAATAAAAACAATATTTAATTATTAATAATTTATTAATAAAGGATTTTTAATATTATTTAAATAAGATATAAACAACACTAAAACTGAGTGAAATTACAGATAACTATAAAAAATTAGGGGTTAATTTTCTAAAATATCAAGTACTACGACAATAACATTTACAAAGAATAGGGGTCAATCACAAATTTTTAATTTTCGCAATCTAAATCACAACTTTTAAAATTAAAATTAACCGCATAAAAAAATCCTGAAAAATAATTTTCAGGATTTTTTTATACTTTTTTTGATTGGCATTATACCAATTTCATCAATAGAACCTCATCTATTTTCTCAACTTTCACCAAATTATTTTTAGTTAAAGCTTTAGAAGCTTTGTCCCATTTTTTACCGGAAAGCTGGCTGCGGTTTTTTACCTCATTAAGTTCCATTGGTTCATCCTGAGAATTCAGGATCTCTATGATTACTTTTTCATCTTCGCCCAATTCTATTTTTGGAACTGCTTTTTCCGGTCTCATTTGCGGGAAGAAAAGAACTTCTTGAATGGATGGATTATTCGTCAAAAACATAATCAATCTGTCCATTCCGATTCCCAGTCCAGAGGTTGGTGGCATTCCGTATTCCAAAGCTCTGAGGAAATCCTCATCAATAAATTGTCCAGCTTCGTCGTCACCTTTTTCGGATAATAATAATTGATGCTCAAATCGTTGTCTTTGGTCAATTGGGTCATTCAACTCAGAATAAGCATTGGCGATTTCTTTTCCGCAAACCATTAGCTCAAAACGTTCTGTCAAACCTTCCTGACTTCTGTGCTTTTTGGTCAAAGGCGACATCTCAACAGGATAATCTGTGATGAAAGTCGGCTGAATGAAGTTTCCTTCACACTTTTCTCCGAAAATCTCATCAATCAATTTTCCTTTACCCATCGTTTCATCCACCTCGATACCAATAGATTTTGCGAAGTCGAATAATTCCTGCTCAGATTTTCCAGTGATGTCAAAACCTGTATATTTCAAAATAGCTTCTGTCATAGAAACTCTTGGATAAGGCGCTTTCCAGCTGATGGTGTGTTCTCCGAAAACAGATTCCGAAGTTCCGTTAACACAAGTAGCACAGAATTCCAACAATTTCTCTGTGAAATCCATCATCCAGTTATAATCTTTGTAAGCTACATAGATTTCCATTGCTGTGAATTCGGGATTGTGCGTTCTGTCCATTCCTTCATTTCTGAAGTTTTTTGAGAACTCATAAACACCGTCAAATCCACCAACAATCAATCTTTTAAGATATAATTCGTTGGCAATTCTCAGATATAAAGGAATATCCAAAGCGTTGTGATGCGTAATAAAAGGTCTCGCAGCCGCTCCACCAGGAATCGACTGCAAAATAGGCGTCTCAACTTCAAAATATCCGGCATCATTAAAGAACGTCCTCATCGCATTGAACAATTTAGTTCTTTTGACGAAAATTTCTTTCACGTGAGGATTCACGACCAAATCTGCATAACGCTGTCTGTAACGCAATTCTGCATCCGTAAAACCATCAAAAACGTTTCCATCAGCATCAACTTTAGGCAGCGGAAGCGGGCGAAGGGATTTTGTCAATAACGTGAAATTTTTCACCATTACTGTCATCTCGCCTACCTGAGTTTTGAATAATTCACCTTCGATCCCGATGATATCACCGATATCCAGAAGATGCTTGTAAACCTCGTTATACAAAGTTTTATCTTCACCAGGACAGATCTCATCACGATTAAAATAAACCTGAATCCGGCCTTCGGAGTCCTGAAGCTCTGCAAAACTTGCTTTACCCTGGATTCTTCTTGACATCAATCTGCCCGCAATTACCACCTTCTTACCTTCTTCGAAATCCTGTTTAATAGATTTTGTAGAATCTGTGATTTTGTATTCAGCAGCTGGGAACGCATCGATCCCCAAATCGGTCAGTTTCTGTAATTTTTCGCGACGGATGATTTCCTGTTCTGATAATGACATTGTAATTCAAATTTTTAGAGTGCAAAAATAGTGATTTTAAAATGTTTATGAAACTTAAATTTTTTGTTGTATGATTTAGTAGCAAAAAACAACATCCATCTTGCAACGTGCTGTCTTTAAACATTATAAATATATCATTCCCGTCTAGGCATTTAATTTACCCTTCCAGAGATCTAAAAGGGCTGAGAGGATTTTAATCTGATTATTTAAGAGACAAAATATAAGTCGCCATATATTTTACATTTTCTTTGCTAAAACCGTGAGCCGGCATTGGCACATCGCCCCAAACGCCGGAACTGCCTTTAATAATCTGATCGGCAAGTTTCTCAACATTCTCAGGTGTACTATCGTATTTCGCCGCCACTTCTTTATAAGATGGGCCAATCATTTTTTCATCAACCTTGTGGCAACCCAAACAATCTGAACCTTCTATAAGTGATTGGCCTTCGGCTACAGGATCTGTTACGGTTTTATTAACCGTCGGTAATTCTGATGCCTCGGTCTCCGTACTTGCATTTTCAGAAACCTCTTTCTTGGAACAGGACAAAAAGCACAAGGCTATCACAGCAAAAATAATTTTAAATTTCATGAGTCGATAATTATTTTTAAAGGTCATAAAATATTTTCATATCAACAAATATTCTTTATTAAAAAGGATTTCTAATCATTTTGATTCTCACAGATTATCCTGATTACTCAGGTGATATATTAACCCTTAAACCAAAAAAAACCGGAATATTCGGTTTTTTGTATTGAACAATTTTACTTAATCGTTATAGTGGTTTTTAACTTCTTCCAAAACCTGTTCTTCAGACAATTGTGAGGCTGTACCCAATGTTATCTTAAGATTTTTATACTGCGGTGTATCCAAAAGGTAATTCCTAAGTTCTTCCTGCGAAGTTCCCGGCCCGGTGATATAGAGTTCTACACTGTTTGTAATCAGTTTTTCGATCTCTTTATAAGCTTTAACCTTATTGGTCTGTTCTACATTATTAGCAGCATTTTCGTTAGAATTGCCCTGTTGCACATCCACTTTTACAATTTCCCGCACTGCAAAATTGGTTACTTCCTGAGCATTATGATTGGTAACCACAATCGCTTTTCTGCCGTCAATCCACAATCCGGCTACTTTTACATCTTTCATAATTTTTTGATTTGAAGTAAACGTTTCAAGGATTATGCAAAAGCGATGTTAAGAGACGTTAAATATTAATGATGATAAACATCATCGTACATCACACCTGCTTCAATCCTTATTGGTAATCTATTTTCTTCCGGAACAATCGGGCAGTTGTAATCAAAAGCATTATAAGCACAGTATGGCTGATAAGATTTGTTAAAATCGATAATTATTGTATCTCCCGCAGGAATCCTGAGATCCAGATATTTCCCGCCACCATAGGTTTCTTTGCCATTGGTCTCATCACGGAAAGGCAAAAAGAGGTAATCCTTATACTTCTCCTGCTTCATAAGATCCAGACTCTGATAGAGACTCAGTGTATAATTTTTACCATCCAGATCAAAACTGGCTTTCCCATATTCCTGATAATGTTTAACCTTGCCCGAAGATGTTGGAAGCTCAAACGGAACAGGATTGTCGGTTTTTACAAAATGAGTTTTAACTCTATATTTAAGATTGATCGGAAAGAAAGGATGTTCTTTAAAATTTTTAAGATTATCGCCACGCAAAGGCGTTGCTTTAGGATTAAGGTATTCCTCATTCAGATCTTTTTGAAAAAACTTAATCGACACAATTTGTTCCTTTTTGGTTTGCGCATTGAGCAATACTGAAAACAAAAGCAAAATAACACACAGTTTCCTCATTATTCAAATTTGATATTAATTATAAATAGAAAGAAAATAGATAAAAAATAATAGACTTATAATTAATCTGCCTTAATCTACACTTCCGGATGATCATCTTTACCAGGAACAACCTCGTCTACTTTCACTTTTTTTACCAGAAAATATTTATCAAAAGTAGATTTGAAAACCGGTACCTCATCATCCTCGCCCATCAGGAAGCCCCAGGACTGGAGACCTTCTACCCTGTCAAAGATAATCTTGATAATCGCCAGAACAGGAATTGTTAAAAACATTCCGGCAATACCCCAAAGCATTTCCCCGATAATCAATCCAATAATAACTATTAATGAGTTGATCTTTACCTTAGATCCCACTACGCGTGGCATAATAATGTTCCCGTCTATCGCATGAATAATCCCAATAGCAATAACGACAAACAAAACATGACTGGTCCCCGAAGTGGCAAAAGTAATCAGCGCGCCAATCAGCAGTGCCGTAAAAATACCGATATAAGGCAAAATATTAAGCACACCGGTAAGAATCGCCAACATAAAGTTATACTTGATCCCAATAATCGTATAGGCAATGAAGGATAAAACAGTAACGATAATCATCTGAAAAAATAGCCCAACCAGGTACTTTTTTGTCATAAACTGTATATTATCAATCACATCAAAAACTGTTTTATGGTAAGTCTCTGAAAAGCTGGCTACCAAAAATTTGAGCAAATGCGTCCTGTAAATGAGGAAAAATAATGTAAACAAAAATGTAAAACCCGTGATCATGAGCACATAACCAATAGACGCAAGCGCTTTCTCTAATATGGCTGTCCCCGTACTGATTGATTTTTTTGCGGTATCGTTCAGGTATTCCAGCTGATCGTGGCGGCGAACCCCAAAAGTCCTGGAAATCCAACTTTGCAAATCATTGGTCAATACCACAAACTGTTTCTGAAACTGTGGCCAGTCATTGGCTAATTTTGCCACCTCTATAGACATCATGTAGATAACCCCGCCAATCACAGCCAAAGCCAGAACACTTACCAAAATAGAAGCTAGCCCTCTGGGAAACCTGAGCCTTCTCTCCATAAAGCGGCAAAGCGGCATCAGTAAAATTGCGATTAACAACCCCAAAATCATCGGCACCAGGATCTGCTGACCCAAAATGGCAAGAAAACCTAAAATAAAAATGCTGATAAGAATACAGCATAATCTAAAATAAAAAGGATAAGGCTTGGTCATAGGATTAGTTTTTAGATGTTAGAAATTATTTTGACAGTGCACTTCTTATTATGATTTATTTTCCAATTAAGAAAACCGCAGGAATCTTATGCAGTTCGGGTTTCTGCTTTTTCCACTCGGTGATGGTTTTTGTTTTGATTAATTCATTTTGTGGATCGTTGATATTAGCAGCAATGCACAGTTTTGTGTGAGGATTAAGAAATTTGACAAGATCCTCGAACAACTGATTATTACGGTATGGCGTCTCCATAAAAATCTGCGTAAAACCCGTTTTATTAGCCTGACTTTCCAAATGCTGAATTTCTTTTTTCTTCTTCTCTTTATCAATCGGCAAATACCCGTTGAAGGTAAACTCCTGCCCGTTAAAACCACTTGCAATGAGCGCCAGGACAAAAGAACTTGGCCCATTGACAGGGATAACTCTAATATTGTTCCGGTGCGACCAGCCAACCATAATATTTCCCGGATCGCCAATGCAAGGCAAGCCAGCTTCTGACAACAATCCAAAATCCACGCCTTCTTTCATAAGATCTTGCGCTTCCTTCAAATCTGATGTTTCCGAATATTTGTCAAGGAGGAATAATTTGAGTTCCGGTTGCTTTTTTTCCGGTGCAAAAAACTTGATAACTTTCCTGGCTGTTTTCTCATTCTCAACAAAATAATGATCGGTATTCATGATGATATCTTTGATTGCCGGAGCAAAATAGTCTGTAGGAGAATTTTCGGAAAGATAAGCCGGTAAAAGGTAAAGCATTTCTATTGTATTATTGTAAAAAGTAAAATGTATTTTTCAATTCTACTTAATTGATTGAGATTTCATTGTAGTTTTTATGTTGAACTTGTTTTATGTTGAATCTGCAGCCCGGCCTAGACACTTCGAGAACCTCAGCGTGACAAAGCGAGAACCCATCGGCAAGCTCAGGATAAGGACGGAATAGCTGCCTCAATTATTATTACAAATTTAATTCAAAACTTCTTTTAAACGCTCTTTGTCTAATCTGTTTTCCCAATTGGAAACCACTACCGTTGCCACCGCATTCCCAATAACATTGGTCAACGCCCTGCATTCTGACATAAATTTATCGATCCCAAGAATCAGTGTCATCCCCGCGATTGGCACTTCCGGTACTACAGCCAAAGTTGCTGCCAATGTGATGAATCCGGCTCCTGATACACCTGCAGCGCCTTTTGAGCTCAGCATGGCTACCAAGAGTAAACCCAACTGATGCTCGAGCGTCAAGTGGATATTGCAGGCCTGGGCAATAAATAGCGCCGCCAAAGTCATGTAAATATTAGTCCCGTCGAGGTTAAAGGAATAACCGGTTGGCACCACCAAGCCCACAACGCCTTTGTCGCAACCTGCATTTTCCATTTTTTTCATCAATCCCGGGAGCGCGGGTTCCGAAGAACTTGTTCCTAAGACGAGCAGAATTTCGTCTTTAAGATATTTTAGAAATTTAAAAATATTGAATCCGTTATACCAGGCCACACTTCCTAAAACCAGGATTACAAACAGCGCAGAAGTAATATAAAATGTACCGACGAGCATTGCGAGGTTTTTGAGAGAGTCAAGACCATACTTGCCAATCGTAAAAGCCATAGCCCCAAAAGCTCCGATGGGCGCGAGTTTCATCAATATCTCCACAATCTTGAAAATAGGGATAGTTAAGGCATGCAGAAAATCATAAACAGGATAACTCTTCTCCGAAGTGATGGCCAAAGCCACTCCAAACAAAATAGCCACCAGCAAAACCTGCAGGATATTATCACCGGATAATGGACTGAGTAAAGTATCCGGGATGATGTTGAAAATAAAATTGACCAGAGAATTGTCATGGGCCGCTTTTACATATTTCTCAACCTCGGCGCCGTTCAATGTGGACGGATCTATATTAAGGCCTTTGCCCGGCTGGATGACGTGGCTAACAATCAGCCCAATAATCAAAGCTAAGGTAGAAAATGTGAAAAAATAGATAAACGATTTACCGGCAATCCTGCCAACCTTCTTCAGATCGCTCATCCCGGCAATACCGGTGGAAACTGTCAGAAAAATAACCGGCGCAATGATCATCTTCACAAGTTTGATAAAGCCATCACCCAAAGGCTTCATCTTCTCTCCCAAAGCGGGATAAAAATACCCCAAAGAAACACCTGCAATAATAGCCAACAAAACCTGTATGTATAATAACTGATAAAATTTTTTAGGTTGAACAGGTTTTTGATCGATCTCTAAATCCATAATATAACTTATCCTACAAATTTAAAATTGTTTAGGAATTATATAGTCTTATTCCTGATTTTTTGTGCAATTATTTCACAAGAATCGTTGAGCAGCTGGTAAACTTTATCAAAACCGTCAATTCCTCCAAAATATGGGTCGGGCACTTCTAGATCGTTATCCAGAATCAACCTGACCTTGTGTTTTTGAGAATCGTCAGCCAGATTCATAACATCTTTATAATTGTTCCTATCCATACAAAAAATAAGATCAAAATCTTCTAAATCCGATTTTTTGATAGGCCTTGATTTTTGCATCGAGATATCAATCCCGTTCCTGAATGCTGTTTTCACAGATCGCTCGTCCGGCGAATTACCTTCATGATAATTAATGGTTCCTGCACTGTCTATGAAGTATTCTTCTCCCAGTTTCGATTTCAAAATGCCTTCAGCTAACGGGCTCCGGCAAATGTTGCCCAGGCAAACCATAAGAATTTTCATAACAACATAATATATAGTACTACAAAAATAAGGAAACACAAGGCAGAAATGGCATATTGTCGCATAAAAAAAGCCAATCTCAGGGATTGGCTTTGTAATCTTAGTTAAGATAATCTAGTCGATAATTTCGTATTCAATCGCAACAGTACCATGTCTGGCATCAGCAATTGATTTAAATGCAGCTTTAGAAAGATCAAAGGCTCTCGAAGAATGATACGGCCCTCTGTCGTTAACTCTTACCACTACACTTTTCCCGGAGATCAGATTGGTAATTTTTACCTCTGTTCCAAAAGGAAGATTTCTGTTGGCTGCTGTGAGATCATTATTATTAAAGATCTCGCCGCTTGCAGTTTTTCTACCATTAAATTTATCGTGGTAGAACGATGCAAAACTTGTTTTAGCATCTGTGGCATAACTCTTGAAAGAGTAAATACCAAGTGTTGAAATCATCATTATGATTACGAGAAAAACTCTTTTCATCATTTTGAATTATTTTTTTGGGTTTTGACTCTGCAAATATACTTGGAAAGCTTTTGCGATCTCAACAAATTGGGATAATGGCAAGTTTTTAGCCTGGATTGTAATTTCTAAAGTCTTCTATCACGCTACTGTAAAGCGATTCAGGAATTTGTTAAAATATGTTAATAAAAATTGAATTTTCTTAAAATAAAGTAGAAGCAAACATCTGGTTAAACTACAATAAACACTATAAATCAACCATTTAACTATTCTACCCTATTTTAATAAATTAATTATTAATTAATCAAAACTTAATATTAGCAAATTATTCTCAACAAAAAATTTGAATCACAATATATTGTTTAATTATTTTGATTAAAAAAGCATATTCTTTAAAAATATTAAAAAAATAAGATTTACAACATCACCTTATTTTTATAATCCACTAAAAATCAATGTTTTAAAATTTTAAGTTGTTTTTTTTAACAAAATCCTGAATTTTGATTTCCAAAAAGCCACTGTTTCATCCAATTTCTGCATGGTTTTACTTTGAAATATCCATTTTTTCCAATTATCCTATGAGCATCATAAGTGGACCTAGATAACTTTGCAATCACAACCAATTATATATCAATAATTTGATTATTTCAGCCAATTAAGAATGCATCTTCTACTGTGTATCACATCGATAATCAAGAAATAATAGGAACGCAATTATTATAGATTCAGGATACCTATATAATAAGGTTCAGAAAAGAATTAATGAAAAGTTTTTTAGACTAAACAGTTTGATTGTTAGTCTTACTCTGTTTTCTTTGATCTATTTATAACTAATGTTTAAGGAAGGATTGCCCGTAACTCTGAAATTTGGAGAAAACGAACGTAATAATAAGCGCTATAAAACATCCGATACAGACACAAACTACACGCTCAATAGGAACCATCCAGTCATGTTCCTGATTCTCCTGTATCAGCACAATCACCAACGCAGCCAAAGCAGTTCGCAATGTATTGTCGAGTTTCAGTGCGATACCAACAAGAATCGTAAGGGCAACGCCACAGCATATCACCATGATACTGGGAAGTGGGATAAAAAACAGAACAAGACCTATAGACGCACCAAGCAGATTAGACTTAATTCTGTCATAAGCTAATTTTTTCACTACTAACCGACAAAAAAAATATAAGGAGCCATCTGTTCAGGTAGCTCCTTTTTTCATATTTTAGTTTTACTACACACTAAAAATATGAGCCATAAAAATACAGAAAAGAATTTAGTCGGTCAGCCAATTTTCAAACAAATATTGCAATTTATCCCCCGCAACAAGTTTGATTTATTGGTTAACAAGCATCAATCAGACCGATATTATAAAACATTTGATTCGTGGACGCATTTGATGACGATGCTTTTCGGCATATTCAGCCGATGCGATTCTATGGGTGAAATATGCGATGGGATGCAAGG
>NZ_FTPU01000077.1 GCF_900108115.1 Epilithonimonas bovis DSM 19482
GGCTCATATTTTTAGTGTGTAGTAAAACTAAAATATGAAAAAAGGAGCTACCTGAACAGATGGCTCCTTATATTTTTTTTGTCGGTTAGTAGTGTTAAAAAATATACTTTGATATTTTATAAAAACCGCAAGATTGCGGTTTTTTTTATGTTGAAGATTTAAGTAAATTTACACATGTTTTCATCCCAAAAGTCAAAAGAACAGCTCATTGGTCAGACTCTAAATCAGTTTTGGGGTTATGCCGGCTTTCACTCTGTTCAGAAGGAGATTATATTGTCTATCCTGGATGGCAATGATACGCTGGCGCTTTTGCCAACCGGTGGTGGAAAATCATTGTGTTATCAGCTCCCGGCTTTGGTTTTAGAAGGAACCTGTCTGGTAATCTCACCTTTGTTAGCTCTGATGCGGGATCAGGTGGATGCATTGCAGTCCAGAGGCATCGAGGCCGAATTTCTAAGCTCGGAGTTAGATGAATTTGACGAAGAGTCTATTTATAACAGATGTAAAAATGGCTTGGTAAAGATCCTTTACGTTTCTCCGGAACGTTTACAGAATCAATTGTTCATAAGAAGCATGCAGGATATTGATATTTCTTTTATTGCGGTGGATGAAGCGCACTGCATATCAGAGTGGGGTCAGGACTTCAGGCCAAGTTACAGGAATATCAAAATTTTTCGCAGCGAGTTTAAAAATGTTCCTTGTCTGGCTTTAACCGCCACTGCAACACACAAAGTCGAGGATGAGATCATTCAGAAATTAGGTTTACACAGGCCTAATATTTATAAAAAAAGCTTTAACAGAAGTAATCTAAATATTATTTTAGAAAATACATCTGATAAGTACAACCGAATTCTCCAGTTTTTGAGGCAGAATTCTGCGTCAGGTATTATCTATACCAGGACACGGAGAGATGCGGAAGAGTTAAGCCATTTTATTAAGCAAAATAATTTCGCTAACATTGATTTTTTTCATGCAGGCCTGAATTCTGCAGATAAGGAGAAGCTTCAGAAAAGATGGCTCAGCAGCCGATATCATGTATTAGTGTCAACCAACGCATTTGGTATGGGGATTGACAAAGACGATGTAAAATTTGTGATTCACCTTTCTCCCTCTTCTACAATAGAAAATTATTATCAGGAGATAGGCCGCGCGGGCCGAGATGGAGAAGAAGCGTTGGCTCTAACACTATGGAACGAGCAGGAAATTACCAATATTGATAATACGTTTCAAAATCAGATTCCTCACAAGGCAGAATATGAGAAAATTATTATTTTTCTATATTCTGTTTTTCAGATTGCTGACCAGGATTTGTCCGAGAGAACTTTTCAGCTGGATGTATTGCGCCTGAAAAATCTTACCAAATTATCTGTTGCTAAAATCAAGAATGTCCTTAATTTTCTAAATAATCAGGAACTTATTTTCTACAAAAGTAATGTTTCTACTTCGTCGGTTATCAGTTTTGTGAAATCTGACGAACTGGATCAGTTGGCTGCTGCAGATGCCTACTTTATGGAGATGCTTTTTCGCAATTTGCCGGGCTTATCAATACAAAAAGTTCATTTTAGTGAAGCTGCATTCTGCAAAAAGAATGGTGTTGATTTTCAAAAATTTAAAGAAAAGCTTTTACAGATGCAGAAGGCCGGCTACCTCGAGTACCTCGATGGCAGCCAAAACTCGATCAAGTTTCTCAAACCAAGAAATGACCGACTCCTTTTTGGCGAATATTGGTCACTTTTTTATCAGATTCAAAAAAATAAACTTCGCAAATGGGAAGAAAATAAGTTCTATATCAGAGATACAGATTTTTGTAAAATGAAACTAATCCTCAACTATTTCGGGGAAAAAGATGCTGAAAATTGCGGCAAATGTTCGGTTTGCAGAAAAAGGAATAATTCCAAAAGAACACTTTCATCAGATATAACTTTGCAATTGTCTGCGCGGCCTATGTCTTTGGATGAGATGTCGGCTAATCTTCATTTTTACTCCAAAGAAAACATCCGGGAAACGCTTATTTTCCTTTTGGATATTGGTAAAGTAAAAATGTTGAACTACAAAACCTACATGCTCAATCAATAGAAACTACACAAAATCAATAGATATTAATCAATCATCAATTATAATCAATGCAGAAGAATTCTCTTAATGTTGTGTTTTTCGGGACACCAGACTTTGCAAAAGCTTCTTTGGAAGCCATCTTTAATTCAAACCACAAGGTGGTGGGTGTTGTAACAGCGCCTGACAAAGCAAGTGGACGCGGTATGAAGCTAACACCTTCCCCAGTTAAAGTTTTTGCAGAAGATCATCATCTTAATCTTTTGCAGCCGGAAAAGTTAAGAAACCCAGAATTTTTGGATGCTGTCCAACAACTTAATGCTGATGTATTTGTTGTTGTAGCATTCAGGATGATGCCTCAGGTTTTATTTTCGCTTCCCAGGCTGGGCACATTTAACCTGCATGGTTCGCTATTGCCGGATTACCGTGGCGCGGCGCCTATCAATTATGCGGTTATAAATGGTGAGACCAAGTCTGGCGTTACCACATTTTTCATCAATGAAAAAATAGATGAAGGTCACATTCTTTTACAAGCCGAAACCAACATTTTGCCAGAAGATAACGCTGGGACACTACACGATAAGCTGATGGAAATAGGAGCCAATCTGGTTGTAGAAACACTTAACGGATTATCAGAAAATACGATTAAGGAAAAACCTCAGCCTGAAAAAGAAAATCCCCAAACGGCTTATAAAATATTCAAAGACGATCTGAAAATCGATTGGAATCAAAGCTCAGAAAAGATTCACAATTTCGTGAGAGGAATGTCGCCTTATCCAACAGCTTTCACGATTTTGAAAATAGGAGACGAGGAAAAATCACTGAAAATATTCAAAGGACATTTTGAATTGGAATCACATTCTAGAGAAGCTGGAGATTTTGAGATTTCTAAAAATGAGTTCAAATTCTACACAAAAGATGGGATTTATTATCCGGAAGATGTTCAAATCCAAGGTAAAAAAAGAATGCCTATCAAAGATTTTCTTAACGGAATTCAGAATTTTGAAGATTATAAAAAGTAAAAATGTTTAAGAATGAAAAAATTATTTTTCGGATTATTAATTGCATCTAACCTTTTCTTTTCTCAGGATCTGAAAGTGATGACTTACAACATTAGACTGTCTTTGGAAAGCGACAAAGAAAACTCTTGGAACAACAGAAAAGATGATGCTTTGGCGCTGATGTCGTATTATCATCCGGATTATTTCGGTGTTCAGGAAGCCGTTCCGCAACAGATGATTGATATTAAAACCAATCTGAAAGATTACGATTTTGTGGGCGTTGGAAGAGATGATGGTAAAAACCAAGGCGAATATTCGGCGATTTTTTATGATAAAAACAAATTGGAAGTTACCAAATCTGGAACTTTCTGGCTAGGCGAAACGCCAGAAAAACCTTCTAAAGGCTGGGACGCAGCTTATAACAGAGTTTGTACTTATGCGTTTTTCAAAATAAAAAAAACTGGCAAACAATTCTTGGCGATGAACCTGCATTTTGACCACGTTGGTGATGTTGCAAGAGTGAATTCTGCAAAGCTAATTCTTGAAAAAATAAAAAAACTGAATCCGAAAAATCTACCATTGACTTTGACCGGCGATTTCAATTTGACAGATGATTCTGAACCGATAAAAATTATGTCAAAATCTTTGGATAATGTTTTTTACCATTCAAAAAAACCACATTATGGACCAAAGGGAACTTTTACAGGATTTGATATTAACACTATTCCGCAGGACAGAATTGATTATATTTTCGTGAAAGGTTTTGAGGTTTTGTCCAACAGAACAATCAATGACAGGCGAGAAAATCTGCTTTATCCATCGGATCATTTTCCGATTTTGGCAGAGATTGACTTTAAGAAATAGAAATGCAAAAATCCTCTTGATGAAAGAGGATTTGTTTTTTTTTTATGAATATCCGTAATTACACATAATTTCGTATATTTACTTATAATTTAATTAGTTAGATGAATATATTTAGTTTTACAACGCATTTTGGGA
>NZ_FTPU01000032.1 GCF_900108115.1 Epilithonimonas bovis DSM 19482
CCGGTGGCAGAACGTATCCCGTTACTTATATCCCGAACAGACTGGCTTTTTGCAAATTGGCAGAAAAGCATTGAAACCAAATGATTCCAGCTGCTGAATCCTTTAGTATGTTTATCGGTTTGTTTACTTGCAACTAATTTATTGAATTTTGAACGGTCTAATTTTGCAATAATCTGAGAAAACAATGTTATATTTGGCATCAGAGGGACGAGTTTGGTTGTGCAACCTCAAAGATAATTTGAGATACTTAATTCAACCCTCTTTTTTTTGACTTTTTTTTAAACGTTTAGGACGCGATTGTTATGACATCTTAAAATAAATATAACTTATGAAACTGACAGATCAAGCCGAAGAAAGACTTTCTTTTCTGGAGAAAATTGCCAATGGCATCATATGGTGGGTAGGCTCTATACCTTCTCTGGTGTTACATACCATATTTTTTATTGTCAGTTTTGCACTGCCGGTTTTTGGCTTGGTAGATTTTGATAAAATGCTGCTTGTCCTCACAACTGTAGTTTCTTTGGAAGCCATTTATCTGGCAATATTTATTCAGATGTCGGTTAACAAAAGTTCAGAACATATAGAAGATCTTAAAGATGATGTTAACGAAATCCAGGAAGACATTGATGAAATCCAGGAAGATATAGAAGACATCAGCGAGGATATTGATGAAATCCAGGAAGATATAGAAGAGATTAATGATGAGGAAGAGGATGAGGATCACAGCGAACGCGCCAGAACTGTAATGCTGAAAACTAAAGTAAGTACCAACAAAAATGATATCAAAAACCTAAAGGATAAAATCACAGAGCTGGAAACTATTATTGAATCTTTGAGGAAAAATCAATAAAAATTTAAGTCTTGGATTGCATTATGGTAGTATGAAAAAGAAAACCGCGCAAAAATGTGAAATGCTGCCGCCCAAGACAAAAAGGTGCCAGATAGGGTGGTAATAAGGCTTTCTGTCTTTGGCATAAAAATAAATCCCAAAGGTGTAAAACAGCCCGCCAAGAATAATGAATGTCAATGCACCGACTGAGAGATTTTCTATCATGGGCTTGATAGCAACAATGCAGAGCCAGCCCATCAGGGCATAAAGCGTTAAGGATATTTTTTCATTCTTCCTGAGTGGGGAAAATTTGAAGATAAATCCCACCAGCACAAGTCCCCATATGATCCCGAACATCGTCCAGCCCCATACACCCTTCAGGCCAAGTAATGCAATGGGTGTATAAGTCCCGGCAATCAAAATATAAATGCTCAAATGGTCAATTTTCTGTCCAATTTTTTTCCATTTCAGCCGATAAGCGGCATGATAAGCTGTAGAGGCCGTGTACAGTATAACAAGGCTCAACCCGAAAACTAAGGAAACTGCCAGAGCCATTGGATTACCGCTGAATACAGAATGTATTATCATGAGGACCAGTGCTATAACTGATAATACTGCACCAAAACCATGCGTAATGACGTTGTAGAATTCTTCTTTTTTTCGGTTTTTTTTCGGCATTGTCTCAAATTTAAGGGTGTAGCGGTCTATATTACTTTCTTTCAGTATAAGAGTACCAATATAATAACGTTGCGACAGCAATATTTACTTTAAATTGTAATTTTGTTTAACAATTCTTTAACATTACAAGTCATTTTTACTACATTTGTTTCTTTTATAAATTTTTTGATCTGATATGAATTCACTTTTCAGAAGAAAACACTACACAGAGAATACAGATAGCGGGCAACTCAATCGTGTTTTAGGTACATGGGATATCGTATTTTTTGGTATTGCTGCAATAATTGGTGCCGGGAGTTTTAGCAGTTTAGGAGAGGCGATTTTCCGAGGCGGGCCGGGCGTCATTGTCCTTTATCTGATTTGTGGTTTTGCCTGTGCCTTCACAGCACTCTGCTATGCAGAATTTGCCAGCCGGATACCTACTGCCGGAAGTGCTTATACCTATGCTTACGCCAGTTTTGGGGAGCTGATAGCCTGGATTATCGGCTGGGCATTGATTATGGAATATTCTTTTGGGAACATTTACGTTGCCTTCTCCTGGTCGGATTATTTTACAAGTTTTATGGAGCGTATTGGCATTCATATCCCTGATTACCTTACCTGTAGTTATACTGAAGCAAAAAAAGCATTTTTTAACCATTCCAATAATACAGAGCTTATTAATGCATGGCAGTCAGCACCAGTAATTGGTAATTTAAAAATAATTGTTGATATCCCGGCGCTGGTTATCAATGGATTGATCACTTGGCTCTGTTATCAGGGTATTAAAGAAAGCAAAAATTTCAATAACTTTTTTGTCCTGTTGAAGCTGTTTGTGATTTTGCTTGTGATAGCGGTGGCCGTGGGTTACGTTAATACCGGTAATTGGTTTCCTGTTAATGCAGAAGGCACTTCGTCTTCTTTTATGCCCAACGGGTTTGCCGGTGTGATGTCCGCGGTATCAGGCGTTTTCTTTGCCTATATTGGTTTTGATGCCATTTCTGTCTTATCAGAAGAAACCAAAAATCCTCAAAAAGATTTACCAAAAGGTATGCTGATTTCCCTGGGATTGTGTACCGTAATATATATTATTCTTACCTTGACGCTGACAGGCGTTGTAGACTATAGAAAATTTGATGGCATTGGAGATCCTTTGGCGTTTATTTTTCAGAAATCAAACCTTAATCTCCCATGGATGGAGTTTATTGTTTCGCTGATTGCTATTGTGGCAATTACTACCGTACTTTTGGTTTTCCAAATGGGGCAGCCGAGAATCTGGATGGCTATGTCCAGAGACGGCCTGCTGCCTAAAAAATTCCAGCAGGTGCACAGCAAAAACAAGGTACCGTCTTTCGCAACCGTAGTTACAGGAATCGTAGTTGGCGTACCAATTTTGTTCACAGACAAAACATTTATCCTTGATTTTACAAGTATCGGGACCATCTTTGCCTTTGTTTTGGTTTGTGGCGGTGTGCTGATGTTGCCGCCAAAAGAGAAGATCAAAGGCCGTTTTCATTTGCCTTATATCAATGGAAAATTATTTTTCCCTCTGCTGTTTGTTGTTGGATTGATTGTTTTTTATGTCTTGCAACCAGATTTTTTTCATAACCTTCCTGATATCAAAGATCCAAAAGAGGGAGAGTTTAGGCTGGCAATTATCATCTATCTTATTGCAAACCTGGTTTTGAGTCTGTTGGCTTTTATAAAAAATTTATCTCTTATACCACTGATAGGTCTTAGCTCGTGCCTTTACCTGTTGACAGGTATGAGCCATGAAAACTGGTTTTGGTTTGGACTGTGGTTTGCTATCGGTCTGGTAATCTATTTTATCTACGGGTACAGAAACAGCAAACTAAATATCAGCAGTCATGGAAGCGCCGGAACGCATTAAAAATTATCAGGAATTTTATCGGTTTTACCTTTCAGAACACAATAAACGTTGGACAAAAATTTTTCACTTCATTGGGATTTTATTAGTCCTTACGGTAATTTTTTATGTAGTGAAAAGTGGTAAAGAGCGTTTTCTATGGTATTGTCCTATTTTTGGATATGGCTTTGCATGGTTCAGCCATGTTGTTTTTGAAAAGAACAGGCCGGCAACTTTCCGATATCCATTTTGGTCACTTATATCCGATTTCCGATTATTTTTTGAACTGTTAATTGGTAAACAGAAATTTTAATTTCATTATAGTTCTTGTCTCATCAGAAATGAAAAATTTTATAAAATCTAACATCTCATTAGACTCGCTGGCCATGATGCTGGTGCAGTCACCTGTAGCATTATCAATGTTGATGGGAGATGATTTTGTGATCAAGGTTGCCAATCCACAAATGCTGCAGCTGTGGGGTAAATCCCAGGATGTCATTGGCCTCCGGATGTTGGATGCTCTTCCGGAACTTGAAGATCAGCCTTTCATGGGTTTCCTCAGAAATGTAATGAGGACCGGTGAACCTCACAAAGGTTATCAGCAACTGGCTTACCTGGTGAGAAACGGCAAAAAGGAAGAATGTTATTTTGATTTTATCTGCGCGCCTATCTACAATGATTCGGAGAACAAAATTATTGGTATAAGCGTAGTTGCTACAGAAGTGACCGACCAGGTGGAGGCACAGAGAAAGCTGGCAGAAACCGAATATAAGTTTGAAAACCTGATCAAACAGTCAGATTTTTCAATTGCCCTCTACAAAGGAAAAGATCTCGTGATTGATATGGCTAACAATGCCATGCTGAAAACGTGGAACAAAGATGAGTCTGTAATTGGAAAGAAATTGGCAGATGCACTTCCAGAGTTAGAAGGGCAACCTTTTATAGAAATCCTGAAAAATATCTATAACACCCGCAAAACATACACATCTAAAGAGGATGAGGTTTTGCTTGAGCGAAATGGTATTCTTACAACACTTTACTATAACTTTTCCTATAAGCCACTGTTTAATCACCAAGGAGAGATTTATGCCATTCTAAACGTTGCGACGGATGTTACAGATGCAGTTCTTACAAAAAAGCGGCTTAAGGAAAACGAAGAAAAATACCGAAACCTGGCTGACAGTCTTCCAATCATTGTATGGACGGCTGACAAGAATGGTAAAACGGATTATTATAATAAAAAATGGTATGATTATACCGGTTTTGAAGGTGTAGAATCACGGGAAAAAGTAGCCAGAAAACTTTTGCATCCTGAGGATTTTGATCGGGCTATGGAGGTATGGCGAATCAGTAATGAGAACCAAACAGCTTACGAAATAGAATACCAGTTCCGGGACCGGACACAGGAAAATGCTTATAAGTGGTTTCTTGGCCGTGCTGTGCCTATAAAAGATGAAAATAATAATCTGGTTCAGTGGATTGGCACCTGTACCGATATCAATGATTTTAAACAGTTTCAGCAGCAGAAAGATAATTTTCTGGGCATTGCAAGCCATGAGCTAAAAACACCGCTCACCAGCCTCAAGCTATATTCTCAGTTCCTTGAGAAAAACCTAAGAAAACAAGACGATCACAAGAATGCAGATGTAGCCAGGAAGATGGACGATCAGATTAATAAACTCACAGGCCTCGTCAATGATTTGCTGGATGTCACCAAAATCCAGAATGGTAAAATTTTACTTAATAAAGCAGATTTTGATTTTGATGAACTGGTAACCGAAATTATTGATGAGCAACAAATGGATACCAACCATAAAATTAAGTTGACCGCAGAGACAATTGGAATCATATATGCCGACAGGCACAGGATTTCTCAGGTAATGAGCAACCTGATAAGCAATGCGATCAAATATTCGCCGGCATCAGACAGCATAGAGGTCTCTACAAGCAAAACGAAAGATAATCACGTCCTGTTTGCTGTAAAAGATTTTGGAATTGGTATCCCCGAAGATAAAAAAGATAAGGTTTTTGAACAATATTACAGAGTAAGTGGCAGCAAAGAACATACATTTCCTGGCTTGGGCTTAGGGCTTTATATATCATCAGAGATTATAAAAAGAAGTGGTGGCAGGATTTTTGTAAACTCTGTAGAAGGTAAAGGATCTGTCTTTTGTTTTGAGATTCCAGTCGCCGATATTACTACTAATTATTAAATCAAAATGTCAAATTCAAAAAAAATTATTGTCGTAGACGACAGTCCTGCTATATTGGATTCCGTAAAACTGATGCTGGATATGGAGGGTTTTGATGTGACCAACTATGAGCGTGGATCTGAGATGTTCAACTCTTTAACCATATCATCCAAACCGGACGTTATTCTGATGGATATGTGGCTTTCCGGGGAAGACGGCAGAGATATTTGCAAAATGATAAAAGCACATCAGGATTTTAAAAATATTCCGGTGGTCATTATGTCTGCCAGCCGAGGGTTGGGAGATTCTGCTTTGGAGAGCGGTGCTGTAGACTTTATCCCAAAACCATTTGATTTGGGAGAGATTGTGGAGAAAATAAGGTATTATTCTAATGCTAAAGAATAATTGCAAACAAACATAAAATAAACTAAACTATGCGTATATAAAAAAACTATTTTTTACAAAAATCATCCCTTTTCAGGATGATTTTTTTTGCGAATTTTTTGAAGAAATAGAGATTCCAGAGAATCAGTTCAAAACCATAAAATGCATCTTCTACAGGGATGGTCAAAATCCTGATTCCCATAAAATCTGCAGGATTATAATTAACAATTGCTGCCGGCAAGGCGGTACCGGTCAATAGCCCGTTCACTATAAGAAATCCAGGCAGCAGGATGATGTAAATGACTGTGGCCTGTGCTATCCATCGTATACCAAGCGCGTAATAAAGTACCAGAAGACTTATGCTAAGGCTCATAAAAGTGAATGCAGTATATATATGATGGTGAAATACGATCCCTAATACAGCATAAAACACAACAGAAATCAAAACATAGATACGTTCTAGTGTAGGATTAATATTCCATTTAAAAAATTTTGTGAGGCAAAAATAGGTGAAGACACAAGAGAAAGGTATGCAGATAAAAAACATCAGTTCCTCCACCGGCAGCCCAAGAATTCTGATGCCCAACAGGAATTGATCGTTAAACCACCAGACACCTTTCTTTGTAAACCATGCATCCCAAAGCACAAATACTGTTCCTACCAAAATTGATGATTTTAGAAACGCACCGAAATACCTGTTAAATTTGATTTTGGGATGAAACGAATAAATGAAACAGATAATGACGGTAAAAAAATTGATCAGCAGATATGTGATTTGCATTATACAGTTTTGTTTTTATTAAAATACATTCTGAAGTATTTGACGGGCACCCAGAGAAAACCAAAACATTCACCATGCTCTTTTCCTGTGTGCTTGTGGTGTTGTTTGTGGGCTCTGCGGATCGCTAGCAGATAAGGATTTTGAGTATTTTTAAGTATTTTTATCCGTTGATGGATAAAGATATCGTGCACAAAGAAATAAGCCATACCGTAGAGCGTAATACCAATACCGATGTAAAAGTAAATGTTGAAATTATCGATACTTCCAAAATACATAAGAAGTATCGCAGGGATTGCAAAAATGATAAAAAAATAGTCATTTTTTTCCAGAGGCGGATCGCTGCTGTGGTCATGATGATCCCTGTGCAGAGACCAAAGCAGGCCGTGCATGATGTATTTGTGAATCAGCCAGGTAAGCCCTTCCATCACAAAAAATGTAATTATTACTGTAATTAAGTTCATCTCCTTTTACTTTTTCTGGTTAAACATCTTATCCAGAACTTCGGTTCTGTAATCAAAGATATGTTTCAACTTGTTTTTAACAAACAACTCGTGGACTATTTCACCTAAAAAGCCCATTGGTAATTCATAATCTACGGTGTCCTTCATTAGTACTCCTTCATTATTAGGGAAAAACTCGTGTCTGTGATGCCAAAGTTTGTATGGCCCTTTTTTCTGAAAATCAACAAAACTTTTTTGAAAGTCAACAGCCAGTATTTTGGTTTGCCACTTCATTTTGATATCAAAAATCGGTGATACATAATAATCAATGATCATTCCTCTGTAGATCTCATCATCCTGAAGTTTTGTAAGAACCTGAAACTTCATTTCTTTAGGTGTGATCTTGGACAGGTTGTTGGCAGAGGAGAAAAACCGCCATGCTTCTGCAATGCTGCAATTCAGCTGCTGCTCTCTTTTGAGTTGGTGTATCATGATTTAGAATTTAAAACTTGTTGTATCATATGTTTAAGCGGCAGATTATCTGCGTTTTGCAGGTTGCGTTGCAGGAAGCGCCGGTCATCGTCCATATTGCTTTTGTAACCTAAGAAGCCGGGGCTTTCTTTCTGAACGGAATATCTTAAAAACCTGATTTCTATATTGTCTGGCTTCTGCTGTACAGCCGCATCAATATTCTTTTTCCCTTTGCGGAAGGTACTCAGTTTCTCGATAGGATTAGTGGCATGTTTGGCCCAAACCGATTGTAGCGCGCCATAGTAGGCGAGAGCCGTTCCGGTATTGCTTTGGTTTTCCAGCTTTTGCAATATATTTTTGCATGTCTTTTTATTCTGAGTAGCCAATTTGTAGTTTTGCCTTACATAATTGAGATCCATATGTTGTGCAGCTATCAGAGAGGAAAAAAACAATGCCAGTGCTGCCAGTCTCATATGATCGACATTTTATATTCTACATAGCAGCCCATCATCAGTGATATTTTGCGTCTGTTGGAGATTCTTATTCTTTGATTAATAATCTTACAGGCAGATGTTTTTCTTATTTTATTGAATAGTGAAACGTAGTAGCGGTACGCCAGGTAAACACCGAACCGAGATGTTCTTGGCAACATTTTGATCCCTTCCAGCGCAATTTGAAACTCGTTGTGGATGTCTTGCTCAATCTCGCATTTTACCTTCTGGTCAAAATCTCTGATGTCAACATCGGGGAAATAAGTGCGGCCCAATGTATAGTAGTCATCCTTCATATCCCTCAAAAAATTCACTTTCTGGAAAGCTGAACCCAACACCATGGCATAAGGTTTTAGCTTTTCGAATTCAGCCTTGTTACCGTCTACAAAAACATGCAGACACATAAGGCCTACCACCTCTGCCGATCCCAGGATATATTCTTTGTAAAGCTCAGAATTGTAGTCCACTTTATGCAGATCCATCTCCATACTTTTTAAAAACTGGGTAATGAGGTTGTGGTCAATCTGATACTGATGGACGGTTTCCTGAAAAGACTGTAGGATCGGATTGAGGGATATCTTTTCTTCCAACGCTTCCGACGTCTCTTCCCGAAACCTGGAAAGGAGTTTTTGCTTATCATAACCATGAAAACTGTCTACAATTTCGTCGGCAAGCCTTACGTAACCGTAGATGGCGTAGATAGGATTCCTGATTTTGGGTGACAGTGCCAGAATCCCGAGCGAGAAACTGGTGCTGTACTGTTGGGTGGTGGCTTTGCTCACTTTGTATGAGAGTTCATCAAATAATTTTTTCATATCCTAATATATTTTGAATGTCTTAAAACCTTTTTTGGTTGTTACCATTAATGGTCTTATTATCCAGTATTTAAAGTTTTTCGACCTCAGCTGCAGCAATTTTACCCGAAATCAGTGATGGTGGCACGCCAGGCCCGGGAACGGTTAATTGTCCTGTATACAAAAGGTTATTAAGCTTCTTGTTTTTTATTGATGGCTTTAGGACTGCGGTTTGGGACAGCGTGTTTGCCAGTCCGTAGGCATTACCTTCATAAGCATTATAATCTCGGATAAAATCATCAATGCAATAACTTCTTTGATACTCAATCTTAGACCGCAAATCTTTAATTCCGGTATGTTTTTCTATTCGGCTTATCATCTCGAGAAAGTATTTTTCCCGCATTTCTTCAGAATCTGATATTCCTGTGGCGATGGGCATCAGCAAAAAAAGGTTCTCACAATTCTCAGGTGCTGTAGAAGGATCAGTTTTAGAAGGGCAGCAGAGATAGAACAATGGTTTTGTTGGCCATTTTTTGTCTTCATAGATCTCTGAAGTATGCAGGCTGAGATCATTTTCAAAAAAAAGTGTATGATGGTTAAGTCCCGGGATTTTTTGACTGACACCGAGATAGAAGATTAGGCAGGAGGGCGCAAAGGTTTTCTTTTTCCAATATTTTTCGTTGTAATTTCTTTGGTTTTCCTGAAGCAGATCTTGCTCTGTGTGATGGTAATCAGAAGAGGCTATGATAGTGTCAAATGTCAGCAACTCACCATTTACCAAGATCCCGGTTGCTTCTTTTTTTTCTGCAGTTATCTGTCCCACCGGAGCATTGAAGTGGATTTTTACGCCAAGATCTTTTGCTATCTCAGCCATAGCATTAATCACTTTTGCAAAGCCTCCCATAGGGTACCATGTACCTAATTTGTAGCCTCCATAGTTCATCAGGCTGTAAAGAGCTGGGATATCTTTGGGTGCGGCACCAAGGAAAATTACAGGAAATTCCATCAAGGTAATCAGCTTGGGATGTGAGAAATATTGTCTTACAAACTGATGAAAATTGGATAATAAGTCCAGCCTCAATGCGCTTTTTGCAATCTTTGGAGAAACAAATTCCAGCCAGGAGTGACATGGTTTGGTGACAAACTCCCTCATACCAATTTCATATTTATATTGTGCATCCTTCATAAAGTCATCCAGTCTGTTACCTGCGCCACGCTCCAGATCTTCGAAAAGTTGCTTCATCTCCTCATAATTTTCCGGAACAGAAAGATTAGAATCAGAAAACACCATCTCAAACTGAGGATTGAGAGGGACCAGTTGATAATAATCGGATGTTTGTTTGCCAAAATCGGCGAAAAAACCCTCAATAATATCCGGCATCCAATACCAGCTTGGTCCCATGTCAAAAGTATATCCATGCGAAGAAAAACTTCTGGCACGGCCGCCAATGCTGCTGTTTTTTTCAAAGATATGCACCTCGTGGCCTGCCTTCGCACAATATGCTGCCGCTGACAGACCTGAAAATCCCGATCCTATAACTGCAATTTTTTTTTTCATATTAAGTATTGATAATGGGATAGTCTTTTACTACAGTGTCCAGAAGCTGGCTCGGATTTATATTTTTGGAAAAAATAGGACGGTGAAAGTGATCCAGCTTATCAAGTAATTTCACCAGGGACAACTTTTCAGAATAGCTGAGGTCGCCTGTAACTATTTTAGTCGCCGTGCGAATCTTATCCATTTGCTGGTCCAGCGCAGAAAGACCCTCCGCAGTAATTTCGAGAATTTTGGTTCGCTTGTCATCATCAGAATCTACCTGTCTTACCCAACCATGCTTTATAAGTCTGTTGATAATGAGAATACCTGTCGGCTTTTCCTGTACATTCTTTTTAATAAGCTGCATTTTAGTCATTTTACCAAAGGCTTTCAGATTGATAAGATAGATAAAATCTTCCTGAGTACTGAAATCAGAGTCTGTGATGGCCGACTTAGAATAAGTTTTAGCATAGCGATTAAGATGTACGAGAAGTGTGCTCAAGGCACTTTCTACAGAACGGCCTTCCTCCTTTCCTTCCCACACAGGTTCATCAACAGCAGTATGCCTCCTGATATCTTCCTGATCATATATCCACGTTCTAAATCCAGAGATATCATTGCTGTACAAGCCATGATTCTCCAGACTGAATTTTTCCAAAAGATCAATTGTATCTTTGATAATTTCAGAATTCATTAACATTAATTTATAATTATACTTTTAGGTTAAAAATAAGTATATAAATATACCTATCAAATATGAGACCAACAAATATTTAAACACTTGTTTTAAATTTTCTTAAAACCTGCTTACAATGTCTTAAAATAGTCTTAATAGTATTAATGTTTAAAAATATTTTAAATTATTGGAATCGGAATTGATTTATGGTTGACAACTTAACAACTTAAAATAGAAAGGTTATGAAAACGGATTTAAAGATTAAAAGTTTATTATTAGGTGTTACATTTTTAACCGTAGGTTATGTTAGCGCTCAAACAGAACACACAACAGCCACTCAACAGGTGCAGACTGCCCAGTCATCTTCGCCGGAGATAGAAGCACTACAGAAACAGATTGCTGCAAAGCCTGATGATACACAGGCGTTGGTTGGGTTGGCAACAGCATATCAAAATGCAGGCGATTATGCATCAGCCATCACAACTTGGAATAAAATTACTGCGCTTATCCCGGATTGGGCTCCAGCCTACTATAGTATTGGTTATGCTAACCAGTCTGCTAAAAACACAGATGCTGCAAAAAGTGCGTACGAACAATATATTGCCAAAGTAAAACCTGCTGAAGTAGAAGCTAATAAGCAAAATTTAGCATATGCTTATTTCTTCATTGCTTTTATGGATAAAGATTCTAATCCTGAAAAGGCCAAACAATACATCGCAAAATCATTGCAGTATGACAACTCCAATCAAGATGCATTAACGCTTAGTAAAAGTTTGATGAACTAGCTCAGAATAATGCTATAAATAAAAAGCCGGAAGAATTTTCTTCCGGCTTTTTTAATAGTATATTTTTAGAAATTCATCTGGAAACCAAACTGAATACCAAATTTTCTGATCTCTGTATTGGTTGTATTGTGGTTCAGATAATTACCCCGCCAGTTGAAGTCGATCCGGAGAAGCCGGAAATTTCCCCAACCAATATTTTCAATCCCAAAACCATATTCGTAATAGGGTTTGTCCGGAGCGCTTAATCTGATACTGCCGGCATTCATATCAATCGTTTCCTGCTTAAGGCTGCCTATTCCGGAGCGGAAAAAAGCCACTTCCCGTAACTTTAATTTTTTGATAAGAGGGATTTGTGACAAAATTTTCCCGTTAAAGTGATGTTCCAGAAACATAACGGCATAGGAATCTGCTGTAAATTCGTAGTAATTCATCAGCGAAAATACACCGCGCTGTAAACCATACGACTGGTTGGCGGGCAGTACATTCTGTAAGGCCAGCGGCAGCGCATCAAAGTTTTTGCCCACTTCTACATTGGCAAAAAGCCTTCCCCAGTTGCCCAATATAACCGGCTGGTAATAATAGAACTGCAGTTTGTTATAATTAAAGTCAGAATCAAAAACACCGGCAACCCCTTTTGTATATTTTAGGATAAAAGTGGGGTTGTTGGCAAGCGCAGTCAACTCATAGCGGTCTACACCATAAGTAGAAAACTTGATACCCGGCCTGGCAATCAGTGTGGCAGTAATCCTGGTATCATTCAGGTCAGTTCGCAGCAGGCCCTGCCTGTAATAATTGAGATTAAACTGATTGGTATCGGCGGACTTGATATTCTGTTGTGTAGCATCCAGCTTAATCTGGAAATTCTTCCACGGCTCTATACTTGTGAAGACATTAAACTGGTTAACAGAACTCATAGAAGTAGTTTCTCCACTGTTGAGGACTGATGAAGAAGCAAAAGAGCGCGTCATAATACCTTCGTCTGTAGTCAGTTGCACGCCCAGCTGCAGGACATCCTTTCTGGTACCGGCCCCAATGGTAAAACGGTTGGTTTTGTTGAACATGTATTTGGCTTCTGCACCATATTTCCATTTTTGATCTTTGAAACCATAAGCCGTGTAGCCCTGTATGCGCCACATGTCATTCTTGCTGAAGTAGGTTCTTGCTCCTGCCCGCAATCTGAACCCTTCGATATCATTATAGCCCACTGTCTGAAAGATATTACCGATATCAATGCCGCTGTGCCCTGCAGGGATATATCCTGAATTAAAAATCTCAATGATTTTTATAATCCTTTTATATTTTGGATTGTCCTCCAGCTCATCATACATTTTGTAGATATTCTGTTCACTTTCGGAGAGGGCTTCAGTTCTGTTGGCCTGCCAAAAACGCTCGTCTTTATCTATAATATTATCCTCGGGGATCACAATCTTGTTGAGGAAACTGTCATCCAGCCCCAGATCAAATTTGTATTCAGAATAGTCGGCTGTACGTTTGGCAATAACATTCTTGGCGCCGTCTTTATCATTAAGTGTCAGCGCAAGTGTTGTTTCGTTTCTGATAGGGATAAAGGTTGAGTCATCGGGATTGTCAAACTCCAGGTCAGTCGCAATGTTTTTTACAAAATTAATATTGATGTTTTTGTTGGTCTGCATCTCCACCTTCATCACATTGTATTTGTCTTTGGAGATATAAAGCCGGCCTTTGAGAGCGAGTGCATCGGGGTTTTTGGGAGTGAAGCGGATTTCGTAACTCGGTACGGTGTTGATCTCTATGGTATCAGTAATATTGTAGTCAAAAACGGCAAAACCTTCTTTAGAAACAGGGCTTGTAAAACCAATATTAAGATAATTAATTGTATTATCATAGATATTGATATCCTTGTACATGTTCTGGATTGTCCTGGCAACAATCTGATTGTTCTTGAGCCCCGAGTTTCTGATGGCGATCAGGTCTCTGCGTTCTTTTTTAGGATCATTTTTACCGTAGATCTGAGAAATACTCTCTGTTATAAAAAGCGGAAGGACAGAACGCCCTGCAATTTGCGAAGTATCATTGTATTTGAAAATAATAGAATCAAGGCCTCTGAAAATTCTCTTTTTTGTAAAGGCACTGTCTATATTATCCAGTCGGAAATCTATCTTCTCATAGGATTTGTACTGATAATCTTTATGCAACAGAAGCCCATTGGACTTCTTTTTTTTCCATACCTCCTGCATAATGGCGTACGCAGGGTTTTCTTTTTTGTTCTTATATTTCTTGACAGCTTTGATGGTCACATTTTCAATTTCATTTTCCTGATCTGCCTGTGAAAAGGCAAGGCCGGAAATCAAAATCAAAAAAAAAGAAAACGTAAATTTTTTACCACACATTGATTCTACAGACATTACAACTTATTAAACTTTTATTTTGATATAATATTATTTCCGAAGCAGAATTATTTACCTTTTTCAAAAAAAATGACATTTAC
Source organism: Epilithonimonas bovis DSM 19482 (assembly GCF_900108115.1). Lineage (GTDB taxonomy): Bacteria > Bacteroidota > Bacteroidia > Flavobacteriales > Weeksellaceae > Epilithonimonas > Epilithonimonas bovis. Next base: position 14,372 of record NZ_FTPU01000032.1, read on the forward strand.
AGGGCTGCACACGGGGATAGAATGGTTGGTTTTACTCAATAACCCAGTTTCCTGATCTCTGGTGAATATATTGATCCTGTTGGTATCCTGATTGGCAATCAGTACCAGTCTGTCATTAGGGCTAATGGCAAAATTACGCGGGTTTCTTCCGGTCGTTTTGATCTGTTGTATTTTTTTGACACGTCCGTCTTTCAGGATCTCAAAAGCTGTAATGTCATCTGCATCATCGCGGTTGGTTACATAGAGGAATTTTTCGTTAGCAGAAAGATGGATATCCGCAGCACGAAAGTTAAAGCGCACTTTTCGGGAAAGCAGCGTTTCCTCCTGCAAAAGCTTAAGCTTGCCGTTTTCAAAACTTAAGACAGAAAGATCACCGCTCAATTCCTGAACCAGGTAAGCTAACTTTCCATCTTTTGAAAATGCCAGATGGCGCGGGCCGGAACCCTTCTTGGTATCTAATTCCGAAACTTTCTCCAGAACCGGGCTGCCATCTTTATGATAGCGGAAGACGTACAGTTTATCCAATCCAAGATCTGTTGCAATCACATATTGCTGATCGGGTGAAAACTGCACCTGATGGATATGGGATTTTTCCTGTCTTTTGCTGTTGAAACCTGTACCTTCAAACTTGATATTTTGCACGATATCGGAGAGTTTGCCATCCGGGTTATATTTAAAAACGTTGATACTGCCACCGGAGTAATTGGCGACAATGATGTAATTATCATCAGAAATCAGAAAACACGGATCCTCGCCCTGTGTTTTTTTCTCGTCTTTTTTTATCAGATTCCCGCTTTTTTCATCAATGGCAAAGGATGTAATGGCACTTTGATCACCATTCTCATTCACAGAAAATAAATGCCGCTTATCCGGGCTAAGGCTTATAAAACTTGGGTTGACAATATTGTCTGTATGGTAGCTGAGATGGTACCGATAGCTTGCCTCATCAAAATTATAAATATAAATGCCGCCACTGCTGCATTGTTCGCTGTTGGTATAGGTTCCTACAATAATTTGTTGTTGAGCGGACAGTTGACTTGCCATAGAGAAGCTTAAGAATATGAGAGAATATAAATTTTTCATCCCTTGGGAATTGTGGTTTTATGCAATTAAAACCACAATATTAGGATAATAAAAATTAAGCCAAAAAGTTTTTTATGCCTATTAATTAAAAACTTAATCATAAAATTATTACGTTTTGCATAATACCAGTCAGGATTTTCCTCGTCAAATTAAGGTTTAAAAAAAATAACGGTGCTGTTTTTTAGTTAAAAGGACTTTACCTGTTTCTTGGCATCTCATATCTTTCATAAATCTTATATTTGCTAAAATACTCAGTTTTATGGATGTGCTGCTTGTGGAAGATGATAGCAGAATCAGTGATTTTTTGTTAAAAGGCCTGGAAGAAGCTGGCTACACCATTAGCCTGGCAAAAAGTGGGGAAGAGGCAAGATCCTTGCTTGCCGATTTTACTTTTGATATCATCCTGATGGATATTATGTTACCCGGGATTGACGGTGCCCAGCTTACCCAACTGATACGTTACAGGAATAATTCTACGCCAATACTGGTTATCAGTGCTCTGAATAGTGTGGATGATAAGGTGAAACTGCTGGATATGGGTGCGGATGATTATTTGCCCAAACCTTTCCATTTCGGGGAATTGCTATCCAGGATTCGGGCTTTGATACGCAGAAGTGGCGGCCTAATCCGCCAGGATGATGATCAACTGAGTTTTGGCAGCATAACGGTTGACACCAGCCTATACCAGGTACAGCAAAACGGAAAAGATATTGTGCTTTCGCCGACTGAGTACAAATTGCTGGTTTACCTCCTCAAGAATAAGAACAAAGTGCTGAGCCGTTCCCAGATCCTCAGTTCCGTCTGGGGAATCAATTTTGACAGCAATACCAATGTGGTGGATGTATACATCTCTTACCTGCGGAATAAGCTGGATGAGTCGGGGGATCAAGTGATTCACACCATCAAGGGCGTGGGTTACTTAATAAAAGATTAGATGACCTTACGCAACCGTTTTACGCTCATATCAAGCCTTACATTCGGGGTTTTCTCGGTGGTCACTTCGCTGATCATCTTCTATACCTTTTACGACAGCAGCCGGAATTTTTATTTTAATGCACTGCAGAATGTGGCTCTTACATCCGCCATTTATTACCTGGAAAAAGATGAACTTCCCACAACCCGCCATGCGCATATCAAAGCAGAATACCGCAATGTGATTCAGAATACCAATGTTGCTGTCTACAATCAGGATAACCAGGTTGCTTTTGGTAAAAACCTGAAGGATCGTAATATTCATACGCAACAGCTCAACACGGTCAGGAAAAATAAGCGGACACAGTTTATGTCCAAAGACTATTTCTATTACGGCATCTATTACAAAGATAATCAGGGGAACTTCGTGGTATTTGTCCGAAGCTCGAATGCGGCGTTCCAATCCCAGATTTTCCAGCTGTCGGTAATTATTTTATCTGTTTTATTAATTGGTTTTGTCGGGATTTACCTGCTGAGCCGGTATCTTTCGGGTATTGTCTACAAACCGGTATCGGAGGTGGCCAATAGAATAAACCTGGCAGATTATAATGATATATCAAAAGCCATCACTTCTACCAATACCAACGATGAGATTAATGATCTGATTAATGCTTACAACAAGCTCCTTGGCAGAATCTCGGAAAGCGTTATGGTGCAGCAGAATTTTATCAATTATGTATCGCACGAGTTCAAAACACCTTTGGCTGCAATATCCGGAAATCTGGAAGTATTTGCACAGAAAGACCGAAGCCCGGAGGAATACAAAAAAGTGACGGGCGACGTACTGAATCATGTTTTTGAGATCGAGAGGATCCTGAATAACCTTTTGTTGATGTCCGGTTTAAAGAAACTTGAGGAATCGCATCAGCTATTTCGTTTGAATGAGTTGATCTTTAAAATTTGCCATAGTTTTGAAGGGCCGGGCAAAGCAATCCCCGCATTTGATATTCGTATTTTAATTGACGATCACCAAAAATTGGAATTCTGTGGCAATGAGACCCTGTTGCATCTGGCGATCTACAATATTATTGAAAATGCCGTCAAATATTCGGAAGGAAAAGAGGAGGTAACCATTACGATTTTGGAAGAGGGCAGCCAGCTTTGCCTCACAGTCAGCGACCATGGCAAAGGCATTCCCGTGCAAGATCTTCCTAAAATTACAGGCACATTTTACCGTGCTGCCAATGTTGGCGATACCAAAGGCAGCGGCATTGGGCTTTCACTTTCTAAGGCCATATTTGATCATCATCATATCACTATGTCTGTCCAGTCCCGGGAAGACTTTGGTACCACTGTGGCACTCCGTTTTCCATAATCATGCAGGTTCTAATCAAACTCTAATCCAACTCTTAACCGCTTTTAATCCAGTTCAAAAACCGCTCTAATACGACGGGAATATATTTGTGATCTCAAATACAGATCGTGAAAAGATTGGTTATAACCCTTATATTTTTTGTTAAAGCGGCCTATAGTTTTGCCCAGACTTCGGACACTATTGTACTATCAAGAGATGAGGCAGAAGTTATTTTTCTTAAGAATAATATAGATATCATTACGCAGAAACTGCAGATTTCACAGGCAGAGGCACGTGAAGTTCAGGCTAAATATTGGCCTAATCCGAAGCTAAGCATCAGCGAAGTTAATTTGTGGCGGACTTATGGGATCGAAGAACTTCCCCCGCTGGTCGGTAACTGGGGAAAAAGCAGCCAGATCTCCGCGGAGATCGAACAGGTCATTCAGACGGCGGGCAAGAGGCGAAAAACCATAGAGCTCCAAAAGATAGAAGTGCAAAGGGCAAAGTTTGAACTACAGGAAGTTTTGCGGGAGCTCAAAAAATCTTTAAGAAATACCGTCACTGAGATCCTCTACAATCAGGAACAGCAGAAGGTTTACCGGAGCCAGATTTCTTCTATCGAGAAATTAACAAAATCCTATAACAATCAGTTAAACCTCGGTAATATCAGCAAAGCGGAGTATGTCCGCCTGAAAGCACAGGAAGTTGAATTCAAAAAAAAACTGATTTCATTACAACAGGAGATCGAAGATCAGCAACTGGAAATTAAGGCATTATTGATATTGCCTTCATCATCCTATATTGTTATATCAGGTTCATTGATGCTGCCTGAAAAACAACTTTCCGAACTGGAAGCACCACAATGGATAGAAAAAGCGAAAGAAAACCGCCCGGATATCCTGATCCTAAAGAATACAGAGAAATACGCTGCCAAAAACCTCGACATTCAGAATGCCATGAAGATTCCTGATGTCGCGGTTTCTTTAGGCTATGACAGGGGCGGGAATATTATGAAGGATTTTATAGGGCTGGGTGTCTCTTTTGACCTTCCTGTCTTTGACCGTAACAAAGGGAACATTCAGGCAGCTAAGCTTGAGCTGGAGAAAAGCCAGCTGGAGACCCACAAAAACCTACTGAAATCTGAAAACGAAGTTATGTCTGTTTTTAGAAATTATATACGCACACAGGAGGTTTCAGCAGAGATGGACCATCACTATGAATCTACCCTGGACAGCTTACTGGTGAGCCATGAGAAAAACTTCAGGCTAAGAAATATCAGCATGCTGGAGTACCTGGATTTTCTGGATACCTATATCAGAAATAAGATGATTATCCTGGATACCAAAAAAGAACTTAACCATTATTACGAAAACCTGCAGTACGTTGTAGGACAGGATTTATAAATAATTACCAATGATAGTAACAAACAAAACCAGATATACCGTTGTCTTGTGCCTGTTTGCTTTGGCCATCCTTACAGGCTGCAAAAAAGAACAGGAGCACAAAGAGGAGCAAAAAAGCTACTGCATCAGCAGGGAACTTAAAAAAGAAATGATACTGGTAAAAGCAGAGATGCGTCCTGTAGAAGAAAGTATTACGCTGACCGGTGAGGTAGAAAGCAATTCTGATAAAACGGTACCATTTGTCAGCCTTGTAGACGGGGTAGTGACCGATACCTATTTCTCGCTGGGCGACTATGTGAGAAAAGGGCAAACCTTAGCAAGTGTGAAGAGTACAGCAGTTAATGAGTTGCAGGGCGATACGCAAACCTTACAAGCTCAGCTGGCCGTTGCGAAAAGAAAACTGTCTTCTGTAGAAGCAATGTATAAAGATGACATTGCTTCTCAAAAAGATTTACAGGAAGCCAAATCAGAAGTGGCCATCCTGCAGTCCAATATTTCCAGAACGCAGAAAAATATGCAGGTATATTCCGCCGGAGGTAATACCATTCAGCTTAAGGCACCTGCGGACGGCTATGTTATTGCCAAAAATATTGCCAAAGGCATGCCTGTAACATCAGGAGGAGATCAGCTGTTTACCATTGCCAACCTGGATAAGGTGTGGGTAATGGCCAATGTTTATGCGACCAACATGAGAAACGTTTACGTTGGTCAGCCGGCTGTTGTTAAAACCCTGGCATATCCGGACGAGAGCTTTTCGGGTAAGATCAATATGATTTCGCAGGTTTTTAACGAAAACGAAAGAGTCCTGAAGGCCAAGATTATCATGGATAATAACGGAATGAAGCTGAGGCCCGGTATGTCGGCAGATGTTGTATTGCCTGTTAATCCACAAAACAGAAACGCACTGGCCATTCCGCCAAAAGCCCTGATTTTTGACAATAACCAGAGTTACGTTCTGGTATATAAGGACGACTGCAATCTTAGCATCAGACCAGTCACAGAAATAGCTTCCAACAGCCGTTACAGCTATGTGGAACTGCCAAAAGGCCAAAAAATGACATGGGCCGGGGAGTTTGAGAGCAAGGAGCGGGCGGCCAGTCAGCTGTCAATGGTTGTGCCTGTTTCCCTGATCCTTATTCTGATGCTGCTTTATTTCAATTTTGGCAATATAAAAGATACCCTGATATCTTCAGTTACACTGGCATTTGCCTTTGTTGGCGGATTTATCTCCCTTTGGCTTACAGGGACTATTTTTGGGATCTCCGCAGGGATTGGTTTTATAATTCTTTTTGGAGTCGCCACCATAGACGGGATTGTCCTAATTGGCGTGATGAAGGAAAACCTCAGGAATAAGTTATCCCTGACTGAAGCCATCCGGCGTGGGGTAGAGAGCCGTATAAGGCCGGTGGTGATGATTGCCCTGATGGGTTCTATGGGCCTTTTACCTGCTGCGCTGTCCGGCGGTATGGGCTCCGAAATCCAAAAGCCTCTGGCTATTATGATTGTTGGCGGCCTTATTATATGCATGTTGCTGTCATTTACCGTATTGCCTGTTATCTTTTATTATGCCTACCGGAAAAGCAGCAGAGGCGGTCATCACGGATAAATCGGATTCATCAGATAAGTATCATGATTGTAGTTCATAATCCTTGTTTTTCTGATGAATCAATTTGATGGCTGTTCTTGGGGATATTGCATCAGTTGTTCTGATTTTCACCCATTTTTAGTTCACGTTCGATATCATCAATTTGTGGCAGGGGTGTATGATAACTTTCGCGGATATAGTTATCAATGCTTTTATCTGTGGCGGTACTGAGTTTTCTGATGAAAAGCTGGTGGTCATTTTTCAGGGCATTAATAAAAGTACCGGCATCCTGCTTTGCATCTGCAACGGCTCTTTTATCATCATTCACAATAATATCATGGAAATCGGTATTCATGAGAACAGTCTGAAAAAATGAATCCCCCGGTAAAAAGGTGTTGATGTAAAATTCCTCAAACTTCATCACTTTATCATTACTGCAGAGAAAAGCACAGGTCTCGCGGGTAAAAATGACCCACTTACCACCAATATAGGGCGTGACACCCTTCATGAATTTTCTTTTATAAATCAAAGACGAGATGTGGTAGGCCAGTTCCGTAAAATGGTTCTGTATCCTTCTTAAGGTATCGGGCCTGTAAAACTTCTGGTCGTAATAAAAGAGGTAATTTTTGAGCCTGTTTTCGGTAAGGAAGCGTCGGATGATCGGTTGGGATTTCAGAGGATAATCCTCACCGCTGAGATTGATGAAGAAGTCCCAGTCGGGGCTTACGTTGAGCAGGAATTCCATGGCATTCAGCTGTGCGGTAATGATACTGAATCCGCCTGAATTGATATTGATGCTTTCCAGGACATAAGCATTGGGATACGCAATCAGGAACTGCTGGATATCCTCCCGAAAGGCGGCTTTTACCTTTCTGTCGATATGGATGAGGTAAAACTGATCCCTTGTATAAATCTTATCAAACAGTTTTTTGAACCGTTCCGGATGATGATGAATCAGGATGAAGTAAGCAATTTTTATTAACGGAGCCGAAGGGGCCGGGTCGTTTTTTGTCTGGGTTTTGGGGGAGGAGGTCTGCATTTTTTCAGGGTTATAATTATCCGCTTTTTGCAAACAATCTCATTTTAGGTGAGAAAGATACGGATATGTTTTTGAAAATCAATAAATTAATATAGTGTGTATCCCGATTGTTTGTTGTACTTTTGCATCATCAATTAATAACAGGCCTCTGCCTTCGCTTTCTCTTACGGTTTAGAATATCTATTTTTCCCTTACAGTTTTTGCATTATCAGCCGCCACATTTTTTAACATTAGATCTTTTACAGATGACTATATATGTTGGCTGCCTTTATACAGAAATCCTATAGTCAGCTATTTAGCTAAAGCCTTTGGATAAAGGCAAAACCGTCATAATGCATTTTAAAAGTTTAAACTTAATCGTTCCTATCATCCGCGCAGTCACCGAGGCCGGCTATTCCAAGCCTACAGGGATACAGGCGCAGGGCATACCGCCTATCCTGGAAGGTAAAGATGTGATAGGTTATGCGCCAACGGGGACAGGCAAAACAGCTGCTTTTGCACTGCCGATCCTGCAGATGATGAAGAAAAAGAGCCAGGAGCATAAAGACATCAGAGCCCTCATTATAACAGCAACAAGGGAACATGCCCTGCAGATGGAAGCGGACTTGCAACGTTACAGTAAGTACCTTCCTTTATCGCAGCTTTCTATAATTGACGGGATATCAGAAGGCAGCCAGATTTCTGCGCTCAGAAATAGGGTAGAGGTCCTGATTGCAACACCGGAAAGGCTTTTGGAGATGTACGGCAGAGGACATATCAACCTTTCCCGGATAGAAGTTGTTGTTTTTGACGACGCAGACAGACTGCTGGAAACGGGGCTTGGCCATAAGATAAAAGATATCCTGAAACTGACGCCGCAGAAAAAGCAAATCCTAGTTTTTTCAGCAACAAAGCCGCCTGCGGTCAGCAGATGGGCAGACAGTATTCTTAATAATCCCATGGAAATTACAGTAGGCGCTGTATCTACGGCTGATGAAATTGTAAAGCAGCCCGCACGCGCCGTGAAAAAGAATAACAGGCCGGATTACCTGTCAGTTTATCAGGAGCCCAAAGCGGCCTATGGGGCAGCTATTTTCCCTTTGGGGACACCATAATCATAAAAGTAATGGACTATAGTTCATTCAAAATAATATAATAACAATTTTTAATAACAATTACAATGCAACAAGGCACAGTAAAATTTTACAATGAAGCAAAAGGCTTCGGATTTATTTCTCCTGAAAACGGAGGCAGTGACATCTTTGTACACTCTTCAGGTTTAAAAAGCAGAAACATTCGTGAAAACGATAAAGTAGTTTTTGAAGTGGAACAAGGTCAAAAAGGATTAAACGCGGTTAACGTAACCATCGCTCAATAATTTCTATATAAGACAATGATCAACAGATGGTTTAACCATCTGTTGGAAAGCCCCGCAAGGGGCTTTTTTGATTGATGCCGATTGACAGCTGTTTTAATTCTCGCAAGATCCTTAGTTTGCGGATTCCAAATTATGAATCTGACCAATCACTGATAAGAATTATTTTATCAATAAACTTCGACCTCTATGTAATATGGAAATTAAGCTCATTTTTAACATGTAATATCCGGTATTTGATTTTAAATATTAAAGACGAAGGTTCTTTTTGAATACAATAACGGACCCGGCATCCCTGGTTTTATAGTTTTCCACTGAGGCTGGCCAACCCTTCCGTTACTGTTCTTTCTTCCCTTATTTTTGATGAAAGCTCCGGCAGCCTGCGAAGAAGCTTTATGGTTCTGGACCTGAATTTCCAGTCCAAAGGCTGGTCTAAAAAATAATAAGCCTTTCCGTCAGCCATCCTTATTTCTATGAGGCTGAAGGCGTTTTTGTCATTAATTCCTTCCCCTACCGATAACGGGGTGATCTCCCTGATGCGGTCTAAAGTAAACACCTGCCCATTAATCCAAAGTGTGTTGTTTACAAGAGAGACGCTGGCCAGCCGGATGTTTTTTTTGAGCCGACGGTAATCCAAAAGGGACAGCACCGAAAAGAACAGCGTGCCCAATATAAGGGTAATGGTAAACAGAGCTACATTTTTCTCCGGTCCCAAGAGGAACAGTGCTCCTATAATCAGGATCACAGCCAAGAGAATAATACCATACCTGAAAACAAACAACTTAAGATACGTTGTGCTTAATTTTTTAACGGTGTCCATCCATTATCATATTTTAGAGACCAATCAGCCGGCTACCCTGCAGGCAGCATGCCAGCTGGCAGAAGCAGCCCGCTTACCGTCAGTCATAGTTTTTTATCCAGTCATTCAGATGATTTTCTTCCAGGATTTTGTCTACATATTTACCCCTGCTGCTGGTTTTCCTCTGGTAGGGCGCAAACAAAGCCGTTACCTTATTAAACGCTTCATTGAGTTTAATAAGCTCCTCTTTAGCAGTTTCGTTTAAAAGCCGGTTTTCATATTGCTTATTAAAGGCCACAATTTTCTTAACCGCAATCTCCTTTTCCACAATGTCTTTTTCGTCGGCGTTTATTGTGCATATGCCATAGACCCCGTTGCAGTAATGTTGCCATTCCTTCTCAAAGGTTTCGTTCAATAACTGATCATCAATGCCTGCATCGCTGTCAAACAGGTTATTATAAGCCAACATTTTATCCGGGTGCTGTTGCAGATGGCTGATGAAATTTTGTTTAAAGATATCCTTTATTATTTCAGGTGTGCCATCAGAGCGCTTATACTGCTCCAGCTTTTGGACGTGGCTTTTCGCAAAATACCTTTCATCTTTTACCGTCACAGACTCATCCAACAGCGGAGAGCTTATGGTTTCCGTTGTCTGGATGGCATAAGAATAATTGGGGATGACCTTTTTGTCGATTAATTCCAGGATTTCAATTGCCGAAAAACCAGTTTTTTCCGCCAATTCATTTAATTCAATATAATGTTCCCTGATGTACTGCTGATCTGTTTTCATGAGCTGTTTATCCTTATTGATTGCCAAAGACATCGGAGGAAGAACCTACATAATGCAATATATCCACGTTGTGCGTGCCGTCAAGCCCGCTGGCATCCCTTAATTGCTGAAATTCTTTAAAAGAAGGAACGTTCAGGATTTGTGTCTGGATCTCTTCGTCCCTGTAGGCGGAGTAGTGCACAAACGTGACACCGTCATCTTTTGTGTATACCGTATAACGGAATCCCGAAGGGTCAAGTTGTTTGAAATCACTGAGAAACTGATCAATATTCTTCCTGTTCTCTTCTGCAAATTCCGGTTTTACCTTGTATGTTACTATTACGCTGATCATTTTTGATATTTGTTTTTTGGTTTAAAATTTTACAATATATTTTGTCATTGCCCTTAATAAGCAACTAAATTATCTTTCCAGGCTGTTAATGGCTTGTCTGCCAGGTTTATATCAATTTCTATTACAAGCAATCGTTGAACAGGGACGCGGAACCCCTAAGCAACACCTCCTGCTATTGTCCACTGTTGCTTTACATTACCGTGTACGACCCAAATCTGCAAAAAAGACCGCCATCACCAGCCATCATTGTTTCATCTATTATTGCAAAGCTATTTTATACAGCTTTGTAAAACAATGAACATTTGTTAATTAAACACAAACTGAATTATCAAGCAACTGTATCCATACGGGCGCAAAAAACAGGATGGCAGCCGGCTATTGTAAACAGATGTTTAAAATTGGCATTATTGTTTTATTTTAATGGCGCTATTTCTATCTTTGCAACTTGATCAGGAAGAGGTGTTTACCGCGTATTGGCATTATGCCGGCATGGTGGCCCAGGCCGTTGATAACCATCTCTTTCCATTAGCAGTACAATGTTTTATCAATGACTCAGAAATCAACAGACCATACACTTCCCAAGCCGGCTTTCAGGCAATGGTTACCGGTCATCTGCATGGCTTTTGCCACATTTATCTTCAATACCACTGAGTTTATCCCTATTGGCCTGCTAAGCAGCATTGCCGGAAATTTTAATATGACCGAGACGGGAGCCGGTATTATGATCACTGTTTATGCATGGGCTGTGGCGCTGCTCTCTTTGCCTCTGATGCTGATCTTTGCCCGGACGGAGAGCAAAAAACTGCTGGGGCTGGTCTTCTGTGTCTTTGTTGCCAGCAATGCGCTGTCTTACTTCTCCAATTCTTTTTATATGCTCATGGCTTCGCGCCTGGGGGTGGCTTGTGCCCATTCGGTATTCTGGGCTATCGCACCGCCGCTGGCTGTCAGGATTGCCCCTCCGGGCAAGCAGTCTGCCGCCTTAAGCATCCTCACGGTCGGTTCGTCCCTGGCCATGATCCTCGGGTTGCCCATCGGCCGGACCATTGGCCTCTACCTGGGATGGCGGGTCACCTTCCTGTCGATCGCTGTCACCGCATTCGTTATCATGTTACTGCTGATGAAAGACCTGCCGACGATGCCCAGCAGGAATACCAAGACTACAGAAAGCCTGCCCCATATTTTCCGTAACAAGGCCCTGATGAGCGTCTACCTGCTGACGGTGCTTACCATTACCGGCCATTTCTGCGGATACAGCTATATCGAACCCTTTTTAACCTATGTCATCCATCTTTCCAAAAATGTCACCACGCTGGCCCTTTTGGTATTTGGTTTCACGGGTATACTGGGCAGCCTGCTGTTCACCCGGTTCAGCATCCGCTGGTCTGTCCCGTTTGCCTTCTGGAGCGTGGGCGGGATAATGGTCTCCCTCTTGGCCATCAAGGTGTTTTCGTTCAGCCAGACGGGCATCTTTTGTGTGATCATGGTATGGGGCGTAGCGATTTCCATTTTCAACCTGTCCTACCAGTACCGGATCATCAGCCTTTCGCCTAACAATACCGATATAGCAATGGCTATCTATTCTGCCATTTATAACATAGGGATTGGCGGTGGCGCATTCATTGGCGGGATTGTCAGCCACAAAGCCGGCGTCGGCAATATCGGCCTCATTGGCTTTGCTATTGTTGCGGTGGGCTTTATCTACGGGATGGTTTATGTGAAGCCTTTGCTTCTAAAGGCTGCCGCTAAAAAACAGGACAGCCCCAAACATTAATGCCCAACGCCAGGGATTTTTGAAGAAAGGCAAAGGAAAAGCCGTGTGTGTATCCGGATTGGTAGCGCAGGACAGCTACGGATACTGCTGAAACGGTACCTGCATAAGAGGGCTTTCCGGTTCCGTGTTTTGTCATGCAGAGTAAAAAAAATATTAATTGATAATGGTATTTTTATTAGCTTTGCTAAACCGAGCGATAAGATCCTTCTTTCTCAGAACGCCGGAACCTTCCTTTATTTGTTGAGCTGACTTAGCGCCTTTTTAATTATCCGTAATTTTTGGGCTCAATTGTTGTGCTTTTTACAATCCAATTTACTGAACTTTTTCATGAACTATCCCAGGCTTTGGTATGAATGGGCTATGGCTTTTCCATGAATAGGGTATTGACAATGGCAGGCGGTTATTTTTAAGAATACTGTAATGGGTGCAGGCTTTTCGATATACCTGTCTTTGGTCGGCACTCGAAGTGGTGGGTGCGGGGTGCGGGAAGATGGAAGATGGGAGATGGATGCTGGATGTTGGGTGATGGTGCGTTATTGTGGCTTCTCGATACACCTTTCTTTGGTTGGCACTCGAAGTGGGGGTGGGGAAGATGGAAGATGGATGCTGGAAGATGGATGTGGGAGGTTGGGATGGTACGTTATTGTGGCTTCTCGATAAGCCTTCCTGCGGTCGGCACTCGAACTGGGGGTACTGGATGATGGATGATGGGTGATGGTGCGTTATTGTGTTTTCTCGATACGCCTTCCTGTGGTCGGCACTCGAAATGGGGGAACCTTGGTTGGCTCAAGATGTCTTTTTGAGAAATCTTGTTGATTTTATAAAGGTCATCATTTAATTACAAACTGAGAAATATAATATTCTCGCTGATAAGGCTGATTTTACAGATTTTAAATTTAGGATCAGCGTAATCGGAATAATCTGCGAGAATTAAAAATAAGGAGCAATCCTTTTAATAAAGAATATTTGGTGCTGTGACAATATTTTATAACCTCTATTCATTTTATTTTCGTTTATTTTAATTCGAATATTTCCCTGGTGCTACCGTACAAAATTATGAACCACTCATCGATCATCTGGATTTAGAAGACCCGGATGATCACCATGCTTTGGCGGCCGCTATCAGAAGTTATTCAAATGTTATTTAACCAGCATTTGAATGATTTTCCAGAAGATTATTTGGTGACCTTTGGACTAACGGCTAAAACAGCAGATGACTTTTTGACGGACATCATTGATCTGAATCCAATTTATCCATTGAGCTAATTTATATAAGGATTCCCGTAAAGCAGGCATTGGTTTTTTAGCTATATTTGGGATTAAATTATTCTTATAAAATGAGTACTAAAGTAAGTCAAAAAGACATCAACAATACTGTATGGAAAGCTTGTGACACCTTTCGTGGTACAATCGATCCTTCTCAATATAAAGATTACATACTCACCATGTTATTTCTAAAGTATGTAACAGATGTGTACAATGAGAAAAAAGAAGAATACGCCAAAAAATATGAAGGCAACGAAGAGCGTGTAAAAAGAGCATTGGAGCGAGAGCGTTTTATAGTTCCTGAAGAATCAAGCTTTTATTTTTTATATGAAAACCGTAACAATCCAAAGATTGGGGAAATGATCAATCATGCTTTAGCGGAATTGGAGGAAGCAAACAGAGAAAAATTAGGCGGTCACGATGGATCTAATATTTTTAGAAATATTGATTTTAACAGTTCTAATTTGGGAGATGCAAAAGGTAAAATAACCAGATTACGTAATTTGTTGAACGATTTTTATTCTTTAAACCTTTCTTCTTCTCATTTAGAGAATAACGATGTCATTGGAGGAGCATACGAATTTTTGATAGCTAATTTTGCATCTGATTCGGGGAAAAAAGCAGGAGAGTTCTTTACTCCGGCAGAAGTTTCTACTTTACTGGCTAAGTTGACCAAATCTAAACCGGGATCACGTATTTATGATCCTACTTGTGGTTCAGGCTCTCTTTTGATCAAAGCAGGACGTCAAGTGGGTGATAATAACTTTTCGCTGTATGGGCAAGAAGCTAATGGTAGTACTTGGGCATTGGCTGTAATGAATATGTATCTGCATGGCTATGATAGTGCTGTTATACGTTGGGGAGATACTTTACGAAATCCGAAGCATAAGGAAGGTGAAGCATTAATGTTGTTTGATACGGTAGTAGCAAACCCACCTTTTTCATTGGATAAATGGGGAGCAGATGATTTAGCAGGCGACCAATATAACCGTTTCTGGAGAGGTTTGCCACCAAAATCTAAAGGAGATTGGGCTTTTATTTCACACATGATAGAATCATTGAATAATACTGGTAAAGCGGGTGTTGTAGTACCGCACGGTGTATTGTTCAGAGGAGCTGCTGAAGGAAAAATCCGAACTAAAACGATTGACGAAGATTTGATTGAAGCAGTGATAGGTTTGCCTTCTAATTTGTTTTTCGGCACAAGTATTCCGGCTGCTATACTTATTTTCAACAAGCAGAAGGTAAATAAAGAGAAAGTATTATTTATAGATGCCAGCAAAGATTTTGTCCCGGGAAAAAATCAAAATTCCTTAAGGGAGAAACACATTCAGCATATTACTGATATTTTCACGCAATTTCATGACCAGACAATGGAAACAGGAATTGTTGAAGAAAGATTCGCTTATATAGCCGGATTTGAAGAGATAAAGGAGAATGATTTTAACCTCAATATTCCTCGTTATGTGGATACTTTTGAGCCCGAACCCGAAATCGACATTCAGGCAGTGATTCAGGAAATCAAATCTTTGGAAGCGAAACGAGATGAGTTGGATAAGGAGATTAATATATACTTGAAAGAATTGGGAATTGATTTTTAGCTATGAATGATAAATTATGAGTTATGAATGAAGGTCAAAATCTAATTATCTACAAAACTCAGGACGGTAAGGTTTCTATTGCTTTATATGCAAAGGATGGTTCTGTTTGGATGAACCAAAACCAATTGGCAGAACTTTTTGGCACCTCGGTGCCAAATATTAGCATGCATATATCTAATATATTGAATGAAAATGAGTTAGAGTCAAATTCAGTTATTAAGAATTACTTAAGTACTGCTTCAGATGGTAAAAATTATGATGTTACTTTTTACAGTCTGGATATGATTTTGGCTATCGGTTTTCGGGTAAGAAGTAAGCGAGGCACGCAGTTTCGTCAATGGGCAAACCGCAATCTGAAAGAATATATGATTAAGGGGTTTGTGATGGATGACGAACGTCTGAAAAATCCTGACGGAAGACCTGATTATTTTGATGAATTACTGGCTCGCATTCGGGATATTCGAGCTTCGGAAAAACGTTTTTATCAAAAAGTCCGTGATTTATTTGCATTGAGCAGTGATTATGATAAAACTGACAAAGCCACTCAAATGTTTTTTGCCGAAACACAGAATAAATTGCTGTATGCCATTACAGAAAAAACAGCGGCAGAAATCATTGTCAGCCGTGCCAATGCTAATGAACCCAATATGGCTTTACAAAGTTGGAAAGGTACAATTGTAAGAAAACAAGATATTTTTATTGCTAAAAATTACTTGATCGAAGATGAAATTGACAGTCTGAATCGATTTGTAGTTGTATTTTTAGAAACTGCAGAATTAAGAGCTAAAAACAGACAAGATATAACGATGGATTTTTGGCGGGAAAATATAGATAGAATTATAGCATTCAATGACAAAAAACTATTGCCTAATAAAGGAAGCATGAGCAATGCTCAAATGGAAAAAATGATAGAAAAAGTCTATCTGGAATTTGATAGTAAACGCAAAAAACAGGAAGCTGAACAAGCTGATGCAGAAGATTTACAGGAATTGAAAACTTTGGAAGAGGAGGTAAAAAGTAGAAAAAAATAGATCCTTAATGTAAAAACTTTAGGATAGTAATTGAGGATTCTTTATCTTGGTCTCTTTGATTAAGATGAAAAAAATAACTAATGTTCCCCCTTTGAGATTTCCTGGGTTTGAAGGAGAGTGGGAAGTGAAAAAGTTGGGGGATTTATTGGAGTTTAAGAACGGAATTAATGCTTCAAAAGAACAATATGGTAAAGGAATTAAGTTTATAAATGTCTTAGATATTCTAAACAATAATTTCATTACTTATGATAACATTATTGGAAGAGTTGATGTTGATACCAACATAGCTAATAAATATTCGGTGCAATATGGAGATATTCTTTTTCAAAGAAGCTCAGAGACAAGAGAAGAAGTAGGAACAGCTAACGTTTACCTTGATAAAGAAAAATCTGCAACATTTGGAGGGTTTGTTATAAGAGGCAAAAAAATTGGAGATTATAACCCGATATTCTTCAATAAACTTCTAAAGACAAAATCGGCAAGAGAAAGTATTACATCTAAATCTGGGGGAAGTACACGATACAATGTAGGACAAGAAATACTGACTTCTGTATCTCTATGTTTTCCCAGCCTTTCTGAACAAAAGAAAATATCAGATTTCTTATCACTTGTTGACGAAAGAATCTCAACCCAAAACAAAATAATTGAACAATTAGAAACCTTAATTAAAGGACTTTATCAAAAAATATTTAAACTCAATCGATTTCAGTTTTCTATTCTTCCTTTAAAATCACTCTGCACTATAAAAAAAGGAGAGCAAATAAATGCCTCCAAATTATCTGAAACAGGGATTTATTATGTAATGAATGGCGGAATATTACCATCTGGTTACCATTCTGAATACAATTCAGATGCAGAAATTATTTCTATAAGTGAAGGTGGCAATTCTTGTGGATATGTTCAATATAACTATACAAAATTTTGGAGCGGAGGACATTGTTACACACTAAAAAATATCGATAAAATCATTAAAAACAAATATCTATATTATTACTTGAAAGCCAATGAAAATAAAATTATGGCACTTCGTGTAGGTTCTGGGTTACCCAATATTCAAAAATCTACTTTAGAAAAATTTGAAGTGAAAATTCCTAATCTTTATGAACAAGAGAAAGTTGTATTGACTTTGGAAAGCTTATCAAACAAAATAACTGTAGAAAGTAAACTACTTGAACAATATGAGAAGCAGAAAAAGTATTTGTTACAGAACCTGTTTATATAAACAGGTTCTGTAACAAATATTGTTTTTGAGAATGGTATTTATCTACAACACCAAGCAACCCAAAACAAAATAATTGAGGAGCTGAAGTTATTAAAGAATACGCTTAGTAAGAAAATATTCTCTGCTCAATTGAGCTTTAAAAATGAAAATGGGTATGTTTTCCCAAGGTGGGAATCAAAAGAAGTAGGTGAAATTTTTAAAATAACAAGAGGAAATGTCTTAGCTATGAATCTATTGTCAAATGAAAGGAATAAAGAAAAATCTTTTCCTGTTTATTCTTCACAAACAAAAAACAAAGGACTGGCAGGTTATCATAGTGATTTTTTATTTGAGAATGCTATTACTTGGACAACCGATGGTGCTAATGCAGGTGATGTAAACTATCGTAGTGGAAAATTCTATTGTACAAATGTTTGCGGAGTTTTATTAAGTAAAGATGGTTATGCAAATGTCTGTATTTCTGAATTAATAAACTCTGTATCAAAAAAATATGTTTCTTATGTTGGAAATCCCAAATTAATGAATGGAATTATGGCTAAAATAAAAATTCCATTTCCATCTTTGGAGGAACAACATAAAATAGCTGACTTTTTATTATCTATCGATGCGAAAATTGAAATTGAAACCAGTATTTTACAGCAATTAGAGAAACAAAAGACATATTTTTTAGCCAATTTGTTTATATAAATAAATTGGCTAAAAGATATTGTTTCTGTTTAATCAATAGCATATGAATTTCAAACTCAGTTTTTACTTTATCATCAATACTTGATAAAAAATCTGCAACATATATTTGTTGAATATAATTTGGCAATTGTATTTCCATAGGTTCAATTTCGGAAATGTAATGGCGTTTGTGTTCATTTGACGATAGATTTAAAAATGACAGATATTCAAATATAAATTTTAGATTCACATTTGGTTTAGCTGTCAAAATTTTAATTGCTGATGATTTTACTTTGAATAGAAAATCCACAAACTTTACATCCATTGTAAAATCATCGAAAATAATACATTGCCCCTTATCATACATACCATATTCTTCATCGGTATATCCCAATACAAAAACTTTATTCGCGGTTAGAACTGGAATCAAGGAAATATCAGATGAATAATCTGTATTTGTCACCAAATATTTAGTTGGCTGTTCATAGTTTAGAGTATCCTTAACTTGAACCAATTCATTTTCCTCATTAAGAATTTGTTCATATAGCCGATAGCGAATCGTATTCACATAGGAAATTAAATCCTTAATCATGCCGTTATCGGCAAAAATCAAGAAATATTCAGTTATAATTTATTGTATATTTGCCGATAACGGCATCTATAATCAAAAGCTATGAATTATATTTCAGTAAGTGAGTTTGCAAAAAAGTGGAATGTTCCGGAAAGAACCGTCCGGAATTATTGTGCTACAGGAAGGATTAAGGGGGCTTTCTTAACTGGTAAAACATGGAATATTCCCGATGATGCGATATTGCCTGAGAAAGGAAATAAGAAGAAATTTAGTGACAATCCATTGCTCAATCATCTCAAAGAGCAAAAAGAAATGAAGCTCAAAGGTGGTATTTATCACCGTACGCAAATCGATCTGACCTATAACTCCAACCGCATAGAAGGAAGCAAGTTAACCCATGATCAAACTCGATATATTTTTGAAACGAATACTATCGGAGCTTCCAAAGAAAGCGTTAATGTAGATGACATTATAGAAACAACCAACCACTTTCGATGTATTGATTTAATCATTGACAAAGCAAAATTTAAATTATCAGAATCATTTATAAAGGAATTACATTTTCTCCTGAAATCAGGAACGTCTGATAGTCGAAAAGACTGGTTTAATGTTGGTGAATACAAAAAACTCCCTAACGAAGTTGGTGGCAATGAAACTTGTCCACCAAAAGAGGTGACGGCAAAAATGAAAGATTTACTTTCTGGTTACCACAGCATTGAAAAGAAAACGTTTGAGGATATTATAAACTTTCACTACCAGTTTGAAATCATTCACCCTTTTCAGGACGGAAACGGTCGTGTTGGTCGGCTAATTATGTTTAAGGAATGTCTTGCTAATAATATTGTGCCCTTCATTATTGATGAAGACATTAAGCTGTTTTACTACAGAGGTTTACAGGAGTGGAATCATATCCGAGAATATTTGTTAGATACCTGTCTTACAGCTCAGGATAATTACAAAGCTATTCTTCAATATTTTGAAATAGCGTATGATTAGATTTGAGATACTATTTCCCATAGTAAAGGACT
>NZ_FTPU01000044.1 GCF_900108115.1 Epilithonimonas bovis DSM 19482
CACCTTAATTCTGCTTCCCACAAAAAAAGAAAAAACAAGATATGGGCAGCAAGTTGCAAGATTAAGATTCCGTGCAAGAGCAGCAATAGAACCCTGTATTTCACATTTAAAAAGAAACCACTCCTTAGGATTAAACTTCCTTAAAGGAGTGGCTGGAGATATTCATAACGCCCTATTAGCAGGGATTGGATACAATTTGAAGATGAGATTGAACCAAATCAAACAACAAATTCTTTTTTGGCTCGAAGTTGTTCTCAAAATCTTCTTAGGCAAGTATAATTTTCAAAATGAAAAATTAGCTTTTTAAGGAATGACTAATTATTTCACTTTCCAAAAAATCTACTGACATACTATTGTCATAGCTGCATCATAAATTTGTATCAAATAAAACAAACTATTATGAATGCAACAGCAACAGTCCTCGACTCACAACAACTTTTAATCCATTGGCAAGGTCACAGAAATCTTACCAGAAGAGTGATAGAAGCTTTTCCTGAAAAAGATTTATTCGAATTTTCAATCGGTGGAATGCGACCATTTTCGAAATTGACACTCGAACTTTTGGCAATTGGTGGGCCTGCTTTGAAAAGTATTGTAGAGAAAAATACGGAAGCTTATGATGAAGAAGCTTTCAACCCGACAACCAGAGCGGAGATTCTCGCAAAATGGGACGAAGAAACCGAGGTTATCAACGAGTATTTCAGCCAGATTACGGAGGAAAGATTTCAGGAGACTTTCAATTTGTTCGGGCAATATGAGTTCCCGGTTTATCAGAATATTCTTTATTTCGTTGATAACGAGATCCATCACAGAGGGCAAGGTTATGTTTACCTGAGAGCTTTGGGGATTGAGCCGCCGTTTTTCTGGGAAAGAGAAAGGTAGAAAGATAAAAGAATCAAGAGCAAAGAAAAAAAGACAGATCCGTTTCAATTTTGAGGCGGATTTTTGTGAGAATAAATAAACTTAATATTTGTCATTCCGTAGAAATCTCAACAGCCTAGATTCTTCAGAATGAAAAAAATTGTCTAATTATTCTTGTTAATTTGATTAAAAATCTTAGTCATTAAATCATTCATCGTGTCTTTGAGATATTCAGGCTCTATGATTTCAGCAAAATCTGCAAACGTAATTAGCCAACGCGGAAAACCTTCTTCGATCCATTCGGTTTCAAAGGTCATCAGCATTTTGTTGTCACTTTCTTGTTCAGAAATCAATCCATAATATTTTTTGGAATTGACGAGGTGTGGCATTATCTTCTTCTCAACTGAAAGCTTAACACGCACTTTCTGATTGATTGATTTCTTGCGGTAATCGCCAACATTCCCGTATTCCTGATGGAAAGGATTTTCGGTTTTCTTGATTTGCAAAATTCTGTCCACACGAAATTGTCTATAATCCTTTCGCATCGTACAAAATGCCATCACATACCAATAATTGACTTCATAGAAGATCCCGACCGCTTCAACGGTTCTTTCAGTCGCTTCGTTGTTGACGTTTTGATAATTTATTTTAATTTGAGTTTTCTCTGCGATACTTTCCAGAATTGTCGGAATGATATTTTTGATTGAATCCTGTTCTTTTGGTCGGTAAGAATAGATGTCGATTTGATTTTCGATAGTCATGACCAGATCTTTCTCCGAATTTCTGATGACCGCTTTTACTTTTTCCATCGCCGAATTGTAGTGGGAATCCAGACTCTCGTGAGAGAATTTCTGCATCAGTTTTTCGGCAGTAATGAAACTCAATACTTCTTCTTTGGTGAACATCACAGGCGGAAGTTTGTAACCGTCAACCAATGAATATCCAGAACCGGCTTCTCCAAAAATCGGGATACCAGCATTCTCCAGTGTTTTTATATCTCTGTAAATCGTCCTGATACTTACATCTAATTTTTCCGCCAAATCCTGCGCCCGAACAACAGATTTAGTTTGCAATTGTGTGAGAATCGAAGTGACCCGGTCTATTTTTTTAATGTAATGATCCTCATTCATCTTTATAGGTTTTCACCAGTCTGTCAAGATTCAGACTTCTTGCAGAGGCATCAAAGATTTCGCGGTAAGTTCCGTCTTTATCATACAATTCTTCGTGCGTACCATTTTCCACGACTTGGCCTTTCTTCATTACATAGATCATATCCGAATCCAAGATCTGCGACAAAGAATGTGAAATAATAATCACCGTCCGGTTTTCTTTAATGGCATCCAGAGAGTTTTTAATTTGCTCTGTTGCAATCGCATCCAGGCTTGCAGTGGGCTCATCCAGAAAAATAATCGGTGGATTTTTCAGGAACAATCTTGCGATGGCAATGCGCTGTTGCTGGCCTCCGGAAAGTTGCGTAGCATCGTGATTATAGCCATCGGGCAAATCCAGGATCTGCTCGTGGAGATACGCTTTTTTCGCGGCTTGCTGGATGTCCTCAAAACTTGCATCCAGATTCCCGTACCGGATATTATCCTCAATACTTCCTTTGAAAATATGATTTTTCTGAAGAACCAATCCAAGATCATCACGCAGATAATCATTATCAAAATCTTTCAGATTATTACCATCCAAGAGGATTTCCCCTGAATCCGGCTCATAAAATTTACAAAGCAGATTGATAACTGTTGATTTTCCGGCGCCACTCAAACCTACCAAAGCGGTTGTTTTTCCGTTTTCGATGGTCATAGTAACGTTATGAAGTGCTTTCATCCCGTTGGGATAGGTAAAATCTACATTTTTGAGTTCAAATTTCCCTTTGATAGGGATATTTTTTATTGTTCCGTTGGGCTCTTTCTCGTCATCAGCATCCAAGATTTCAAAATAGCCTTCTGCATAGATAAAAGCGTCATTCATATCGTCATAAATCCGGTGAAGTTGCCGAATGGGCGCAGAAACATTGTTGAAGAGCATAATGTGCAGCATAATTGCGCCAACGGTCATCTGCTGATCCAGCACGAGATAGACCGTTAACAGGATGATCAAGACAACTCCAAATTGCTCGATAAAAGTTTTAAGCCCATCGTAGATAAAACTGGTCCGTCTGGTGTACAGCTGGCTTTCCATCAGTCCCATCTGAAGGTCATATTGTTTTTTGCCTTCAAATTTTTCCCGTACAAAACTTTTGATAACCATAATCGAGTTGATGAGATTCAGGAGGCCTGAGGTTTTTTGTTCCCGCTGGTTTCTGAGTGTCCGTCTCACATTTCCCAGCTTTTTGGCCTGTCTGGAAGTGATATAAAAATAGACCGGAATAACCATTGTAGACACCAGACCTACGTATATATTTTGCATATACATCACAACCAGCGCAATAATCGCCGTTGAGAATAAGGGGAGAATATCGATGAAGAAATTCTGGACAAGTTTTGTAAGGCTTTCAATTCCTCTGTCGATGCGGATTTGCAGTTTTCCGGATTCGTGCCGGTCGTCGCTGTAATAAGCAATGCGGTAAGTCAGGATTTTATCAATAGCCGCCTGAGCCAATTCTGAGCTGACATTGATCCTTATTTTTTCGCCATAAAATTTCTGCCCAAACTGAATGAAAATATTAGCCAGTTCTTTCCCAAGAAGTATAATCGAAATGACTATCAGGACATGAATCCCTTCCGTCATCGGATGTGGGAGTTGCGTCAGTTTTGTCACTTCGTCCACTGTATATTTAAGAACAATCGGATTGACCTGCGCAAAAAGAGCCCCTATCAAAGTGAGAGACAAAGTCCCAATAACCATCCATTTGTAAGGTTTTATAAAACTTTTGAGCTGGTTGAAAATATGGATAAGATTGGTGGTTTTTTGAAACGGTTTTTTCATCTGCAGATTTTATTCTTTTTCAATTGTCAGATGGAATGTCAGAGACATTTCATAACAGCAAGTTAAGAATTAATTTAAAAAACTTAATTTTAAACTTTCATAAAAAGAAAAGATGAAAATATATACAAAAACCGGCGACAAAGGTGAAACCGGGCTCTATGGCGGAAGCAGAATCTCCAAAGCCAGCGCCAGAGTAGAATCTTATGGAAACATCGATGAACTGAATGCTAATATTGGTGTTGCTAAATCTCACATTGAAGATGAGAATGTCATTAACCAGCTCAAAAAAATCCAGTTTGATTTGTTTACCGTTGGTTCCGAAGCTTCGACTCCGATTGATAAATTGTTTCTGGCTAATGGAAAAGCGAGATTGCCGCTCGTAATTTCTGATAAAGAAATTGAAGAACTGGAAACCTGGATGGACGAGATGGAAGAGAAAGTAGAACCTTTGCAATATTTTATTTTACCCGGCGGGGGAAAAGCGGCGACTTTTCTTCACGTTGCCAGAACGGTTTGCAGGCGCACCGAGAGAAGTTTAGTCTTTCTCAATCAATCCGAAGAAGTTCGTCCGGAATTAATTAAGTATCTCAACCGTCTGTCAGATTATTTGTTTGTTTTGGCAAGATATGTTTCAAAATTGAATAATGAACCGGAGGAATATTGGAATCCGAATGACAGGAGTTGATTTTTATAACCACAAAAGTTACAAAAATGATACTTCCAGGTTATAATAATCATCAATCAACCGAAAAAGGTTTTTTCTTCAAATGGAAACAAAAAAAGTAATGAAAAATAAAGCGCTTCTTTTCATCAACGGCGATGCGCCAAAAACTATTCCGGATCTGTCAGGTTATGCGCTGATTGCCTGTACAGATGGCGCGTTTCATTATTTGGAAAAGCTGCATTTTCCGCTGGGAATGCTGGATTTTATTTCAGGCGATTTTGATTCACGTCAGATTGAAAACGAAATCATCCGGCAAGCTCAGTATTACAGTTTCGAAATTATAGAAACACCTGACCAGAACAAAACTGACTTCCATAAAGCGTTGGAATTAATCATTGCAAAAGGATTTAAAAATATTGATGTTTTTGGGGCAAGCGGCGGCGAACAGGATCATTTTCTTGGCAATCTCAGCGTGGCATTTTTCTTTAAAGATAAAATTAATCTGAAATTTTTTGATGAATATTCGTCCTATTATTTTATACCAAAAGAATTCTCAATTGATAACGTTAAAGGGAAAATGATCTCACTGATGCCGTTTCCTGTTGCGAAAAATATAGAAACAACCGGACTTAAATGGCCATTGCATCATGAAGACCTTATGTTGGGCGAGCGTATCGGAACCAGAAATGTGGCAGAGAACCAGGATGTTTCCATTCGTTATTCTGATGGTGATTTGTTGGTTTTTATTGGTAAATAAGGCTTTAATTTTTATCAAATTATTAACGCAGAAATTCAGTTTTTTTAATCATTTTTGCATCGTAAAACAATTAATTTTTTTTAGCCCGAAATGAAAATAAAATATTCTGAACTAATTGACCAAACACTTTATTTTCCTACAGAAGAGTTTAATGTAGAGGAGAATAATCTGAAGTTTCATGACATCAACCTGATGGAAGTTGTGGAAAAATTCGGAACGCCTCTGAAGTTCAATTATTTACCAAAAATTTCTCAGAATATAGAAAGGGCAAAATTTTGGTTTAAGGAAGCTTTTGAAAAAAATGACTATCAAAAGACCTACCGTTATTGCTACTGTACAAAATCCAGCCATTTTGCCTTTGTTGTGGAAGAAGCGCTAAAAAACGATATTAGCCTGGAGACCTCTTCTGCCTATGATATGGACATTGTAAAGTCGCTTTATGATAAAGGTAAGGTGGAAAAAAACATCGAGGTAATCTGCAATGGTTTCAAAACGGATGATTATTTGGCCAAGATATCGGATTTGATTAACAATGGTTTTGAGAATATTACGCCTATTCTTGATAATTACCGCGAGTTGGATAAGCTGACAGAAAGTATAGACAGAACCTTCAATATAGGAATCCGGATTGCGTCAGAAGAAGAACCAAAATTCGAATTTTATACCTCCAGACTTGGGATTGGTTACAAGGATATTATCCCTTATTACAGCCAAAAAATTGCGGAACATCCCAATGCAAGGCTCAAAATGCTTCACTTCTTTATTAATACGGGGATCAAAGACACGGCTTATTATTGGAACGAACTTTATAAATGTCTCCGCGTGTATGCGAGACTGAAAAAAATTGCTCCGGAAGTTGATTCATTGAATATTGGTGGTGGTTTCCCAATCAAAACTTCACTCAATTTCGACTATGATTACGAATATATGGTCAACGAGATTGTTTCTCAGATCAAAAAATTCTGTGTAGAAGAAGGTGTTGAAGAACCTAATATTTATACAGAATTTGGGAGTTTTACGGTAGGCGAGAGCGGTGGCCATCTTTTCAAGATTATTTCTCAAAAACGGCAGAATGACCGTGAAAAGTGGAATATGATTGATTCTTCTTTTATGACAACGCTACCGGATACCTGGGCTATTTCCCGGCATTTTATCATGTTGCCGCTTAACCGTTGGGATGATTCTTATGAGAGGGTTTTCCTGGGTGGATTAACTTGTGATTCTGATGATTACTATAATTCTGAGCAGCACACCAATGCCATCTACCTCCCGGTTTACAATGATACAAAACCGCTTTACATCGGGTTTTTCCATACTGGAGCATATCAAGAAACGATTGGTGGATATGGAGGAGTACATCACTGTCTAATGCCGCAGCCAAAACATATTTTGATTGATAAGGACGAAGATGGCAACTTTACTTACGAATTGTTCCGTGAGGAGCAAAGGCCCGAAGATGTTCTGAAGTTGTTAGGATATTAATAGTAAAATATTTAAGAATAAAAAATTACTGAAAAGAAAACCTATTTAATCATGGCCGGAAGAATCTCTTCCGGTTTTTTTGTTCTTAGTAGTATTTATTTTTTGTGACAAAAATGGCCGGAGTCTTATCCGGCCATCAATAGAAGTTAAATCGTAATTTTCAGGAGAATTTACTTTGCAGAAAATATTTCTTTTGTAAAATCACCATTGTTATTCGGAGTTTCAATAACGATGTTCCCATTTTCCACATAGCCAATGGTAGACTCGCCGGAGCCAAGTTTTACCCGAAAAACATCTGGTTTTGTTGTCGCTCTGAAGGTGGCAAACGGAACAGAACTTTCGCCGTCAATAAGTATAAACTGATGAGCGTCAATCTGTATTTTCTGAAGCAATAATTGACCATTAGAGTACCTTTGAGCGGTTTTTTTATTTTCCGGCTCTGAAGCAGATGACTTGGTCTGCTCCTGATGGCTTACAGGGATTTCAGTTTTTGTAGTGGTTTTAATTTGTGGGTTAGAGACAGGAACCCTAATCAAAGTTTGCTTTAACGCATCCTGAAAACCCGGCTCAAACTCTTTGATAGAACTGCTGGCCTTCTCTTCAAAAACATTAGTCCCTTTACAATCTTTGAACTGTAAAATAATCTTGTTACGAAACAGGCTTTTGTCATCCAGCAAATTAGCAGAAAGCATCTGGCACGGGTTTGTAAGTGCATCCGCCGGCCACTGGCTCCTGTCATCAGAAAGAATGACATATTTTTTACCTTTCAGCGATTTTTCCAACAAGGGCTTAAGACCATAAGCTTTATTCGCTTTAAAATCTTCAAATTCTTTTGGTACCAAAATATACTGGTAATCAGAAAGGTTTTGCGCTTTTGAGATGATCATTAGCAAGAATAAGAAAAGGGAAAATGTTTTTTTCATAATAATAAGTTCTTGAGAATTATTAATGATATATTTTGCATGCTAAAAAAAGATTGTGAGTCTTTTATCTTACATCTACTTAGATTTTTAATTCCTGAAACCTTGCATGTCAAGTTTCAAAGAAAAGAAATTTGAATAAAAGTTAGATCCTCCAATGCCGGAGTTGGTAATGGCATAATCCAGCGTCAGGCCTTTGTAACGGATTCCGATACCGGCGCTTGGTTGGAAGGAAACAGTTCTTTTAAGGTTTTCTATATCAGAAACTGTCTGGAACCTGTTGATGCCCAATCTTACGAAGATCATATCCTGAAAAATCAGTTCTCCACCTGCATAAGGTGTAATGCTTGCAAAGTCTGTAGAAACCAGTGCTGCGGTTTTGGCAAAGTCGATATTGACGCCCGCTTCCGGTAATAGTTTTAAATCTCTGTTAAATTCAAACGTGCGGCTGACACCCAGATTAAGCTTGGGCATGGTAATCTCCATCTTATCTGCAGGGGCGGGGTTGAATTCTTCACCATTCACAACTGCTGATAATTCCTTTTGATTGATCGTCCAAAAATTGACTGTGGTGGTAGCATCTCTCAGCATAAACCCCAAATTCCAATCGGTATCGGTATGATAAATGGCACCTATATCAAATCCAAATCCATAACCGCTTGCAAACTTGCCCACGTTCCTGTAAACCAGTTTTGCGGTGGCGCCAACATCCAGCTTGTGATTGCCATTAGGGTGAAAAGCATACGAAAACAAAGCGGCATAATCCGATGTAGAAAA
Source organism: Epilithonimonas bovis DSM 19482 (assembly GCF_900108115.1). Classification (GTDB taxonomy): domain Bacteria; phylum Bacteroidota; class Bacteroidia; order Flavobacteriales; family Weeksellaceae; genus Epilithonimonas; species Epilithonimonas bovis. The sequence goes on from NZ_FTPU01000044.1 coordinate 8,393, forward strand.
GGAACTGATTTTATCATAATCAATATTACCCTCGGCATCAATGAGCTGGGTCGTATTAAGGATGTTATCTACACCCAGCCTTACCAAAGAAACAGCAAAAACGCCATTGCCATAATCCAAAGGTTTTGCGTAGGCGATGTAATCGTATTTGGCAATAGATTCAAAATATTCTGCGTGCATGGCAGCAGCCTGCCAGTCTCTGTCGATCTTTATAAGCCCGGCGGGATTCCACATGGGTGAGTAGACATCATCCTGATTAGAGACCACCGCGCCACCCATAGCCAGCCCACGGGCTCCGGCACCAATATTCAGAAATTCATTGGAATATTTTCTGATGATTTGGGCATCCGCGGTCTGGGTAATTATAATCAGTAAAAAAAATAAAATTCTTTTCATCAAAATTGGTTTACAGATGGTTGGTATCTGTTGTTGTAACTTCCTTTTTCCGCCTTGATTTTATAACGCCGTTCACCACAATCGCGATAATCATTACCAGTGATGCCACATAAAAAACGGGACTCATATGCTCAGACGCTCCAAAGATAAAAAAAGCCAGAATAATCCCATACACAGGTTCCAGGTTAACCGTGAGAATCAGTGTAAAAGGTGATATGTACTTCATCAGATTCACGCTCTCAAACATAGGGTAGGCGGTAAAAACAGAAGCCAATAAAACTATTAACGCCAAATCCCGGTAACTTATTTCACTGAACTGCGAAATTTGGCCGGTGAAAATAAAATACAGGCTGATCACCAGAAAACCGCCCGCAATCTCGTAAAAAATAATATTGCCGGAACTTGTTTTCCCAAAAAGCCTGCCGTTGAAAACAGAAAATATGGTTCCGAACAGGGCGCAAAAAATCCCGTAGATAATCCCTTCCTTATATTTGAGTTCTGCATTGAAAATCAAAGAAATACAAATAACAATGATAATCCCGATGATCACCTCAGTCCAGTCGGGTTTCCTGCGGAATACCAAAGGTTCTATAAACGCAGCAAATAATGTTGAAAGGGAAAGGCAGGACAAAGCAATCGATACATTAGAAACTTTGATAGACTGGAAAAAAAACAGCCAGTGCAGAGCCATCACGCTTCCTATCAGCACGAGCCGTAGCAACAAAGGTTTTGTCACCCGGATACTTTGCCCTTTTACCAGCCTTAGGTATAAAAAAAGGAATAGGGATGCAAATAGCATCCGGTAGAAAACCAAAGCTTGTGCATTAGCCAGAATCAGTTTACCTAAAATTGCCGTAAAACCCCATAAAAAAACGATAAAATGCAACCTTATCAGGTAAGAATTCTTCATTGGAAAACGCTGTGATTTGATTTGTAAAAATAGAAATAAAAATCTCGTTTTTATTAAGATTTACATATTACAACAGAAAAAAAAACACACCAATAAGCCGGATTGATATTCATCAATGAGAAGTGCTATGCAGTAATCTAAGGTTTCTGGAAAAACTAGCCTTTAATAAGTAAAAAATTTTATCTTTAAGCCAAAAGAAAGTTCATGGATTTGGAATTCAATAAAAGAGAAGATCTCAATAAGCTCAAATATTCTGAAATTAAACGTACTCTGGCAAAAATAAAACTGGGAGGTGGCGAAAAAGCGCTCCAAAAGCAGCATGATCAGGGCAAAATGACCGCAAGGGAACGCGTGGACTATCTCTTTGACCAGCATTCTGACTCTATAGAGATTGGTGCATTTGCCGGATATGAGATGTACGAGAAGGAAGGCGGATGCCCAGCTGGCGGCGTTATTGTAAAAATAGGTTACATCTCTGGTAAACAATGTATTGTGGTCGCTAATGATGCCACTGTAAAAGCTGGCGCATGGTTTCCCATTACAGGAAAAAAGAACCTAAGAGCCCAGGAGATCGCAATGGAGAACCGTTTGCCAATCATTTATTTGGTTGATTCTGCCGGGGTTTATCTCCCGATGCAGGATGAGATTTTCCCTGATAAAGAGATGTTTGGCAGGATTTTCCGAAATAATGCTAAAATGAGTGCCAACGGTATTGTTCAGATTTCTGCTATTATGGGGAGTTGTGTTGCCGGTGGTGCATATCTTCCGATTATGAGTGATGAGGCGATGATTGTGGATAAAACGGGCAGCATTTTCCTGGCAGGAAGTTATCTAGTAAAAGCAGCTATTGGAGAAAATATTGATAACGAAACTCTTGGCGGTGCCACCACACACTGCGAAATATCCGGTGTTACAGATTATAAAGCCAAAGATGACAAAGATGCCCTGGATCGGATCAAAAACATTGTGAAATCCATCGGTGATTATGATAAAGCTGGCTTCGACAGAATAGAAAGTGCACCTCCGAAAGAAGATCCGGATAACATTTTTGGGATAATGCCAGCTGTAAGATCTGAGCAATATGACACTTTCGAGATTATCAAATGTCTGGTTGACAATTCGGAATATGATGAGTATAAGCCTGATTATGGCAAAAGTATTATTTGCGCAACGGCTAGAATCGACGGATGGAGTGTTGGGATTGTTGCCAACCAAAGAAAATTAGTTAAAAGCGGTAAAGGCGAGATGCAATTCGGTGGTGTTATTTATTCCGACTCTGCGGACAAAGCGACGAGATTTATTGCCAACTGTAATCAGAGAAAAATACCATTGGTCTTTTTACAGGATGTAACAGGTTTTATGGTAGGTTCCAAATCAGAACATGGCGGGATCATAAAAGACGGCGCAAAAATGGTGAATGCTGTTGCCAATTCTGTGGTGCCAAAATTTACAGTCATTACCGGTAATTCATATGGTGCTGGGAACTATGCCATGTGTGGCAAAGCTTATGACCCAAGACTGATTGTTGCCTGGCCTTGGGCAGAACTGGCTGTAATGGGCGGCTCACAAGCCGGCAATGTGTTGCTTCAGATTCAGGAATCTGCGCTTAAGAAGCAGGGCAAACAAATCTCAGAAGAAGAACGAAAAGATATACTTGATAAAATACTGAAAGACTATAACCGCCAGACACAACCTACCTACGCTGCTGCACGGCTTTGGACCGATGCTATCATCAGCCCTGTAGATACCAGGAAATGGATTAGTATGGGAATAGAAGCTGCCAATCATTCTCCTATCACAGAAAAATTCAATCTGGGAGTTATTCAGGTTTGATAACAAAATCGCCATTTTCATAAAATGGCGATTTTTTTTATTGATTAAGAATATTGTTTATCTTGTTTTTTCCAGCGTGCAGATACTTTTGATTTTGTTACCGTTATCCTGTGCAAAATAGCCTTCCAGCACCAGCTTATCGCCTGTCACATTGATGATTGTGAAATAGCCAGGCCCGTAAGTAACCATGTTTTCTTTGGATTTGGTTTCATCATTTTTTTCAAAAGAATATTTGATCTTAAACTTTTGGCCGTCAGAACTGCCGCAGTCATAATGCCACATTTTTTCTTTGTTCATTTTAAATTCGTAGATCTCATCCCCGGAGGTGCAGGTGAAAAGATTCTCTGGATTTTCGGTGGCAGAAAACTCATCAAAAGTCCCTCTGTAAAAACCAACAACTTTCCATTTGCCGTTTAGGCGGTCTTCATTAATTTTCCCATTGGCTTTCTGGATGACCCATCCTGTGCCTTTTGCAGCTACTTTCACTGTTCCTACGGCAACTTTTGCGGTAGTTTTTACAACTTTTGCTGCAGTACTTACAATGCAAGAACTCAGGACACTGCATAACAGGACAGAGGCAATTAGTTTTTTCATAGTTAAATTATATTTTTTAAATGGTCATATAAATTGCTTAATCTTCTCTGATCTTCAGCGTTTCCAATTATGGCAATTACATATAATCTTTTTTGATACTCAAAATTAGTCAAATTAATCTTATGAAAAACCATAAATTTTATTAGAAGTCATTTTGTAATCAAGTGTTATTTTAGTTTTATTAAAAAATATTTTAACTTTATTAAAATTAATATTACATTTGTCAAAATAATATTAATGAAACTGCCCATATTTTGCCCAAGCTGCGATCATAATCTTAACGTTAGCCAAATGAAATGCCCGGACTGTGGGACGCTTGTGAATGGTGATTATGAACTCCCTACATTATTGAAGCTCAGCAGAGAGGAACAGGATTTTATACTTAATTTTTTCCTGTCCAGCGGCAGTATCAAAGAAATGGCAAAACAGGCGCAACTGTCTTATCCTACCATGCGAAACAAAATGGATGATCTTATAGATAAAGTGAAAAATATGCAACAAGAAAATTAATATTTTATGAAAAATATTCCTGTTAAGATTGGTTGGGAACTTGTTATTCCAATTTTGTTGATCATAGCTGTTTCCAATTTTTCTGCCATTAAGAGCGAGAGTTGGAAAGCATTAATAGCGCCTGTGCTGATATTAGGTTTTGTGTTGGTTGTTATTTTTGGGATCCGTTACCGCATCGATTCTCAAAAGCTTTATATACAGAATTCAATCTTCGGTACCACAAAAATTAATATTGATGAAATCAGCAGGATAGAAAAAACATGGAATCCTTTATCATCACCTGCGCCAAGCATCTTTGGCCGGGTGCAGATCTATTATACCAACGGCAGCATTATTATTTCACCAAAAAACTACGAAGAATTTAAGAATGAATTGTTAAAAATCAAACCGAATATTACTGTAAAAGACTAAGTTATGACCTGGAAAACTATTTTTAATCCGTTTCAAAAATATGATGAGAAATATATTCTTATTGTAGGAATCATTTTTTTCATTTTTAATATTTTCGGCTGTTACTATTCCGGGAATGTGAATGACAGCATTTTAAAACATACAACTTCACCAAGAAGTAAAATTTAAAATGAGGCTAATCTTAATGATAAGCTGATAAGCCTCATTTTTTTATACTATAGTTCTATCATCACTGATGATTTTTTTCCTGTGGCTAATTCCCCATTCTGCAAGCTGTTCAATAATTTTCTTCAGCGTATAGCCATATTTGGTCAACTCATATTCTACACTTATAGGCTGTGTGTTTAGAACTGTCCTTGTTACCAGTTGATTAACTTCAAGGTCTTTCAGCTCGTTGCTTAACATCTTTGCAGAAATCCCGTCTATTTCTTTTTGCAGGTCAGAAAAGCGCATTTTGTTATAACACAGCGCAGCGATGATTTGGATTTTCCACCTTCCTTTTAGGATGTCCATCGTATCCTGTACCGCCAGGAGATTTTCTTTACAACACTTAATTTTCATATCTGTTTGATTGACAATAAGGTTACTTTTTTGTAATGATAACTTTTAGTAACCTAATTACAAAAATAAACTTTTATTTTATAAATTTGAATTCTTAAAATCAAAAATTATCAATCAATGAGTTTATTAGAAGATCTTAATTGGCGTTACGCTACAAAGAAAATGAACGGGCAACCAGTTCCTCAGGAAAAAGTGGACTATATTACAGAAGCCGCGAGGCTTGCACCTTCATCGTCAGGGTTACAGCCTTACAGGTTATTTGTCATCACCAACAAAGAATTGCTGGAACAGATTAAGCCGATTGCTTTTAATCAGGCTCAGATCACAGACGGATCCCATCTTTTGGTATGGGCAGCATGGGATGGTTATACGCACAACAGTATTTCGGAAGTGTTTGAGAAGACAACCGCATTACGAGGAATTCCTAAGGAAGCGATGGACGATTATAAAACCAGGCTCTGGGGATTGTATGAGCCGCTTGGTACTGAGTGGCATGCAGCACACGCTGCAAAACAGGCTTATATATCTTTTGGATTGGCTATTGCAGCGGCAGCAGAACAAAAAGTTGATGCAACACCAATGGAAGGTTTTGACAATAAGGCTTTGGATGAATTATTACATCTGAATGAAAAAGGGCTTAGAAGCGTTGTTATTTTACCACTCGGCTTTAGGGAAGAAGCGGGAGACTGGCTGGTAAACCTGAAAAAATACAGAACACCAACAGACGAATTTGTCACAGAAATCAAATAGCAAAAGCGGAAATTATATTCCGCTTTTTTTTTGATAAGTGCCCTAAAGTCTTTTTATAATTAAAAATGCTATAAGTTATTTTAAGCATTTGTTATAATTAATAATGTTTTTCAAGATTTAAAGCATTGATTTTAAATCTAATATCTAAGTTCTAACATTTCTCTAAGCTCTGGACAGCCAGTTTATAACCCTTCATCCCAAAACCAGAAATTACAGCATCGCAACTTTCTGCCGTAACAGATTTTTTACGGAACTCTTCCCGTTTATAGATATTACTGATATGCACTTCAATCTTTGGTTTGGTAATATTTTTGAGACAGTCCCCAATAGCATAAGAATAGTGTGTAAAAGCTCCCGGATTGATTACAACAGCATCGTAATCGTCTTCCTGTAAACGATTGATTAATTCGCCCTCTATGTTGGACTGAAAATAGAGAATCTCCTCCGAAGAAAAATCATTCTGCAGTTGTGTCAGATAATCTCCCATAGAGACGGAACCGTAGATCTCCGGTTCGCGGGTTCCCAGCAGGTTGAGATTGGGGCCGTTGAGGATAAGGATTTTCATATGTAGATTGAGGTTTTTTTTCAGATGTTATATGCGGTCGCCAAATTTTTCATTGGGATTCCAAATCATGCTGATTTCATATACACTGATAATTCATGTAAAAGTAAAAAAACCTCAGAAATTTCTAAGGTTTTTTTGAATTAAGTATAATAGTAGAGGATGATTATTTACCGAGAAGGCTGTTCAGGCTTTGTTTGGCCTTGTTGATTTCTTCATTGGCTGACTTCTTGGTTTCTTCTGCTGATTTTTTGAAATCTTCTTTGGTTTTATCTGCAGAAGCTTTTACATCAGCAACTTTCTTTTTGGTTTCCTGAGTAATCCTGGTCTTTTCGTCGTTAACTTGTTTTTGTACGGCATTGGCTCTGTTTTCTACTGCAGCAGATACTTTTCCGGTGATAAGGCTGTCTTTTCCTCTTACGATATTTTTAACCGTGTTGGATGCTTGTGTACCTAGAGGCTGCGTGGCAGTAGACGAATAGTTTTCGTATTCTGCTTTTACGGTTCCGCCTTGCGCTACATATACTTTTTTGCTTTCTACATATTTTGTTTGCGCAGCCTGCAACTCTTGTTTGGCAGCTTCTATTCTTACAGGGTCGTTGGAAGCGACCGCCTGGTCATATTTTTTCTGTGCGTTGGACAAAGTTAGTGCTGCATCCTCATACGATTGGGTAAAGTCTATCTTGGTTTCCGAAGCTTCATTTTTTTTGCAACTGTTAGCTGACAATACTATTGCTAGGAAAGCCAATATTAAAATGTTTTTTTTTCATCTTTTAGTTATTCTTAATTTGTTGTGTTAATTTCTGTAGTTCCTGATCTTCGTCAGATTGAGAAATGTCCCCGTTTAACCTTTTTATTTCCAGTGTATTGATTTGCTTGGCCAGATCAAGGTGGGCTAAATATTTTTGAAGGATCTGTATTTTCTTTTCAGCCGGTGCATTGGTTGCGTTAGCACTTTTTACAAAAGTTTGAAGATTGTCATTACACAATATATAGGCCTGGAAAGCATTGGATAGGAAATAATCGCTCACAAGCGTATTAGTTTCCATATTAGAGTAGAGTTTTGGGATTTCTAGAGGAGCGTACTGTATAATTTCAGAAATGTCAGCTCCTTTTTTTGCTGCATTAAGATACATACCCTGGGTTTTCATCTCACTGTTTTCCAAAGACAGATTGGTTGCATCCAAAACTTTAACAAGATTCTTCTTTTGATTAATATCAGACAAGATCGTATTAAGGCTTAGTGCGATAAAGAAACCGGTAAATGTTGAGATCACAGAGATAAAGAATTCGAAGCTTCTGGCCTTCCTGGTTCGCAGTCCGTCAAAGAACTTAGCATTGATTAAGAATAGTGTCAGCAGAACCAAAGCTAAAGCAATTAAAATGTACATCTGTATTTTTTTTTGTCAAATGTATCATTATTGACTGTTTTTCCAAACAAAAATCGACAAACAGTTATAATTTAACGACAAACCAAGTGAGAATATTGACCATGGCTATAAAAGCAAAAACCTTCGGAAAATTTTCCGAAGGTTTGTAGCCCGTAGGGGAATCGAACCCCTCTTACCAGAATGAAAATCTGAGGTCCTAACCGATAGACGAACGGGCCAGGATTTATATTAAGCTAAGCCGTTAACGTGCTTAGTTAATTTGCTTTTTAAGTTAGCTGCTTTGTTTTTGTGGATAATGTTTTTCTTAGCCAATTTGTCTAACAAAGATATTACTTTTGGTAATTGCTCAGTTGCAGCTGTTTTGTCCTCTTCATTTCTCAATACCTTCAAAGCTGTTCTAGCAGTTTTGTGGTAGTATCTGTTACGAAGTTTTCTTGCTTCGTTTTGTCTGATTCTCTTAAGTGCTGATTTATGATTTGCCATAACGTTCAAATGTGGGTGCAAAGATAAAAACTAATTTTTAATTTGCAAATTTTTTTTTAAAATAAAGTTTTATTTTTTTTCGCCTTCTTCATAAAATCTGATTGACCTTGGTTAAAGCTTTCAGACTTCATATTCCTTTTCTCTAAGGCGGTGCAAAAATAATAATATTTTTTAAAAATAAAAATTTTCGTGCAATTTTTTCTAAAATTTCAATGGTGCCGGTAGAATCGGCTATCTTCTATCATTTCATAAACTGGCGAAAAAGTATTGTAACAAGTTGAAAATCAATTTGGATTCTTTTGGCAGTGCTATCTGAGGCTTTTAATAGCGTAGATAATAAAGAAGATGCTGATCACGGAATTTATCTTTGTGTCATATAATAATAGAAGTGGATTGGATAGATAAAGCATGCACAAAAAAAAGTATTTGGGTTTTTCTATTCGTGTTTATAAAATTGAAACAAGTACCACATTAAAATTGGCTTTTTATATTCGGGAACAATTTGTGAATATTTTTAAAAGATAAATTTTGTAGTGCTGACTATCTAAAAATGAAAAAACCGGAAAAGTAATCCAATAGATAATTTTCCGGTTTTGTAGCCTATAGGGGAATCGAACCCCTGTTGCAAGGATGAAAACCTTGAGTCCTGACCACTAGACGAATAGGCCGTTTCGTGATTTCGGAGTGCAAAAATAGGGCGTTTGTTTTACACTTGCAACATTTTTTTTATTTTAGTTTTTTCTCGATAATGGCATTTGTAACTCCTTTATTTTCAAGCTCTTTTTGTGCTTTTATAGCATCTTCAAGAGTTCTGTACTGTCCGGAGGTGTAGTAAAAAATACCATTTTCTTTGTTCCTTGTCATATTGGGAAGAATTTTCATCACCGTTGACTTAGAATCGAGTTTGTCCTTACCGGCGTATATTTCCAGAGTATAGTAACCGACACCCAAGGTCTGATTTGGCATAAAACTGATTGCCATAGCATTTCGGAAGCCTGCGTCTTTTGCTGTTTTTAGATTGGTATCTCTTACAGATGCATAGTTGGTTGTCCCGTAATAGTATTTGTATGCGCCGTTTTCTTTGATTGGCAAGATGTACTTGAGCCCTTTGAGAGCGGGATCGTTCTCATTATATTTATTAGGTGTGCTCATCAGTAATATCCTGAAATCATTTTTGAGTGGTTGCTCCACTGGTTTCTCCGGTTCCGGCTCTTTTACGTTCCGGTCTACCATTTTTTTGTAGCTGATGATGGCATTAAAAATACTTTCTGCAATAGCCTGCTGGCCTTCTTCGGTAGAGATATAATGGGCGTCATCATAATTGTTTACAAATCCTGTTTCTATTAGGATAGATGGCATTGCGTTCATCCTTAGTACGTGCAGGTTTTCCTGTTTTACACCACGGGAAAGTCTTTTGTCTTTTTTTACAAAATTATCTTCTACCAGGCCACCAATGATGAGGCTCGCCTCCAGGTATTTGCTTTGCTGGATTTTTAATGCAATAAGAGATTCCGGGGAACTGGGATTGTAGGAAGCAAAATTCTCTTTATCCTTTTCGTCAAGGAAAATTACGTCATTCTCGGCTTTGGCAACATCCAGATTGGTTTTATTTTGGTTGGGGCCCTGTACAAAAGTTTCGGTTCCCTGCGCTGTGGCACTTTTACTGGGCGACGAGTTAACATGCACGGAGATGAACAGGTCGGCTTTGCTTCGGTTAGCCAGGTCTGTCCTGTAGGTTAACGATGGATATTCATCTATCTTTCGGGTGTAGATCACTTTATAGTCTTTGTTTTTCTCCAGCATACGACCCAGCTTCAATACAATGCCAAGTGTTACATTTTTTTCCATAACAGTTCCTATATCACTGTAATAGCGATTGGCACCGATGTCGCTGCCGCCATGGCCTGCATCCAGGACAATGGTGAATTTTTTCTGAGAAAAGAAGAAGTTACAACCAATAATAAATGTTAAAAGAAGAAAAATTTTCTTATAAAATAGAGGGCTAGTCATTTTAGTCTTTAAAATTTAATTAATTTTGAACCCAATTTCAGAATGACTGCATTGGCTCGAAGTATTTTCAAAAGTATATTACTAATTTTAAATATCCTAATTTTTAACAATATTTTAGCACAAACTGTGCCTCAAAATATAGGTGAAAAACGTGGTGCGAACGATACTCTAATAGTGTCTCGTGATACCGTATCCGTCAAAAAGGACAGCATCGTTCCAAAAGAACAGCTGGATGATGTGGTAAAAACCAAAGCTGAATACAAAAGCAGCTCTTCTATCTCCAACAAACAGACTTTTCTAAGTAAAAAAGCTCAGATTATCTATCAGGATATGCAGATCGACGCTGATTATATCAGGATCGATTGGGATACCGGGAAAATATATGCCCGTGGCGAACAGGATAAAAACGGCAAGATTACCACGCCGGCTGTCGCAACACAGGGTGGTAAAAAGTATGAGTACAACGAGGTAATCTATAACTATAAAACGCGCCAGGCCATCGCCTTTAATGCAAGGACGGAGGAGAATGAAGGGGTAGTGGTAGCTGAGAGAACCAAAAAGTATAACGATTCGGTTTTCTTTATGAGGAAAGCCATTTTTACCACCGACGAGTATTTTCTTAAGAAAAAAGATTCTTTGCCGGATTATCATATGTCGGCGCCCAATATCAAACTGATTAAAGGTAAAAACAATTCACAGTTGGTTACCGGGCCTATACAGATGTACATAGAGCAGGTGCCAACACCGCTTATAATGCCGTTTGCTATTCTTCCGTTTTCTGATAAAAGATCTGCCGGAATATTAATTCCCAGTTTTGGTGAGCGTCAGGATGTTGGGTTTTTCCTGAATGGTCTGGGGTATTATCAGCCCATAGGCGACCATTTTGATCTTAAAATCTTATCCGATCTTTATACGAAGGGAAGCTGGAATATAAAACCGGAACTTAATTATCTCAAAAAATACCGGTACAATGGTAATTTTGCGGCAGATTATGGCTATACGGTGCGTGGGATAAAAGGTTTGGATGACTATTCCAAAACAAAAACCTTCCGGATTGCGTGGCGCCATTCCCAGGACTCCAAGGCTAATCCTTATTTCACCTTCAATGCGAGTGTGGATATTGTCAGCAGCAAGTTTTATAACAATACGGTTAATAATAATTATATCTTCAATGGCAATGTGCTTAATACGACGCAGACTTCCAGGATTAATGTAACTAAGCGGTTTCTGAATCTGCCGATAACCATAAGCGCCAGTGCTGGGTATAACCAGAACTTTAAAACAGGGCTTACTGATATCAGGCTGCCGGATATGACGATTGCGGTGAATCAGTTTTACCTTTTCAAACCAAAAACCGGCGTCAGGACCGGCCTTTTGGAGAATATTAATGTGAATACAGGTTTTGCCCTCAGCAATTATGTAACTACGACAGAGGATGAGATATTCAAACAGCAGATGTGGAAGGATATGAAAACCGGTGCCAAGAATAGTATTTCGATCTCAACCAATACAACAGTAGCTAAGTATTTCACTTTCACTTTAAGTGCTAATGCGGATAATGTTCTGACAACCAAAATTCTTGATAAATCCTATAATCCACTAACCAATTTGGTGGAAGATAATTATACTAATAAGGTTGCAGGTTTTTCTACATTTTCTACCAGTGCCAGTTTACAGACAGTGTTGTACGGGCAAAAGAATTTCAGTAAAAATTCGCCAATTGTTGCGGTTCGCCATATGGTTACGCCAAGCGTGAGCTTCAACTATTCTCCGGATTTTGGAGCGTCGTCATGGGGTTATTACAGGAATTATTCCAATGCAAGGGGCGAGATGACGGCTTACAGTATTTTTGATAACGGCATCTACGGCGCACCAACTACGGGGCTGGTGCAGAGTGTTGGCTTTAACATTGTTAATAATCTGGAGATGAAGGTTCGGTCTAAGTCAGATTCTACCGGGATCAAAAAGGTAAAAATATTTGAGTCACTCAATATCTCGGGGGGATATAATTTTGCCGCTGAAAAGTACAAATGGTCCGTCTTCAGTGTCAATGCGCAGTCTTCTTTTTTCAATAATAAACTGAATGTCAACTCTAGCCTTACCATAGAGCCTTACCAGATCCTCTTTGATGATTATAGTACAACAGGTATCAGGACAGAAAATTTTGGGCATTTTAGCTTACAGGGATTTAATCTTCAGTTATCATATCCAATGAGTGAAGCAATTTTTGGGAAAAAAGAAGATCTGGCCAAAGTTTATAAAAAGAAGGGCGAGATCAGGAATGAGAATTATTACTTTGATGATGATAATTATTCCCACTATAGCCCAACATGGACACTTAATGTTAATGCTAACTACGCCTATACAAAAGGTTTGTCAAAATTGGGCACGAAAGTGGCAACTGTGGGACTGGATGGCAGTATCAAACTTACACCATACTGGAATATCAATGGCAGTACCAATTACGATGTAGTTAATAAAACACTGGCTTATACCAGGCTGGGTTTTGCCAGGGATCAGCGTAGCTTTACTATTACGTTTAACTGGGTACCATTTGGCCAGTATAAAGTGTATGATTTTTTCATCGGTATCAAAGCCAATATCCTAAAAGATGCTGTGAAATATAAAGAGCGAAGTTTTACACAGCCTAACAGTAGTTTTTAGGATTTAATGAAAATTTGTATAGTTTTGTAAAAATTACTTTTAAAAATGAAGAACATCATCCATACAGAAGAAGCACCGGCAGCTATTGGGCCTTATTCTCAGGCTTGCCTGGTCAACGGGACATTATATATATCAGGGCAGATTCCTGTGGATCCTGCCACCGGTAAACTGGTAGAGGGCATTGACAAAGAAACGCATCAGGTGATGAAAAACCTGGAGGCAATACTACGCAAAGCCGGTATGGATTTTTCCAATGCTGTTAAAACAACTATTTTCCTAAAGAATATGGATGACTTTGCAGTTGTTAACGAGATTTACGCATCCTATTTTGATAACGGCCAATATCCGGCCAGGGAAACCGTGCAGGTGTCCTGCCTGCCAAAAAATGTAGATGTAGAAATATCAATGATCGCTTTTACAAACTAGATGGACTTTCTCAGGAATACCTTAGGCGTTTTAGCAGGCTTGGCTGTTGCAGCACTCATTATAACCTTGGGAGTTAAGATTGACTCGGACTGGGTTACTTATAAAGAGTTTGCACCGTTTGAGCACTGGGGGCTTCTTCTGGAGTCTGTTCAGGGGAAAGATTCTTTCTTCATAGCATTGCTTTTCTTTGGTGGCCTTGGGGTTACTTTTGGTGGTGTGGTAACGGCTATTATTGTAAAATATGCTAAAGTAGCGTATGCAATACTGATAGGGTTTATCATGCTGTTTATCGCGATGCTGGATATTATTATTTATCCCTACCATCCCGTTTTTTACAAGATATCTATCTTTCTCATATTTTTCCCTTTCTCGTGGATAGGCGGAAAAATTACCGAGATTATCTACGAACGGCGCAAAAAACGCCTGAAGCAGGCGCAGCAACAACATCATCAATAATAGAAAAGCACAACCCGCAAGTTGTGCTTTTCAGTTAGTATAGTTAGTAATTGTTAGTAAGCTGTTTCATGGACTTTTACAGCGCGGCCACTTGGGTCGTTCATTTTCTTGAATGCTTCGTCCCATTCCAGGGCGACAGGTGTGGAACAAGCCACAGAAGGGACAGACGGTACACAACTTGCTGCTGAATCACTCGGGAAGAGTTCTTCAAAAATAGTTCTGTAGCGGTATTCTTCCTTGCTCATTGGTGTATTGATCGGGAATCTGTATTTGGCGTTGGCCATCATTTCGTCAGAGACTTCGTCTTCGGCTACTTGTTTCAGTGTATCTATCCAGGAATAACCAACGCCATCGCTGAGCTGCTCTTTCTGCCTCCATGCAATACTTTCGGGCAGGATGTCTTCAAAAGCTTTTCTGAGAACCCATTTTTCCATTCTTTCCGGCGTTATCATTTTATCTTTGGGATTGATCGTCATGGCGATGTCCATAAATTCTTTGTCAAGGAATGGCACTCTGCCTTCTATGCCCCATGCCATCAATGATTTGTTAGCTCTCAGGCAGTCATAGAGGTGCAGTTTACCCAATTTCCTTACAGTTTCCTCATGAAAAGCCTGAGCAGAAGGTGCTTTGTGAAAATACAGATAACCTCCGAATAATTCGTCTGAGCCTTCTCCGGAAAGTACCATTTTTATCCCCATCGATTTGATGACTCTTGCCAAAAGATACATCGGTGTGGAGGCTCGTACGGTAGTTACATCATACGTCTCTAGATGGTAGATGACATCCTTAATGGCATCCAGCCCTTCCTGAACAGTGTATTTGATCTCATGGTGTACGGATCCAATATAATCAGCCGCTTTTTGGGCAGCGGCCAAATCCGGTGATCCTTCCAGCCCAATCGCAAAACTGTGCAGTCTTGGGTACCAGGCTTCCTGAGTGTCACCACTTTCGATCCTTTGGCGCGCAAATTTTGCTGTGATGGCTGCAATAATACTGGAGTCAAGGCCTCCTGACAAAAGTACGCCATAAGGCACATCACTCATCAGTTGCCTGTGGACGGCTTCTTCCAGGCCTTTTCTGATGGCTGATATATCTGTTGGGTTATCTTTTACGTTGTTATAATCTTCCCAGTCTCTTTTATACCACTGTTGTAGTTCCTGGCCGTCTTTGCTGTATAGGAAGTGGCCTGGTAAAAATTCTTCTATCTTATTACAGACACCTTCAAGCGCCTTAAGTTCCGAAGCTACATAAAAATTCCCGCTTTTGTCCCAACCCATGTAGAGTGGGATAATTCCCATGTGGTCGCGGCCGATGAGGTAAGCGTCATTTTCTTCGTCATAAAGGGCAAAAGCAAAAATACCGTTCAGTTTTTCAAGAAAGTTTTTCCCGTCGCGCCTGTACAGAGCAAGGATAACTTCGCAGTCAGACTGGGTAAGGAAGTCATAATCAGGGAATTCTTTGCGTAATTCCTGATGGTTGTATATCTCACCGTTTACAGCTAAAGCTACTTTTTTATCTTTTGTAAAAAGGGGTTGTTTCCCAGATGTTGGGTCGACAATCGCCAGTCTCTCATGGGAGAAGATGACGTTGTCATTCTGATAAATGCCTGACCAGTCTGGCCCTCTATGCCTTATTTTTTTTGACATTTCTAATATCTGGGGTCTGATAGCGTCACTTTTTTGTTTGGTGTCAAATACACATACAATTCCGCACATGGTAAATCTATATTTTTGATGTTTTAATTAAAATTATAATGCAAATTTATATCGAATGGCTTAAAAATAAAACTAAATGTAATAATAAGTTTAATTTTAATCAATATAATCGTATAATGGTTAAAATTTTTCTCAATTAATGTGTAATATCAGGCTGATAATTGATTTTTTAAGTTTCCAGACTCATTTTTGATCAGCAGGTTGAAAATAATTTGGATTTTTGCGTTTACGGGATTATTTTTCAGTAATTCTATTAAATTTATTAAAATATTTTATGAATATCCGTAATTACACATAATTTCGTATATTTACTTATAATT
This sequence comes from Epilithonimonas bovis DSM 19482, assembly GCF_900108115.1. Lineage (GTDB taxonomy): Bacteria > Bacteroidota > Bacteroidia > Flavobacteriales > Weeksellaceae > Epilithonimonas > Epilithonimonas bovis. Next base: position 24,385 of record NZ_FTPU01000044.1, read on the forward strand.
TAATTAGTTAGATGAATATATTTAGTTTTACAACGCATTTTGGGAGAGAGGAAGATTGCAGAATTCATTTTAAGGAGCAGAGAGATAAAATCGGAGTGGTTTGCAAGTGCGGTCACAAGGAGCATTTCTGGATTAAAAGCATCTGGAGCTACGAATGCAAAAAGTGTCGTAAAAGAATTTCCTTGAAAAGTGGAACGATTATGCAAAATTCTAATCTTTCATTCTTAATTTGGTACAAAACCATGTTTCTAATGAGCGTT